>JAYTTZ010000114.1:0-2227 GCA_043744805.1 Gammaproteobacteria bacterium
TCCGAGCCCTGGCTCAACTACCTGCAGAACGTGCTCCAGCGCTCGCGTGAACTGCCGGCGCTGGCCCACGGCCTGTCGCCCCGTGCAGGCCTCGCGCTCCAGCGCGCGGCGCGCACCTGGGCGCTGCTGAATGGCCGCGGGCACACACTGCCGGAAGATCTCAAGGCCGTGCTGCCGGCAGTCGTCACCCACCGCCTGAGCCTGCGCAGTGACAGCCAGTCCGCCACGGCGGTGGTGGAGTCACTGCTGAACGGCGTGGCGGTTCCCTGACTCGCGCCGCCGCATGGACATCCTCGACAGGCGCCGGGTCTACATCATGCCCACCCGCCCCGGGCTCGCGATGTTCGGGGTCATCGGCCTGGTCCTGATCGGGGCGGTCAACTACGACAACGCACTGGCCTACTTCCTGTGTTTCCTGCTGCTCGCAATCATCCTCTCGGCAATGCTCCGCACCTGGCGGAACCTGAAAGGCCTCGGCATTGAAGTGCAGGACGCGCCTTCGGTGCACGTCGGTACGCCGGTGATCTTCGACATCGCCCTGTGCGATCCCGGCGCGCTCGACCGCTACGCCTTCACGTTCCGTCGGCTGCTCGCCCGCTGGCGGTTCTGGTGGTGGCGACCGCGGGAGGAAGGCGCGGGGGAGTGCATCGAGGTGCTGGGCGGGCGGGGCACGGGTGTGCTGTCGGTAGCCACCTCCCGGCGTGGCTGGCTCGAAATCGGGCGACTGGAAGTGGCCAGCAGCTTCCCGCTCGGCCTGTTCCGCACCTGGGGCTACTTCAAGCCCGGGGTGCGCTGCCTCGTCTACCCCGCCGCCGTAGGCAACCTGCCCTTGCCGGGCGAAGGCGCATCCGCCAGCAACGACAGTGGCAGCGTGGGGCCCGGCGTGGACGACTTCGCGGGCCTGCGCAACTACCAGCCGGGTGACTCCCTGCGCAGCGTGCACTGGAAAGCTTCGGCCCGAAGTGACGATTTGTTCGTCAAGCAGCTGCACGGTGGCGGGCGTGGCGAGCTGATGCTGCGCTGGCTGGACACCCAGGGCCTGGGCGGGCCCGAGGCACGGGTTTCGCAACTGGCCAGCTGGGTACTGCAGGCCGATCGCGCGGGCCTGCGCTACGGACTGGTCCTGCCCAAGCTCCAGCTGCCGGCTGCCGAAGGCCCCGCCCAGCGGGAACGCAGCCTGCGCGAACTTGCCTTGATGCCGGCATGAACGCAGGCCGCAAGCTCTCCCCCCGGGATCTCGGCTGGTGCGTGGCGGCCGTAACGCTTGCTCTGGCCCCGCACGCCTTGCGCCTGCCGCCGCTGTTGCCGCTGGGGTTCCTGGCCTGCGTCGCTTGGCGGATGCTCGGTGCAGTGGGTCGCGTGCCCCTGCCGGAACGCAGTCGGCCGGTGCTTTTCTGGTTGCTCCAGGTCATTGCGCTCGCGGCGTTCGCGCTCGTCTACGCGAGCTTCCAGGGCAAGCTCGGGCGCGATGCGGGTGTTGCCATGCTCACGGCCATGGCGGGGCTGAAGCTCCTGGAACTCCGCGCGGCGCGCGACTACTACGTGGTGTGCCTGCTGACCTACTTCCTGGTGGTGACCAACTTCTTCTTCTCGCAGGCCATTCCCACCGCGCTGTACCTGCTGGCGGTGACCGGCCTCACCACCTCCGCACTGGTGCGGGTGAATTCCCCACCCAGCCTCAAGGGCACGCGTTGTGCCCGGCTCGGCATGCTGATGGTGCTCGAGAGCCTGCCGATGATGGCGGTCTGCTTCGTGCTTTTTCCACGCCTGCCGGGGCCGCTGTGGGGCGTGCCGACCGACAGTAATTCGGCCATCACCGGGCTGTCGGATGAAATGACCATCGGACACATCGCGCACCTCGGGACTTCGGACGAAGTGGCGTTCAGGGTGGCCTTCAAGGGGCCTACCCCTTCCGCTCGCGATCTCTACTGGCGTGGGCCAGTCCTGTGGAACACCGACGGCCGCACCTGGCGTGCGGGTTCGATTAGCAACACGCCCGCGCCGCCGGTGATTGTGCAGGGCGAGCGCGTGCGTTACGACATCCTGCTGGAAGCCCACGGCGAGCGCTGGCTACCGGCCTTGGACGCCGTGGTGTGGAACGACAACCACGCAGTGGCTGCACGCGGCCGCAACTTGCTGGCGCCGCAGTCCGTGAAGCGCAGCGTGCGCTACTCGCTGGAGTCCGCCCTCCGCTACCGGCTGCCGGATCTTTCCGAGGCGGACCGCA
>JAYTTZ010000115.1:0-2222 GCA_043744805.1 Gammaproteobacteria bacterium
CGTTTCGATCCGGCTCACCGACAGATTTCCTTCCACGCTGCGCCAGACTGCCAGCACCAGCGCCAGCGTGCTGGCAATGAGTAGCGTGCCGGTGGCGTAACCAAGGCCCGCCGTCCTGTCGAGGAAGTCCGACATCGTGGTGCCCGCGGTGCTGGTTGCCAGGATCACGGCCCAGTAGAGCGTGGGATTGAAATGGGGCAGGCGCAGTTGGGCCACCAACAGCGCGAGGAAGCAGGCCATCAGGATGGCTGAACTCAACGCGTACCCCACGTTGAGCGTCATCGACAGCAAGTCACCTGCCGTCTCGCCCAGGGTGGTCGCGCTGATTTTCATGATCCAGAACGACAGCGTGACCGCCGCAACCTTGTTGGTCTTCAAATCAAACTCCAGTGTAGATGCAGGGTACCCGCGCCAGCTCAGGCCGCAGTGAGTTCTAGCGGCAGCTTGGCAACGGTATTTACCGCGTTGCCATAATCGAATCCGGCCGGGGCAGTCGGCTCGATGCGCGCGACCCGGTCGAGCAAGGCTTCGAGCAGACAGGTGATTTCGAGCCGCGCGAGGGCTTGGCCCACGCAGACGTGGAGGCCGCTGCCGAAGGCCACGTGCGGCCGTCGTGGACGGGCGGGATCGAAGTCGTCGGGTGACTCCCAACGCGCTGGATCCCGGCTCGCCGCAGCGAAAACACAAAGCACCTTGGAACCGTCGGGGATGACTGCGCCGTCGATGACCACCTCTGCGGTGCTGGTGCGACAGAAGGTGTGGACCGGCGCGGCATGGCGCAAGGTCTCGTCGATGGCCGCCGGCACGAACGCGCGATTGGCGCGCAGCATGGCCCAGTGCGCCGGTCGCGTGGACAAGCGCTCGAGCAGGAAGCCGAGCGTCGCGACCGTGGTGTCGATGCCTGCCGAAAGCAGCGAGCGCACCAGCAGCGCCGCTTCCGCGAGGCTCACTTCACCCGCGTCTGCCGCCGCGTAAATCGCCGCCCCAAACCCGCCGTCGCGCAGCGACTCCCGCGCACACTGGCGCGCAATCCAGGGCAGCACCTCGGCCGCATCCGCCAGCGAGGCCCGGCGCCGCGCGTTGTCCGGGCCAAGGGCGTCGAACACCATCCGGCCATAGCGGAGCAGGTTTTCGCGCGGCCCGTCCGGCAGGCCCACTGCGTCGCCAAACACCTTGAGCGGAAAGGCCTGGGCCAGGTCGCGCGCGGCGTCCAGGCAGCGCGCCTCGAGGGCCGCGTCGACCATGGCGCGGGCCTCGCGGGTCATGGTCTCGCGCAGGCCTTGCACGGCAGGCGGCGACAGCACCTGGGCCAGCACGCCGCGGGTCCGCGCATGCGCCGGCGGATCGACTTCCAGCACGATGCTGGGCGGACGCCACGGCGCTTCCCGTGCGAAGTCCGCCAGCCCAACGCCCCGCGCGGAACAGAAGCGTCGCCAGTCGCGCAAGATCGTTTCCACCACGCTGATGCGGCCCACGGCCAGCACTCCATGCCGGGTCAACCGGACCACGGGGCCAAGGTGATGGAGTGCGTGGTGGTAGGCCTGCGGTGCGCGCAGGCAATCCTCCGCGTAAGGGTCGATATCGAGTGCCGGCAGATCAGGCACGCAGGAGGGCCGCGGCGCGCTCAATCGCCGCGTCGATCAAGGCCTCGTTGCTGCCCAGGAAGTTGTGCGGGTCGAGCAGCCGGGAGAAACCTTCGATGCTGAGGGCTTCGGTAATGCGCGGATCGGTGATGAGGACTTCGGCCAGGGTGCCCTGGCCGGCCCGCACCGCCTGGCAGGCGCGATTGACCAGCGCTTGCGCCGCGCTGCGCCCCACCACCTTGGCGAGCGCCACGCTGACCGCTTCGCTGAGCGACAGGCCCTGGGTGAGATCGAAGTTGCGGCGCATGGCCTCGATGTCCACGTTCACGCCGTCCAGCGCACAGTGGAGGTTTTCAACCGTGCCGGCAGCGAGGGTGAAGAGTTCGACCAGCGCCGGCATTTCCACGTGCCACGCGCCGGCCGCGCGCTCGTGTTCGTGATCAAACGCGCCGAAGACGCTGGCAAGCAGCGCAGGCGCGCGGCGCGCGGCGGCCACCGCCGCGATGGCCGCGACAGGGTTCTGCTTGTGGGGCAAGGCCGAGGAACCGCCGCGTCCCGGCGCTGCCGACTCGCTCAGTTCGCCCACTTCCGTCTGTGCCAGCAGGATGAAATCGTTGGCGAGCTTGCCGCTCGCCGCCG
>JAYTTZ010000116.1:0-2222 GCA_043744805.1 Gammaproteobacteria bacterium
CCGCACACCAGCACGCTCACGATGCCGTTGGAACGCAACAGGAGTTCCAGCCTGGTGTCGACAAACGCGCTCGAACGATGTTTGGTTACGACCCATTCCCCGGCGCGCGGCGCCACCTCGGGCAGGAAAGCGACGCCGGCGGAATCCGGACGCCATCGCGCCGTTGCATGTTGCATCAACAGGCCGGCGGGCGACGCCTCGGCGTCGCCGCACTCGGTCCGCACATGGATTATGCGCATGCCCGCAGAACGTGCGTTTGCAAGCAGGGTGCCTGCCTCCTTGACGGCGCCGGCTATCGCCATCAGGTCCACCCCGCTGCGACCGACGATGCTGTCCACGCCGCAGGCGTCGCGTTGCAAGTCGATCAGCACGAGCGCGCAATGCGCCGGATCGAGCCGGGAGGACAGGTCGCTCAGGGCGGCGCTACGCTTGGCCGCGAAGGATCGTTGCGGGACAGCATCTCGTGCGCCATCCCAACATGCGGCAACCGCCGCTGCCGTCCGTACCTCGCCGAACGCCTGTCCGATCTTGTGGAGCGATGCTTGATGCCGCTCCGGGGAGGCTTCGGTCACGCAGTCGCTCGCGCAGACGACGTAGTAGTCGCGAAAGAATGCGTCGCGCAATGTCGACTCGACGCAACCACTGGTGACCACACCGCACAGCACGAGTGTCCGGATTCCGTTGGCGCGCAGATACAGGTCGATATCGCTGCCGAAAAAGGCGCTGAAGCGATGCTTGGTGACGGCGATTTCGTTGGCCGCACCGGGCGCGGGGCCGAGGTCGGCATACCAGTCGGCGCCGAAACTGCCCTCCAGGCACTGGCTTTCGATGAACCCGCGCCGATGGTAGGTTTCGGCGAGCGGCCCACTCAGCACTTCGTCGTCGTAGGTGGCACGTACGAAAAGCGTAAGGATGCCCTTGCGTCGGGCGGCGGCAAGCGCCACGTGGGTGTTCTGCGCCATGGCAGGCATCATTGACAAGTCGTGGCCGAGCCTGCCAAACACGCCGTCGGGATGGCAGAAGTCGTTTTGGATATCGATCAGGACCAGCGCGGTATGGGTCGGGTCCAGCCGTTCGACATCGTCGAGCAGCCGCCCCTTCTGCGTGATGGCGTTCATGCGCTTCCCCTCTCCTCGTTATCGCTTGGCATGGCAGAGCCCGTCCAAGATGCATTGGATGGCCTGTCGTGTAGTCAATCCGGTCCGCTAACGTCAGTCGACTTTCGCGCCGGATGCTTTCACGATCTTTTCGTATTTCTGGATCTCGGACAGTAGGTACGCACCGAATTGGGCGGGCGTGCTTCCCACCGGCTCCACGCCGAGGGCGCGCAGGCGTTCGCGGACCTCCGGCAACTGCAGGGAAGCGCTGAAAGCCGCTTGCAGGCGGGCAATCACGTCCTTCGGCGTCGCGGCAGGCGCGAGAATGCCGTACCATTGGTCCAGCTCGTAGCCGGGCACACCCGCTTCAGCCACCGTGGGGATTTCAGGGAAGAGGGACGAACGCACGGTGCCGGTGACGGCGAGAGGTTTGAGGCGACCCGACTTCACGAAAGACACGGCGGAGGCGGTACCGGCGAAATACAGGACAGTCTGGCCACCCGCGGTAGACGTGATCGCGGGCACGGCACCATTGAAGGGCACGTGGACCAGGTCAACCCCCGTCATGCTTTTCATGAGTTCGGCCGCAAGATGTGTCGGTGAGCCGACGCCGGCAGAGGAGTAGCTCAACTGCCCCGGCTTCGACTTGACGTACTCAACGAGTTCCTTGAGCGTGTTGACCGGCAAAGAAGGGTTGATCACCAGCAACAGCGGGCCCGAGATGAGTTGCGTTACTGCCGCGAAATCCTTGCTCGAGTGGTAGGGTAGCTTGCTGTACAGGCTCGCGTTG
This sequence comes from Gammaproteobacteria bacterium, assembly GCA_043744805.1. Classification (GTDB taxonomy): domain Bacteria; phylum Pseudomonadota; class Gammaproteobacteria. The sequence continues at coordinate 1,888 of JAYTTZ010000116.1, forward strand.
ATGGCATGGCTGCTCAGGGCAAAGAGCAGGTCGTAACCCTCAGGTGAGGCCCTGGCGATCATTTCCGAGCCCACGATGCCACCGGCACCGGGGCGGTTCTCGACTACGACGGTCTGCCCGAGGTTCTCGGTGAGCCGGGGCGCGAGCTGGCGCGCCACCACGTCGGTCCCGCTGCCGGCGCCGAATGGAACCAGCAGGCGGATTGGACGGGCCGGATACGACTGGGCGCATATTTCGCTGCCGCCAGCCAGAACACCGCAGGTCAATGCCACAGTTGCTACGCACTTCGATACGAGCATGTCGGTTCCCCAAGTCGGCGCGGCGCGATCATTGCA
>JAYTTZ010000117.1:0-8555 GCA_043744805.1 Gammaproteobacteria bacterium
CGCCTGCTGCTGTCCAAGCCCGACATGCTGCTGCTCGACGAACCCACCAACCATCTCGATGCCGAATCCGTGGCCTGGCTCGAACGCTTCCTCGAGGAATTCCCGGGCACCGTGGTGGCCGTGACCCACGACCGCTATTTCCTCGACAACGTCTGCGGCTGGATCCTCGAACTCGACCGTGGCATGGGGATCCCGTGGGAAGGCAACTACAGCTCGTGGCTCGAACAGAAGGAAAAGCGCCTCGAGGTGGAAGAAAAGCAACAGTCGGCGCATCGCAAGTCGATGGAAGCGGAACTTGAATGGGTACGCCAGAACCCGAAGGGACGCCAGGCCAAGAGCAAGGCCCGCATCGCGCGCTTCGAGGAACTGAACTCGCAGGAATTCCAGAAGCGCAACGAAACCAACGAAATCTACATTCCCCCCGGCCCGCGCCTGGGGGGCGTGGTGGTGGAACTCGAGGGGCTCAGCAAGCGCTACGGCGACCGCCTGCTGATCGACAATCTCTCGCTCAGCATCCCCGCCGGCGCGGTGGTCGGCATCATCGGCCCTAACGGCGCGGGCAAGTCGACGTTCTTCCGGATGATCACCGGCCAGGAAACCCCCGACAGCGGCAGCGTGCGCGTGGGCGATACGGTGCAGTTCGCCTTCGTGGACCAGCTGCGCGATGAACTCGACGCCAGCAAGACAGTGTTCGAGGAAATCTCCGAGGGCCTCGACATGCTGCAGATCGGCACCTACACCACGCCATCGCGCGGCTACGTAGCCCGCTTCAATTTCGCGGGCTCGGACCAGCAGAAGCGCGTTGGCGATCTTTCCGGCGGCGAACGAAACCGCGTGCACCTCGCCAAGGTGCTGCGGGCCGGCGGCAACGTCCTCCTGCTCGACGAACCCACCAACGATCTGGACGTGGAAACCTTGCGCGCGCTGGAAGAAGCCATCCTCACCTTCCCGGGCTGCGCGATGGTGATTTCCCATGATCGCTGGTTCCTGGACCGCATCGCGACCCACATCCTCGCCTTCGAAGGCGACAGCCAGGTCCTGTGGTTCGCCGGGAACTACCAGGAATACGAGGCTGACCGCCGCAAGCGCCTCGGCAATGAGGCCGACCAGCCGCAGCGGATCCGCTACAAGCCGTTGACCAAGGCCTGATCCCATGAGCAACGCGCCGAGCCTACCCATCGGGATGACGACCAGTGGCCAGGCCTGCACCCAACTGGCCGGCATGATGAACCGCCACGGCCTCGTGGCCGGCGCCACTGGCACCGGCAAGACCGTCACCCTGCAGGTACTGGCAGAAGGCCTTTCGCGACTGGGTGTCCCCGTCTTCACGGCTGACATCAAGGGCGATCTCTCGGGGCTCGCCGAGCGCGGCAAGACCTCGCCGAAGATTGAGGAACGACTCGCCGCCGCTGGCATCCTCGACCACGCATTCGACAGCTTTCCGGTGGCCTTCTGGGACTTGTTCGGCGCCCACGGCACGCCTGTGCGCATGACCATCTCGGAAATGGGACCGCTGGTGCTGGCGCGCCTCCTCCAGCTCAACGACACCCAGACCGGGGTGCTCTACGCCACGTTCAGGATTGCCGACGACCACGGCCTGCTGCTGCTTGATCTGGACGACCTGCGCGCCCAGCTGGCCTTCGTGGGCGAAAACGCGGCGGAATTCAAACTGCGCTACGGCAACCTGTCGCCGACCAGCATCGGGGCGATCCAGCGCGCGCTGCTGGTACTCGATTCCCAGGGCGCCGGCGCGGTGTTTGGCGAGCCCGCGCTGTCGCTGGCCGATCTGATGCGGGTCACGGAGGACGGCCGGGGCGTGATCAACCTGCTGGAGGCCACCCGGCTGGTCAGCACCTCGCCGGATCTCTACGCCTGCTTCCTGTTCTGGCTGTTGTCGGAACTCTTCGAGGAACTGCCGGAGCGCGGCGACGCCGAGAAGCCTGTGCTGGTGCTGTTCTTCGACGAAGCCCACCTGCTGTTCCGCGATACGCCCAAACCACTGGTGGACAAGATTGAGCAGGTGGTGCGACTCGTGCGCTCCAAGGGCGTGGGGGTGTTCTTCGTCACCCAGAGCCCGCTCGACCTGCCCGAAGCCATCCTTGGCCAGCTCGGCCTCAAGATCCAGCACGCGCTCCGCGCCTTTACACCGCGCGACCAGAAGGCCGTCAAAGTGGTTGCGGAGTCCTTCCGCGCCAATCCCGCGGTGGACACCGCAACGGCCATCACGTCACTGGGCACCGGCGAAGCACTGGTTTCCTGCCTGGACGCCAAAGGGCAGCCCACGCCCGTCGAACGCGTGCTCATCCGGCCGCCGTCCGCGCAGATCGGACCGGCTAGCGCCGAACGCCGCCAGGAATTGCTGGAGGCCAGCGAACTCCACGCCCGCTATGCCACGTCGGTGAACCGCGAGTCGGCCTATGAAAAACTCAAGCAGCGCGCTTCCCGGCGGGCCGCAACCCCGGGCGCCGAGGCGGAGGCAACCGCGGAAGCACCGGCCGCTCGCCCCCTGGGCCATGGGCGCGAAACCGCCGGCGAAGCGCTCCTGAAAAGCGTGGTGCGCGCCGCCGGGTCGCAGCTTGGACGGCAACTGATCCGCGGCATCATGGGCTCGCTGCTCGGCGGCGGGCGTCGCTGAATGATTCATCCACCTTGCTCCAACGGCCAGGAGTCCTCCATGCTCGACAGCGCACACATCGTTGACGACCACGACCTTACGTTCGACCCGGGCGACAAGCGGAACGGCAGCCTGTACCTCGGCGTTGCCCGCAGTGGTGGCAGCACGCTGGACGTCGCGGCCACGTTGGCCGCGCTGCGCACTGCCGGACTTTGGTCCGAGGTTGAGGCGAAAACGCTTCCGGACGAACATCGCCAAGCCTACAAGGATCAACTGGTGTTGGTGGACTGCGCGGCCTTCGGTGGCGCGACTGGCTTCATCATCGCGCGCTTCGACCATCCCAAGTTTCCGTCCGATGCAGAACGCTGGGCAGCGTGGCGGGAATTCTTCAGCGCGCGCTGCGGCGCATCGGCATAAACCACCGGAGACCGGCCCATGACCAACCCCAGCACTCCTGCACTCGAAACCGGCGCCGTCCGCGCCAACGGCGTGGATTTCCACTACCTGTGCTGCGGTGAAGGGCCGCTCGCGCTCTGCCTCCATGGTTTTCCTGACTCCCCGCACACGTATCGCCACCTGCTCCCGGCACTTGCTGCTGCAGGTTTTCGTGCGGTCGCGCCGTTCATGCGCGGCTTCGCGCCAACGGCCGTGCCGGCTGACGCGCGTTACGACATGAAAACAATCGGAGACGACTTCAACGCCCTCCACCAGGCGCTTGGCGGGGGATCCGACGCCGTCCTCATCGCGCACGACTGGGCCGCGCTGGCGTCATACGCCGCGTTGGGCAGTGAACCGGAACGCTGGCGCCGGGCCGTGATCAGTAACATCCCCCCGCTGGCGGTGTTCGGCCAGGTGGGTCTCAGCTACGCACAGCTGAAACGCTTCTTTTATGTCTGGTTCTTCCAGATGGACTGTGCCGACGAGGTCTTGCTGGCGAACGACATGGCGCTGATCGATGGCCTGTGGGCAGACTGGTCACCGGGCTACGACGCAACCGAGGACCTCCGGTTCGCGAAGGCCTGCCTGCGCGACCCGGCGAACCTGAAGGCGGCCCTCGGCTATTACCGGACCGTCTTTGATCCCCGTCGCTACGCGCAGCCGGACTACGTTGCCGGCCAAACCGAAGTACTCGGCGCAAAACTCACCGTGCCCACCCTGTACTTCCATGGCCTGCGCGACGGCTGCTTCGCGCTCACGCGCGAACTGGCCGACCAGATCCCGGCAAGCCTGGGGCCAGGCAGCAAGGTTGAAATCCTGGACGACGCCGGACACTTCCTGCTCATCGAAAAGCCAGGCTTCGTCAACCCGAAGATAATCGAGTTCCTGCGCCCGGCCTGAAATCCTTGCCCCGGCCCCGGGCCTTGCAGCCATAGGCCGGGAGGCGGCCTAGAACTTCTTGCCGATGCCGAAGCTGATGACCCGGGGGTCGATGTCGAGCTTGTCGATTTTCGATAGTCTTCGGCGGCGAGAAATGCCATTGCAGGCTCAGCACCGGCGGCAGCCTGTTGATGTCGCCCAGCCGGTGGGTCGTGAGGATGCCACCCTTGCCACTGACCCTGATGTCGTGACCGGTACCCGCGGCGAGGATCAACTCGGCGGCAAGGTTGTGGGTGAGGTAGTAGGAGATATCCAGCTCACCGAGCGTGTTTGAATCCGGCACCAGCGTGGCGTTGTTGTCGCCATACAGCACCTTGGCGAGGCCCGGGGCGGCGTAGGTCCGGTTGATGGTCGAGCCAAGCGAGCTCGATTTTCCGGCGCCACGTGGGTGGCCCGCAGGCGCACCACGATGTCGCCACGTTCTGCCTGGGCAAGGGGTGCGGCAAGCGCCGCGGCAAGGGCGGTCAACGCCAGGGTTTTTTAACGGGATCCTCCAGTTCAAGTCCCTGGATAAAGCTCTGAAAAAACTGACTTGAACTTTATTCCCTTCGCGATGGGGCGGTGTTGGAAACTCCCGAGTCAATGATCGACGTCAACCGGGCCGCAACCCGTGACTGCGCCGCACCAGGTTGGCGCCTTAGAGTGCGCCGGTTATCCTCGCGCCAGTCCTTCGTGTCGGCAGGAACCTCCATGCATCACCGCCCCGCTCCCTTTTGTGCGCTTGCGCTCCTTGGCGCGTTCTGGACACAGGCGCCAGCTTTGGATCTCATCAAGCAGCACGATTTTTCGGTGTCCGCGGACCTGAAAGTCCTCGCCGGTTTCCGGCATGGCGAGAACCTCAATTTTGGCCTCGGCGCGGTCAAGGGCTTCGGTTCACTGAGCTCAACCGGCGAGCAGAGCCGCAACGATCTCCAACTTGCACTCAAGCCTGGTCTCAACTTCGACTACAGCCTGGGTAACTCGACGGTTTATGGCGGTAGCACGGCCGCCTTTGCTACCACCCAGCTCGATGGCGAACTTTCCGGACAGATGGCGCAGAGCGGTGACGGGGTGGCGAAAGTAGATTCGGCCTACCTCGGGTGGCGCAACCACTGGCTGGACGTGTCCTATGGCGCCCAGGAATTTACCGTCGGGGATGGCTTCCTCATCGGTGACGGCACCTTCAACCAGGGCCATGACAACGGGCAGTACTGGATTGGCGCCTTCACGGCGTGGCGCAACACCGGGATCATCAAGTTGAACACCAGCCCGGTGCGCGCGGATTTCTTCTGGCTGCGGACCGATGCCGACCTCGGCGACAGTCGCATCGTGGGTTTCAACTTCGAGAACACGGCAAAGGATCGCTTTGGCCGGTTCGGCTTCGCCTACTTCGAAGTCTTCGATGACAACGGACGCAATGGCTTTGCCGGCGCGCGGGTCAGCAGCGTCCGGGCCGAAGGGCTCCACTGGCCAAGCCTGCCGCAACTGCAGTTCTTCGGTGAATTCGTCGCGCAACGCGGCAAAGTGGACCGCACGGGCGCCCGGATCGAGGCGAACGGCTGGTACACGGAACTCAACTACCAGTTCACCAAACTCCCGCTGACACCGAAGTTCTACTACCGGTACGCCTATTTCTCGGGTGACCAGCCGGGCACGCCGGAATACGAAGAGTACCGCGGCATGTTCTTCACCATCTTCAAGCGTGACTGGGATACCTGGTACCAGGGCGAAATCGCCGGCGAGTTCTTCCTGTTCAACGAAAATCAGGAAACCAACATGGCCAAGGTCAAGGTGTTCCCCACCCAACGCAGCGCGGTGGGCTTCTGGTACTACCACCATGATCTGGTGACTCCCCAGTACTTCGGCTTGCCGACCAGGCATCTGGAATGGAATGACGAAGTTAATCTGTCTTTCGAATTCTTCCCCAACGACCGACTCTACTGGTACCTCGGCGCGGCCTGGGCAACGCCTGGCGCGGCCGCCCGGGAGGTCTTTGGGCGCGAGGACCAGACGGTCGTCCAGACCTTCATTTCCTATACGTTCCGGTAGCCGGGGTCGGGCAGCCGCAGCGAAACTATCGTGTTACTCTCCCGAAAATTCGTCGTTCACCTTTAGTTCCGGAGGACTTGTCCATGAAGGCTGTGGTCGCCAACCAACTCAACGAATACGCTGTCGTCAACGTCGATCTCGATCCGCCGAAGATGGGCGAAGTCCTGCTCAAGATGAAGGCGACCGGCGTTTGCCACTCCGATCTCTCCGTGATCAACGGCACCATCCCCAGCCCCTTCCCCGTCGTGCTGGGCCACGAAGGCGCGGGCATCGTCGATGCTGTCGGCGAAGGCGTGACCAACGTCAAGCCGGGCGACCACGTGGTGGTCTCCTTCATCCCGCATTGCGGCCATTGCTACTACTGCGATCATCAGGAGCCTTACCTCTGCACCGGCGCCAAGCAGGACGGCAACCTGTTCGACGGCACCACCCGGGTCAGCAAGGACGGCCAGAAGATTTTCGTCATGTCCTTCGTGGGCCTCATGGCCGAGTACGCCGTGGTCCCGGCGGCCTGCGTGGTCGCCATCGACAAGTCCTTTGACTTCAAGGCCGCCGCCCTCGTCGGCTGCGGCGTGACCACCGGCGTTGGCGCGGCCATCCGCACGGCCGAGGTCAAGCCCGGCAGCACCGTGGCGGTGTTCGGTTGCGGTGGCGTTGGCCTCAACGTCATCCAGGGCGCGCGTATCGCGGGTGCAAAGACCATCATCGCCTGCGACCTCTCGGCCGAGAAAATGGCCATCGCCAAGGAGTTTGGCGCCACCCACGTGGTGGATTCAGCCGGCGACTTCGTGAAGCAGATCCAGGCCATGACCAACGGCATTGGCGTCGATTACGCCTTCGACGTCGTGGGCCACAGCAAGGTCATCGAGCAGTGCATCAAGGCCACCCGCAAGAACGGCGTGGCCGTGCTGGTCGGCGTGGGCCGCCTCGACGACCGCTTCTCGGTCAATGCCGCCATCCTTCCGTTCACCGCCAAGACCATCAAGGGCTGCATGTACGGCAGCGCCAACTTCAAGGTCGATTTCCCGATGTATCTGGACCTCTACAAGGCCGGGAAGCTCGATCTGGACCGCCTGATCACCCAGACCTACAGCCTCGACGACACCCCGCAGGCCTTCGAGGACATGGAAAAAGGCCGCAACGCGCGCGGCGTCATCGTCCATCCCTGAACCCCGTACCGGCACTCGTCGCGCCGACCTTGGCGCGGGGTGCCGGAGTTCCCATTCCAGACGTCGCCGCCTATAGTACGGAGGCGTTCGGCACCCTACTTCCTGAGATGAGAGGTCACATCGGTTTCGCATGGGCTGGGAACTTTTCTTGACCGATCTGCCACGGGTTGAAACCTCAACCCGCACTTATTCCCAGAATACGGTGCGCATTGGGCGCAATCCCGACTGCGAACTCATCCTCAAGCACAACCAGATTTCCCGCCTGCACCTCACCTTGACCAAGGACGGCGAGCACTTCTACGCCGAGGACTCCAGCAGCAACGGCACCTTCCTGAAAGATCAGGGCAACTGGCAGCGGCTCGCAGGCAAGACCCCCATCAAGCTGCCCTGCACCTTCCGCCTTGCCGACTGGAGCATGCGGGTGGACTTTGAATCCGAGCCCGAATGGGATCGTTCCGTCATCATTCCGGCCGGCAACCTCGCCAAGAGCTCCGAAGCCGTCATGGTGTTCGATCTCTGTGAATCCTCGCGCATCGCCAACGAGAACGACCACCTGGCGCTGCACCTGAAGACGCGTTTGATGCAGATTGCCGAGCCACTGCTTAACGACTACGGCAAGAGCTTCCTCAAGAACACGGGAGATGGCTTCCTCGCCACCCTGCCCTCGCCCGGCAAGGCCCTGCGGGCCGCGCTGGAACTCGAACGCCGCATCAAGCAGCGCAACGCCCGCACCGACAACACGCCCATCCATTACCGGATTGCGCTGCACTTCGGCGATGTCTGGGGCATCTCGGGCGCGGAGCAGGACATCCACGGCAACGACGTCAACATCACTTTCCGGATTGAAGGCGTGAAACCCGAGGCCTTCCTGGCACCAAAGGCCGGGTTCCCGGAAAAGGACCGCCTGCTGTGCTCCGCCGCCTTCCTGGCCGAAGCCGCGCGAGTCGATGGCAACGAGGACGGCGTCGAACCGGTGGAAATCGGCCCGGCCAGCCTCAAGGGCATCCACGATCCGGTCACGCTGTACTGGCTCAAGACGACCTGACCCCCACCCGCCCTTGCCGTCCACGGGGCGGCCCGGATCGGGTTCATCGAACCGTCACAAGACTGACGGCCTCCTGAAAAATCATCCCTGCATGCTCCGCTGGCTACCCAGCACCCCTCGCTTGATCGCGGCCACGGCCGGACCGAAGCGCGGGGGACACCCAGAGTTCATTCAGGAGTGCTATCCATGATTCGCATGATCAAGTCCCCGCTGGCCGTGGCTGTGTAAGCGCTCCATCAACCCCGTCATTGCCAACAGCTTGGCAGTTGGGCTAAGCCCAGGGCAGTAACGCCTCGATGTCCTCAACCGTCGTCGCCCCCGG
>JAYTTZ010000118.1:0-2207 GCA_043744805.1 Gammaproteobacteria bacterium
TTGCCCCATAGCCGGGCTATGGGCCTGCAAATCCGGCACCAACTGTCCTGGCTGGGGCCGATTCTCGCTATCGACGCCCCAAGTCCGACAGGCTGCTAGGATGCAGGCCACTCTCCAGCAAGGCTACCTGCATGCGCAGCGATATCGAGTTTGATGCCAACGGCACGTGCCTGCGCGGCTGGCTCTACCTTCCTGACGACAAACCCGGCCCGCATCCCGTGGTGGTGATGGCGCACGGGTTCTCCGGCGTGAAGGAGCAAGGCATGGACGACTATGCCGCCGTGTTCTGCGCTGGCGGGCTTGCGGTGCTGGTGTACGACCATCGCAACCTTGGCGCCAGCGACGGCGAGCCCCGGCAGGAAATCGATCCAGGCGCACAGCGCCGCGACTACAGCCACGCCATCACCTGGGTCACGGCCCAAGCCAAGATCGATCCGGCCCGCGTCGGCGTGTGGGGGACGAGCTTCACCGGTGGGCAGGTGATCATCGCGGCCGCGATCGACCGCCGCATCAAATGCGTGGTGACCCAGGTGCCTTACCTGCATGCGCTGGACACCCTGCGCCTCACCTCGACGCCAGAAGGCATCCGCGACCTGCATGCCTTGATTGAACGCGAACGCCGCTCGCTGGCTGCGGGCAATCCGCACAAGCTGATCCCCGTCTGCGGCGACGATCCCTCCAAACCCCTCGACTCCCCCGGCCGCCGCAGCTTTGCCTACTTCAACCGCTACGTGACCGAGGGCCGCGCCCAGTGGCCCAACCAGTTCACGGTGCGGTCGCTGGAACTGCGGCTGGAGTACGACGCGCTGGGAGTCATCGAACACGTGTCGCCCACGCCGCTGCTGATGATCGTGGCCGAGCGCGACGACATCACGCCCACCTCCATCGCGCTGGCCGCTTACCACCGGGCGCTGGAACCAAAGTGCCTCAAGCTGATGCCGGGCGACCACTACGAACCGTATTCGAGCGGCTTCGAGGAAAGCAGCGGCGCCGCGCGCGACTGGTTCCTCGCGCACCTCCAGGACATGGCGCCACGCGCATGAGCAACACCGTCGAGGCACCACTCGCCTATCTCGTGCCGACCGTGGGTCGCGCGGCGCATCTCATCTACCCGCCCAACAGCGGGCGGAAACTGGTGCGGCCGGAGCAGGTCTACCACCGCCTGCCCATTGCCGACTGCCGCGAACTCGCAGCGCCCGCCAGGGTGGACGAAGCGGGCTTCGAACTCCTCAAAGAAGCCAGCGCGATGACCGATTTCTACGACGACGCTGCCGTGCTCGCCCGCTATTACCCGGAAGTGGAAGCCTTCCTCAAGCGCCAGCTTGGCGCCATCGACGTGGTGGCCTTCGACCACAACCAGCGCAGCGCGGCCCGTGCAGCACAGGGCCAGTCTGGTGTCCGCACGCCGGTCGATGCCGCCCACAACGACTACACGCCGCAATCCGGTCCGCGCCGGGCGGCGGAAATCCTCGCCAATGCCGGCCGCCCGGCGTATGCGGGACAGCGCATGGCGCTCATCAACGTCTGGCGCCCCATCATCGGGCCCGCGGACGACGTGCCGCTCGCTGTGTGCGACGCGCGTACCACCGTGTCCGCCGATTTCGTGCCCACCGATATCCACCACTACGGCGAGGGCGACGTGGAAACCCCGCGCCACAGTGGCGAAATCTACTCGGTGATGTTCAACCCCGCCCACCGCTGGTTCTACGCCAGCCACATGCAGCCCGACGAAGTGCTGCTGCTGAAGAACTGGGACTCGGCCACCGACGGCCGCGCCAGCTACACCCCGCACACCGGATTCAGGAATCCGGCTGCCGACCCGGCTTCGCGACCCCGCGAGAGCATCGAAGTGCGCACCCTGGTGGTCTTCCCCTAGCCGCTACCCGCGCCGAATCCCCGGCTCCGACGACGGGCCGGCGGCCCGCCACGTCCGGCCGGCCGGGATTTTCCATCGCCAAATCGCCCGCTTCCGCCTATGCTTGCGCGCCGCCACCGGCACGCAAGCCGATGGCGTCCCCTCTTACCTTCATTCGGGAATCCTGCCGTGCTCAGCGCTGCCAACGTCACCATCCAGTTCGGTGCAAAACCCCTGTTCGAAAACGTCTCGGTCAAATTTGGCAACGGCAACCGCTACGGGCTGATTGGCGCCAACGGTTGCGGCAAGTCCACGCTCGTGAAAATCCTGAGCGGGGACTTGAAACCCACCG
>JAYTTZ010000119.1:0-30821 GCA_043744805.1 Gammaproteobacteria bacterium
TGCTGCGGGTTGGGCGTCGCCTGCGGCCGCTGTTGCCGGCGGCGTTGGCACGTCGAATCCCGGTGGGACGCGCGGCAGGAAAATGGCCCGAGCGACGTCATCCGAAGCATTGGCTTGCGCTTTCCGGTTGCGTGCAGCCGGCGGCCCGGCCGTCCATCGACGCCGCCGCGGCGCGGCTGCTCGACCGGCTCGACCAGTCACTCTGCGTGGTGAAGGGAAGCGGTTGCTGCGGCTCCCTGTCCTACCACCTTGGCGACGTGGTGGCGGCCAAGGCGCATATGCGCCGGAACATCGACGCCTGGTTTCCGCGCGTTGCTGGCGGAGCGGAAGGAGTCTTGAGCACGGCGTCGGGATGCAGCGCGTTCCTGAAGGAATACGGTGATCTGCTGGCAGACGAGCCAGCTTATGCGGAACGGGCGGCGCGAATTGCGGCCCTCGCGAAGGACGCGACGGAAGTCGTAACCGTTGCAGGCATCCAGGCGCTAGGCCTGCGGGTTAACGGCACCGTGGCCGTCCAGGCGCCGTGCTCACTTCAGCATGGCTTACATTCGCCCGGCGCCATCGAAGCGCTGCTCGGCGCGGCGGGCGCGAGCCTGACGCCGGTCGCGGAAGGTCATTTGTGTTGTGGTTCGGCAGGCACGTATTCGCTGCTGCAGCCGAAGATGAGCGGTGAATTGCGGGCGCGCAAGGCGGGCAACCTGATGGCGGGGAATCCCGAGCAGGTGGCGACAGCCAATATTGGCTGCATGCTGCATCTGGAGAAGGCGGTCAGGGCGCCAGTGAAGCACTGGCTGGAGATTCTTGATGAAGCGGCGGCCGTGCCGCCGGCCGCTCCATCAGTGGTCACGCGACCCGGCGCTCAGTAGACCTTGAGTACCGCGGCGTCGCCGCTAGCCGGCGGGGCCTGATCGTTGGCGTCGAGGTAGTCGTCGATGCTGTCGCTCGGCGGGTTGCCATCGTAGATCAGGAATTCACGACGCTGCCGGTAGGCTTCGCGGACGAAGGTGTAAGGATCGAGCGCGGCCTGGTCGCGGATGTTGGTGTCATCGAGCAGGTTGGCCCGCGCATTGATGGCGTTCAGCACCCCCAGCGGAACCGTGACTACCGCGTTGAGGTAGGTGAGCGGATTGAGCGCCATCGACGAGGCGAAGTTGGGCAGGTCGCGCAGGGAGTTCGGGCCCATCAGCGGCAATACCAGATAGCGGCTTTCGCCCATTCCCCAGGTGCCAAAAGTCTGGCCGAGGTCTTCCTCGTGCTCAGGCAGACCGATGTGCGACGCCGGGTCGAACAGGCCACCGAGCCCGACGGTGCTGTTGACGACGAAGCGGCCGGTGTCCGAGGCAAACGTACCGAATTTGCCCTGCAGGGCGTCGTTGGCGATGACGTTGAGGTAGCTCACGTTCTGGAACGCGTTGGTGACGCTGGCGCGGACCGGCTTCGGTGCCACCCAGACGTAGCCTTTGGCGACGGGAGTGAAGAAGTTGCGGTCGATGGCGTCGTTGAAATTGTAAAACGCGCGGTTGGGTTTTTCCCAGGGATCATTCGACGCGCTGCGAGTATCCGTGCTCGCGCAACCACCGAGGGCTGCGACCATGCCAAGGGCCATCAGCCCTTTCGTTACCAAGTCTTTGTGCATTTTTTGGGTTCCAAACCAGGGGTTGCGTGGTGACCTGCAGCGGTCGTGCCGCACGCTGAGTTACTTAGTGGATGCTGGGTATGATGCAACCTTGGCCTCGAGTTTCGCAACCAGCGAATCGATGCCTTCCTGCGCCAGCACGCCGTCGTATTCGGAACGCTTCAGGGCCAGGTCCGACACGCCCTCGGCCACCACGTTGATGATGCGCCACTGCTCGCCGGTCTTGGTGAGCAGGTAGTTCAGGGAAACCTTCTTGCCTTTGCTGTCGATGAGGTTGGTGCGAACCAATTCCGAGTTTGGTTTGGACTCGTGGGCAACGGTCTCGAAGCTTTCGCCGCCAAAGCCCGAGAAGTTTTCGGCGTAAGTGGCGACACTGAGGTCGCGAAACGTTGTGATGAATTTCTGTTTCTTGTCGTCCGGCAGAGCCTTCCAGTGCCGGCCTGTGACCACCCTGGCGATGCGGGGGAAGTCGAATCGTTCGTCCAGCACCGGCCCGAGCTTCTCGACCCGACCCTTGAAGCCTAGCGTGGCGGCTTGCTTCATCGTGTCCAGGAGCGCGGCATGCAGGGACTCGACCACGCTCGTAGCATCAGCCGCATGGACCAGCCCTGACAGTCCCAAGAGGCACATGGCGCCGAGCAGTCGAAGGGCTTTGGTCATGGCAGGTTTCCTTAATTCGTTCAGGGGGGCTCGCGATCGTAGCTGCGATTTTTCCAGCGTGAGCGTTCGCCGCGGAAATAGCGCAGGGCGGAGGTCCAGGTCATGGCCAGGTAGAGCGTTGCTGCTACCGGGAGACTCAAGGCCCACCACGCGCTGCGGTCATAGTAGCGCAGTACCGGCAGGTAGCTTCCCATCATTGCAAGGAGCGCAAGGCCTGCGGCGAGGCGAGCTTCGAGGAGCGGTGCGAACAGGCCGGCGACTGGCACCACGAAACACAGCACCAGCATCAAGGTGCACAGCAGGAGCAAAGGCGTCGAGTAGCGCAGCTGGGTAAAGGCGGTGCGCGCGACCATGTTCCAGATCGTAGCCACCGACTCATAGGGGCGCGCGGCAGTGACTTCGCGGGACAGCCCGAGCCAGGTCCGGCCGCCTTTGTCTTTCACGATGCGGGCCAGCGTGCAGTCGTCGATCAGTGCGTTGCGGAGCGCGGCGAACCCTCCGATGCCCCGCAGTGTCTCGGTCCGGATGAGGATGCAGCCGCCTGCAGCGGCGGCCACCAGCCGTGAACGGCTGTTCGCGAGCGCAAACGGATAAATCATCTTGAAAAAATAGATGAACGGCGGGATGAGCAGGCGTTCCCACCAGGTGCTCATCGACAGCGCGGCCATCACCGACACCATGTCCAGCTGATCACGCTGCAGCTTGCCCAGCAAGGCGTCGAGGATGCCGGGGGAGAGCGCGATATCCGCGTCCATCAGCAGTACGTAGCGGCTTTCGACCAGAGCCAGCCCTTGTTCCAGCGCCCACAGTTTGCCGGACCAGCCCGCCGGCGGGCGCTTGCCGGGTAACACGGTGACCTTGTCCAGCGCGAGGCCGCGCGCGAGATCGCCGGTGCCGTCGTCGCTCTCGTCGTCAACCAGGATGATGCGTGCAAGCGCGCCCTGCGCGCCAAGGCACGGCAGGGTGGTGGTGATGCAGGTGGCTTCGTTTCGGGCAGGGACGAGGGCGGTGATTTCCGCGAGCCCCGACTGAGCGCCGGGCGCTGCGGTGGAAATCTGCTCTGCCGTGCCCCAGGGGCGCCATGGCAGCAGGAGCACTGCGATCCAGATCAACGCTGCCGCCAGCGCGAGCGCAAGCATCACCGGCTGGACCCCGGGGCTGGCGGGCGCGTCAGGCGACGCGCTTGGTGGTGGTCTCGTCGGTGTCGCTACTAGTCGCCGGTCGCGGCGCGCAGGGCACGGCTTCCGGGTAGCGGAACGGTACTTCGGGTGCCATCGGGCCGTCGGTGCGGGGGCCGAAGAACGCCACGCGCGCGGCCTTGAGGGGATGGGAGAAGGTGTCTTCGACCGCAGTCATTTCGTAACCGCAATGCATCATGCAGTTGGCGCACTTCGGGTTGACGCCCGTGCCGTAACGGTCCCATTCAGTCTCGCTCATCAGGGCGTTGAAGTCCTTGGCGTAGCCTTCGCCCACCAGCAGGTAGCAGGGCTTCTGCCAGCCGAAAACATTGCGCGTGACCGCGCCCCAGGGCGTGCAGTGGTAAGTCTGGTTGCCGGCGAGAAAATCCATGTAGAGCGAGGACTGGTTGAAACGCCAGTCGCGGCCCTTGCCGAGCTTGAAGAGATCGCGGAACAGCTGCTTGCTGGATTCGCGCTTCAGGAAGACGTCCTGGCGTGGCGCGCGCTCGTAGCTGTAACCAGGTGCCATGGTCACGGCCTCGACGTCGAGGGCCATCATGCGGTCCATGAATTCGCCGAGTTCCGGGGCGGTCTCGCCTTGGAACAGGGTGCAGTTGACGGTAACGCGGAAGCCGCGGGCACGGGCCTTGCGAATCACCTGCTCGCATTTCTCGTAGACGCCTTCGCGGCACACGGAGTTATCGTGGCGCTGCTTGTTGCCGTCGAGGTGGATGGAGAAAGTCAGGTAGGGGGAAGGCGTGTATTCGTCCATCTTGCGATCCAGCAGGAGCGCATTGGTGCAGAGGTAGACGAATTTCTTGCGTTCGATGAAGCCCTTGATGATCTGGGGCATTTCCTTGTGGATGAGAGGCTCGCCGCCTGCCACGGAAATAACCGGGGCACCGCATTCATCGATTGCTTTCATGCAGTCATCGAAGCTGAGGCGCTTGTCGAGGATTTCATCCGGATAATCGATCTTGCCGCAACCGGCACAGGCCAGGTTGCAGCGGAACAGGGGCTCGAGCATGAGCACCAGCGGGTAGCGTTTAATGCCCTTCAGCTTCTGGCTGATGATGTAGCGGGCGATTCGATACTGCTGGATTAGCGGAACACTCATGCGTTGAACACCTCGCTTGGATGGCAAGAAACCATAGCGATTCAAAGGATTGGACATCGGATTAGGCTGGCATGGTACGACATCGATCCCGCTACCGGAAGGGATTGGTTGCGCTGCACCTTGGCGCACCCGCGCACCCTCGCTGGCTTGCAAGCCCTCCATGCCCTATCCATAATCGCCAGCCCGTTTGCAACGCGAGCGGTTCCCCACTGCGGACGAAGAAATGACCGATCAAAGCCAGTATCCGCTGCTGTCGCGGATAAACTCACCCCACGATTTACGCCAGCTTCCGGAAGCTTCCCTGGAGCAGGTCGCCAAGGAGTTGCGGGGTTACCTGCTCGATTCCGTCAGTCGCAGCGGCGGTCATTTCGCAGCCGGCCTCGGCTCCATCGAAGTCACCGTAGCACTCCACTACCTCTACAACACGCCCGAAGACCGGCTCGTATGGGACGTTGGCCACCAGGCCTATCCCCACAAGATCCTGACCGGACGGCGCGACCGCATGCACACCATCCGGCAGTGGCAGGGTCTCGCACCATTTCCGAAGCGTGAAGAAAGTCCCTACGACGCGTTTGGCGTCGGCCACTCAAGCACTTCGATCAGCGCGGCGCTCGGCATGGCCATCGCGGCCAAGCAGACCGGCAGCGGCCGGCGCGCGGTGGCGGTCATCGGCGACGGCGGCATTACCGCCGGCCTCGCCTTCGAAGCACTCAACCATGCGGGTGATACGGGCACCGACCTCCTGGTCATCCTGAACGACAACAACATGTCGATTTCGCCCAACGTGGGGGCGCTGGCCAATCGCTTCGCCCAGCTCATCTCGGGCAAGATTTACACGACCGTGCGGGAAGGCAGCAAGAAAGTGCTGTCCCAGATCCCGAGCGTCTGGGAACTGGCGCGCCGCGCCGAAGAACACGTGAAAGGCTTTGTCGTGCCGGGCACGCTGTTCGAGGAATTCGGCTTCAACTACATCGGCCCGATTGACGGCCACCACCTGCCCACCCTGCTGGCGACGCTGCGGAACATCAAGGAACTCAGCGGACCGCAGTTCCTGCACATTATCACCAGGAAGGGCAAGGGCTATGGGCCCGCCGAGGCTGATCCGGTGAAGTACCACGGCGTGTCACCGTTCGACCCTTCCGTGGGCATCGTCCCCTCGGGCAAGGTGGCCAAGCAGAGCTACAGCGATATCTTCGGCGAGTGGATTTGCGACATGGCCGCGCAGGATCCACGGCTGGTGGCCATCACGCCCGCCATGCGCGAGGGTTCCGGGCTGGTCCGGTTCGCCCGGGAGTATCCCGATCGCTATTTCGACGTTGCGATCGCCGAACAGCATGCGGTAGCCGTGGCCGCCGGGATGGCCTGCGACGGGGTCAAGCCAGTCGTCGCCATCTACTCCACCTTCCTCCAGCGCGGTTACGACCAACTCGTGCATGACGTGGTCACGCAGGACCTGCCGGTCCTGTTTGCCATCGACCGAGCAGGCCTGGTGGGCGCGGACGGTCCGACCCACAACGGCAGTTTCGATGAAAGCTTCCTCCGCTGCATGCCCGGGCTGGTCTTCATGGCACCGGCGGACGAAAACGAATGCCGGCAGATGCTTTACACCGGCTATAGCCTCGACGGTCCCGCAGCGGTGCGCTACCCGCGCGGCGGCGGCACGGGCGTGGCAGTGCAGAAGGCAATGACTGCGTTGCCAATCGGTAAAGCCGAAGTGCGGCGCAAGGGACAGGGTATTGCGCTGCTCGCCTTTGGCAGCCTGGTGGCGAGCGCCGAGGAAATCGGCGAGCGACTCGATGCCACTGTGGTCAACATGCGGTTCATCAAGCCGCTCGATGCAGGACTCGTGCTTGAACTCGCCCGCTCGCACGCGCTGCTGGTGACCCTGGACGAGAACTCAATCATCGGTGGTGCGGGCGGTGCGGTGACGGAAGCACTGGCCGAGGGCGGCGTGGCGGTGCAAGTCCTGCACCTCGGCTTGCCCGATCGCTTCATCCAGCACGGCGCACGCGACGACATGCTCCGCGAGGCCGGCCTGACGGCCGACCAGATGGAAGCCGCCATCAAGGCACGTTGGGCCGCGCTGGGCGAATCGGCCCAGGCACCCCGGGGTGCAACTTCAGGCAACCGGGGCTAAGGCCTCCGCGAGCGCGCATTCGAGCCTGGTCATGTCCGGCTCCTGGATGTCGCCCATCAGCGACAGGCGGAAGATTCCTTCCGCCAGGCGACCCTGGCCCGCGTAGATGACGAAGCCTCGTGCTTTCAATGCGGCGTGCAAGGTGGCGTAAGCCATCCCATGCGGCAGGTGGAAGGCGTTCAGCACACAGGAACTGTCGGCGGCTGGAATAAGGTCTTGCACGCCATGCTGCGCGAGCACTGCCCGGACCCGTGAAAAGCGCTTGCGGTAGCACTCCCTCCGCGCGCGCCATCCTCCTTCATCGACGAATTCCCCAAGCGCCGCATCGAGCGCGTATTGCACATGCACCGACTGCGTGAACGGCGTGCCGCCCGCATCCTGGGCGGTGAGATAGGCCTGGAGATCGAGATAGAGCGACCGCGCGGCACCAGCAGGCAGGTCGTTCCGTTTTACAATCACGAACGCCGCACCCGGCACGCCATGCAGGCATTTATTGGCGCCGGCAGCGCAGGCAAGCACCGGCCAGCGCTCGAATTCGATGGCCTCTGCGCCAAAACTGCTCACCGCATCGAGGAGGAGTTCGACACCCCGGGCCTTGCAGGTGGCGGCAAGTCCGTCGAGGTCGTTGAGTCGACCCGTAGTGGTCTCGTGGTGGACCACGGCCACGAGCCGGATGTCCGCGTTTGCGTCCAGCAGCGCTGCCACCGCATCCAGGTCGGGTCCGGCCTGCCATTCACCGACAGCCTTGACGAGGTCGATGCCGTGGCGCCCCGCGATCTCCGCAATGCGCTCACCGTAGACCCCATTCACCACCACCAGCAGGCGCTCGCCACGCGGGACACAGCTCGTGAGCATCGCCTCGACGGCCAGGGTGCCCGATCCCGTCAGGAGTGCTGGCGCCCAGAGGCGCTCGTCCAATCCGTAGACTGCGAGCAATTGCCGGCGGATCGAGGTCTGCAACTGCGCAAATTCAGGTTCGCGATGACACAAATCGGGCTTTGACAGCGCACTTCGCACGCGCTCGCTCAAGGTGACCGGGCCCGGATTCAACAGAATCATCCGGGTCATGGGTGGGCGCCGAGATGGCATCTAAGCCGCGCCGCGACTTCCCGGGGAGAAATCGCCGGGCGTGGCAGGTTTTCCAGGGTTCCGATCGTGATGGGCAGGTGGAGGAAGCTGGCACCCGGGTTCGTGGGGCGGGCGAGGAACTCGCTGATGTCGCGAACGCTGCTGCCCTGCCACGCGGTGCCATAGCCACACGCGGCGGCCAGGAGCGGGAAATCAACCGCAGGGCTTGGATTGGTCTGGCCGCCGGTGGATTCGTGCACGCCATTATCGAGCAGCAGGTGCGACAGGTTGGCCGGCCGGTAATAGCCTGCTGTTGCGAAATTGCCCATGCGCATCAGTGCCGCGCCGTCGCCGTCGAGCACCACGACGTGAAGGTCGGGTCGGGCCAGTGCGAGGCCCTGGCCCAGCGATGACGCACAGCCCATGGAGCCAACCATGTAGAAATGGTTGGGCCGGTCGGCCAGCGCATAAAGTTCGCGACCGTTGTACCCGGTACTCGCGATCACGACTGTGCGTCCGGTCGAGGTCGCTGCAATCACGGCCTGCAGGGCTTCGGCCCGGGTCGGGAGGGCAGCGTTTGCCGAGCGGCGATCAACGACGGCCGTGGTGGCGGGCCGCCCGGCCAGGGTTTGACGAGGCAGTGGGCACGTGGCCACTGCGCCCTTTGGCATCACGAGGGCATACGGCGTGCCGGTGGACTCGCAGTGCGCCTCGGCGCGGGCAAGCACTGCCGGGATGGCATCGCGCGACGTCGGGAACGCCTCGCTGGGAATCTGCATCGTCCGGAGGAGTTCGCCCGTAATGGCCCCCATCAGCACGTGCTGCGGTTCGTCGGGGACGCCAGGAGCGCCGCGATGCGTGCAAACGAGGAGCATCGGGATGTGGAAAACGTGGTTGAGCGACGTCAGCGGGCTCACCGCGTTGCCGAGACCGGAGTTCTGCATCACCACCACGGCCTTGCGGCCGCCCAGCCACGCGCCGGCCGCCGCAGCCACGGCATCGCCTTCGTTGGCGGCCGCAAAATAATCGAGCGTGGGGTCGCCGATGACGAAATTGATGAAGGGCGTGAGGTAGGAGCAGGGCACCCCGGTGAACCAGGTGTAGCCCGCCGCGCGGGCTGGTTCGATGAACTCGCGGGCTTCAATCATCGTGCGGTTCAGTGGCTGCCAGCTGCGAAATTGCCTGCACGTTCGAGATCAAGCACGGAGTTCACGTCCATCCAGTGCCCATGGACGTACCACACTTGCACGGGCTTGCCGTCGGCGACGAGATGGTTGATGAGATCGGGCACGCCGAGGGTCGGGAAATCAGGACGTTCACGCATCGCCTCGAGTGCCGAGACGAGCCATTCGCGTCCGGGTCCACGAAACCTGACGAGCCCGGTCCAGCGGCCGTGGGCCTGCTGCTGTGCCCATTCGCAGGTGGTGCGAATGCCGCGCAAGCGGACTTCCTGCCCCCAGGTCGAGCGATCATCGGCTTCCGTGCAGTAGGCGAAGTCACCGCTGCCGCTGCCGCTTGAGGCGCGGCTCGAATCGACCACGACCGTCACGGGGCCTTCGCCTTCCAGCAGGTCGCGCAGGATGTAGCTGCGGAAAAGTACGTCGCCGTAGATGAGCAGGAAGTCGTCGTTGAACTGCACCCGGGCGCAATACAGCGAAGCGAGTTCGCCCGTAGTGCCATGGGCTTCGTTCAAGACGATGCGAATGCCACCCACGTCGATCGCCTCGGCCTTGTAGCCGGCAACGACCGTGATGTCATCGATGCCGCGCTTTTTCAATTTGTCGACGAGGTGGCGCAGCAGCGGCTTGCCGGCAATCGGCAGCATGACCTTCGGGCGATCGTCGGTGAGTGATGCAAAGCCGTCGCCGCGGGTAGCGGCCAGCACGATCGCGCGGGTGTCGGCATTGCGCGCACCGAAGTAGCGTTCTTCAGCAGCTTCGAGTTCCTCGGCGCCTTGCAGGCGGAAGATTTCGTCCACCGACGCAATGCGGTCCTCGATTTCGGCAATGGATTCATCGTGCCGGATTTGCTCCGCCACGGCCTGCATGGCGGAAGTGGCAGCACGGATCAGTGGGTTGGCCCAGATCACGACGCTGATCCCGGCGCGGCGGAAGACTTCCGTGGGTGTGCTGTAGAACTTGGTCGGCACGATGACCAGCGGCAGGCGGTTGGCCCATTCCTGCGCGAATTCGAGGATTTGGTCGGGACGGGACAACTTGCTGTGGATGAGGATGGCGTCGGCGCCGGACTGGCGATAGGCCTCGGCCCGACGCAATGCTTCTGCCATGTCCCAACCAGCGATCAGCGCTTCGACCCGCGCGACGATGCAGAAGTCGTCATCGGCCTGGACGTCCTTGCCGGCCGCAATCTTGCCGCAGAATTCGTTGACGTCGGCCAGCGCCTGCCGGTCGCCCGCGATGAAGCTGTTGGTCTTGGGGAACAGTTTGTCTTCGATGCAGACCCCGGCGACGCCGCGCTGTTCGAGCTTGCGGACCAGTCGACGCATGTTGTTGAAGTTGCCGTAGCCGGTGTCGCCGTCGAGCAGGATGGGGATGCTGGTGACATCGGCCATGAATTCCGCCACGTCGACGACCTGCGTCCAGCTTGCCTCGTTGTTGTCGCGCACGCCGAGTTGCGCCGAAATGGCGAGCCCGCTGGCCCAGATCCCTTTGAAGCCTGCTTCTTCCACGATGCGCGCGCTGAGGCCGTTGTGGGCCTCGAGCAGGAACTCCAGCCCGGCCGAGCGCAGCAGGTTACCCAGGCGCGTGGTGCGGCGTTCAGGAGAGGGATGGGCTTCTGGCATGGTCGATGGCTGGCAGGATGTACTCGTTGGCGCGACGGATGTCCTCGGGGAAATCTATTTCAATCCAGGGCGCTCCGCTGACGTCTTCGTAGCCAATGCCGTGGTCCCCGGCGAGGATCATCTCCCGGATTGCCGCTTCATGGGGGGCGTCCCGGCGTCCATCCGCGACGCAGGCCTCGCACAGCGCGGCGAGGTGCCGGGCCCCGGTGGGATCAAACCTGAAAAAGCCGATGGATTCACCCATGAAATCGCGCTCGATGGTGGGGTCTGGCTGCTTGCTGAAGTCCACGACTTCGCCAGCGCGGACGCAGACCTTAACGGGTTCGTCACCCGGCACGTAGTCACGGTCGAGCAGCAAGCAGCGGCGATGAGGGCTGTGCGCGAGGCGTTCGAGTACGGCGAACGGATACAGCACGTCGGCGTCCATTACCAGCACGTCCTCGTCTACCCGCAGGGCGTCCCGCACGGCCCACAGGCTCTCGATGCTGCCTGTGGTGAAGTTCGGGTTGAACACGCAATGGATGGCGGGACGCCGGCACGTCGCGACGGCAGCCTCGAGTTGGGCGGCTTCAAAGCCGGTGCAGACGGTCACCTGTCGGATCGAGAGGTCGTGTAAGTAGGCAAGATGCCGGGCAAGCAGCGAGCGCCCACCAAATTCCAGCAGGGCCTTGGGCCGCTCCGGCATGAGGGCAAGGCGGCTTCCTCTGCCAGCGGCAAGCAGTATCGCGTCCACCGTCAGTGCGGCGGCCGATCGCGGAACCAGTCGACCGCAGCTTCGATGGCGGGGCTGGCCGGACGATGGGCGTAGCCAAGTTCGCATTCAGCCCGCGTTGAGTCGAAATACATCTTCTTGCGCGACATCCGCAGGCCGTCCAGCGTGAGTTGGGGCTCAGCGCCATGCGTAAGCCAGGCCCAGGCTTCGGCCATCGCCGCGATGGGCATGAGGCCGAGGCGCGGGAGTTCGATCCGGGGCGGTTGGCGTCCAGCAAGCCTGGCAATTGCCGCAAGGATGTCGCGCAGCGCCAGGTTTTCGCCGCCCAGGATGTAGCGCCTGCCGATTTGCCCGTGCTTGAACGCAAGCAGATGACCCTGGGCGCAGTCTTCGACATGCACCAGGTTGAGTCCGGTATCCACGAACGCGGGAATGCGCCCGAACCAGGCGTCCCGAACCATGCGACCCGTAGGCGTGGGTTTGACGTCACGTGGCCCGATCGGCGTCGACGGGTTGACGATCACCGCAGGCAAGCCACGCTCAAGGACCAGCTTGGAGACCAGTTCTTCGGCAAGGAATTTCGAACGTTTGTAGTGCCCGATCATATTCGCCAGGGACACCGGGGTTTCCTCGTTGGCAGGTGCGCCGTCGGCTTCGAGGCCCAGGGTGGCAACGCTGCTCGTATACACGATGCGCGGAACGCCCGCAGCCAGGGCGGCGGACATCAGGTGGCGGGTCCCTTCGACGTTGCTCGCGTAGAGTTCGTCGGGATTGCGTGCCCAGAGGCGGTAATCGGCCGCCACGTGATACACGCCGCTGCAGGCCGTGCAAGCACGCTCGAGGGAGGGCGGATCGCGGAGATCGCCTTCGACCACCTCCACCTCCAGGCCTTCGAGGTTGCTGCGATCGCTGGCTTTCCGCACCAGCACCCGGACTTGTTCACCTTCGGCAAGGAGCAAGCGTACTACCGCACTGCCGACGAATCCGGAGGCGCCGGTCACCAGGATACTCATTGACGCGTGGTCCTTGCCTGTCGCTCGACCCGTTTGTAGTGGAATACAACGGTCACGAGTGCGACAGGTGCACCGATGCTGGCCGCGTGGAGGAAGACTGGCAGGCCATTGCACAGCGTGGCGAGTGGAATCAGGTAGAGGATGTCTTCTGCTTCGAAGCCACGCCAGCGTGGCTGCCGCGTTACCCGCTTCCCATGGCGTGTTTCCAGCGTGTTACGCAAGTGGAAAATCGCCGCGACTGCGATGCCCGCCACGAGACCCATTGCGATGGCGACATTACCGAGCTGCTCGCGCAGGCCCACGCCAATGCCGATGAACATGCAACTGGTGACTACCGCATCCGAGATGAGGTCGAAGTTATGGCCGAACTGGCTCTGCCTGCCGCTCAGGCGGGCAAGTTCACCATCAGTGTGGTCAAGGAAGTTGGACAGCACGATGAGCAGGGCCGCGGTGTTAGGCCAGTGGCCTCCGGCGAAGAGCCAGGCGCCAACCAGGCCGGTGACGAGCCGAATTGCGGTGAGGTGGTTGGGCGAAACCGGGCCGTCCACCAGCGGGGCCACCAGCCAGGCGGCAAGCCGCGCGTCGTAAGGCTTGCCGGTGTCAGTCAAGGCGTGAACGCCTGCGCATACACAGGTCCCGCCACTGCAGCGCCCAGCAGTCCGGCGGCCCGGGAAAGCGTCCTCAGAGCGGCGCTGTAGTTCCCGGCAAGCCTGATGAGCGCGGGCAGGTCGCCCGGGCGGCGCAGCAGTGCGGCAAGTACCCGCATTGGATGCGAGTGACCGTCTTCCCCCATACCGGCGAAGGCTGCGGCCGGGATCTCACACTGCAGGGGATCGACAATGGCCCGAATCCCGAGGAACCGGACGCCAGCTTTCGCAGCGACTCCCGCGATTGCCGCCGTTTCCATGTCGACGGAGAGCGCACCACACGAGGCGAGCGCCAGTTTGCCCTCCGGGCCGGAGGCCGGCCGGCCAACGCTGCAAGCGGCACCCGGGAGCGGCGCGAGCGGCGCCAAAAGGGCTGTTGCGGCACCGAGCAACACGAGATCGCATTGGAATTTGGGGCCGTGCACGGTGGACGTGGCCGAGAGCACAAGTAACTGACCTGCACCGAGGTCCGGCACGAGTGCGCCCGAGGTACCCCAACTGATCAGGCAGGAGACGCCTTGCTCGACCAGTTTCATCGCACCCTGCTCAGCGCGCTGAAGCCCCGGTCCGGCGAGGATCACCCGCGCATTGGACGCGCGCTGCCAGCCGGCGCAACTGCGCGCTTCCGCGCCCAGTGCGACCACGATTCCGACTGGGGCGATGGGATGCACTCCTTGGATTTTGGGCAAGTCATCACGCCGGGCGTCGCTAGCGGCGGTGATGATCTTCGCTGCCCTCCAGGTAGGTGGGGCCATGCGCAGGAACGGCAACATGGGGAAGGCCGGACGAAGCCAGGGCAAACAACGCGCGGAGGACGCGATCTGAGCGCGCGCCCAGGCTGGTCAATGCAATGGTGAGTTTCACGCTGCGACGGGAAATCTTGATGTCTTGCCCCGTTATGAAATGGGGCTGCGCATGGATACGCCGCAGGGTGAGGACCGCCATACCGAGTGCCCAGAGACAGAACTTGCGCATGCCCGTTTCTTGCGACGGCAGCAACAGGGTGTATTCGAGGGCGTTTTCGAGGTGGCCATGGGCCACGGCGAGCAGGTCGTTCAAGCCGGCGGCGAAGGCACTGCCACCTTCCCCGGGCTTCAGGCTGCTAAGTCGTAAACCTTGCGGCTCGAATACCGAACGCGGGAGCCAGCAGGCGCCGCGACTGCGGTCTTCCCAGATGTCCTTGAGGATATTTGTCATCTGCAGGGCCTGTCCGAACGATACGCCGAGCCGCAGAAGGTGTTCCCGCTGGGGCCGCAGGCTCGGACAGTAGTGGCAGAAGAGTTCGGTCAGCATTTCGCCGACGACCCCGGCGACGTAGTAGCAGTACCGGTCCATTGCCACCTGGTTGCTGAGGCCGTCCAGGGTTTCCTGACCCTGGTAGAACATCATGCCATCGGACATCACCCGCACGCAGCGCGCAAGCGCGTCGCGTTCCGCGATGCTGAAGGAATGCGTGATGCGGATGACCTGATCGGTGTGGGACATTAGTTCCCGTTCGGCGCTGGTGGCATGCGGCGCCAGGCGCGGCGCGAGTTCCTTACCGAACGCCGCGGCCTCCGGCGAGCCTGCAACGATGTCATTGAACCAGTTGGCGTAGCGACGTTTGTCGCCGAAAGAAAGGCCGGCGTCGTCCTCGATTGTGTCTGCAATACGACACAGCAGGTACGCGTTGCCGACGGCGCGTGAAAGCGCGGCAGGAAGGACTGGAATGGTCAGGGCGAAGGTACGAGAGACGCCCTGCAGAATGGATGTCTGGAAGGCTTCGTCTGCTGCGGTAGGGGAACCAGCAGTCATGCTTGGCGTTGCTCATCCTTGTAAGGGCGCCTGAGCGCCAGGCCCGCGCTTCCCCCGGGGAGGGCAGGCGCGAAGAGAAAATTGGTCGGGGTGACAGGATTCGAACCTACGACCCCTGCCTCCCGAAGGCAGTGCTCTACCAGAC
This sequence comes from Gammaproteobacteria bacterium, assembly GCA_043744805.1. Classification (GTDB taxonomy): domain Bacteria; phylum Pseudomonadota; class Gammaproteobacteria. Next base: position 14,911 of record JAYTTZ010000119.1, read on the forward strand.
TGAGCTACACCCCGACTGTTCTTTAAGACTTACGCTCCACGGCAAATTTCGAGAGTGCGACGAGCGCATCAAGAAACGTGGAGCCTGGAACGCCCGCCAAGGCTGACCGGGCTTTTTCGGCCTCGGCTTCAGCGAGCGCGAAAGTGTAAGTGATGGCACCGGTCGATTCAATTGCGGCGGAGATTTGTTGGATGCGATCGAGGCCACCTTTTTCGATGGCGTCACGAATCAGGGCCGCTTGCTCGGCCGAGCCCTTCCACATGGCATATAAAAGTGGAAGCGTTGGCTTCCCCTCGGCAAGGTCATCGCCGATGTTCTTGCCGATTTCATCGCTCGTGGCGCTGTAGTCGAGCGCGTCGTCGACTAGTTGGAAGGCAGTGCCCAGATGTCGGCCGTAGCTGGCCAAGGCGAGCTCGGTCTCGTCGTCGCTTTCGGCAATCACTGCACCAAGGCGGGTCGCAGCCTCGAACAGCTTGGCCGTCTTGAACCGGATCGTGTCCAGGTAACGCGACTCGCTCGTGTCCGGGTCATGGCAGTTCACCAGTTGCATCACCTCACCTTCGGCGATGATGTTGGTGGCGTCGGCCAGGATCTGCAGCACTTTGAGGTTCCCGAGTTCAACCATCATCTGGAATGCCCGCGAGTACAGGAAATCGCCCACCAGTACACTGGCTTCGTTGCCCCAGACAGTATTTGCGGTTTCCCGCCCACGGCGCAGCGAGGACGAGTCGACCACGTCGTCATGGAGCAGGGTGGCGGTATGGATCATTTCGACAATCACGGCGAGGTCGATGTGTCGGCGACCTCCGTAGCCGAGCGCGCGGGCGCTCAGCAGGGCGAGCACCGGGCGTAGCCGCTTGCCGCCACCCGCAATGACGTAATAGCCGACCTGGTTGATCAGGGGCACGTCCGAGTGGAGCCTCTCGCGCATCAGGGCATCGACGGAATCCATTTGATCCGCGATCAGGATGCGAGTCGATTCGATGTCGGCGTCACCGGTCGGGGTAGCTTGAGGCCGCATTGGCGTGAAAACCCGCACCATGAAACGGGGCGATTCTGCCAACAGCACACCGCCAACGCCAGCGAAATTGCCAGATTCTAAAAACATGGCAGAGGAACCTGTTGAGTCGCGGCAGTCATTTACGTACCATTCGTGCCCTCGCGGGCCGACCCGGTTCCGCTATCTTCTGAAAAGAACTGGTCGAATCCCCATGCAAGCAGTGATCAAAACAGGTGGCAAGCAATATCGGGTTGCCATTGGTGACAAGTTATCCGTTGAGTCCCTTCCGGTCGAAGCGGGCGCCTCTGTCGAATTCGACATGGTGTTGCTGATCAAGTCCGGCGATGCCGTTACGGTCGGCACCCCTGTCATTCTCGGTGCCAAGGTCCTGGCCACGGTCATCGAGAATGGCCGGGGCGATAAAGTACGCATCGTGAAGTTCAGGAGGCGTAAGCACTATCGCAAGCAGATGGGCCATCGCCAGAACTACACCAAGGTCGAAATCAACGAAATCGTAGGAGCCTGACACGCCATGGCACACAAGAAAGCTGGCGGTAGTACCCGCAATGGTCGCGATTCGGAGTCCAAGCGACTTGGCGTCAAGAAATTCGGCGGAGAAGCGGTGATTTCCGGAAACATCATCGTGCGCCAGCGCGGCACTGCCTACCACCCTGGCCCGAACGTCGGCCTCGGTCGAGATCACACCCTTTTCGCTACTGCCGATGGCGCCGTTTTGTTTGAACGGAAAGGGCGTGACAACCGCCGCTACGTCAGCGTGGTAGCCGCCGAGTAAGCGAGTCCTTTGAGGACAAACCAAGACCCCGTCGTAGACGGGGTTTTTTGTTTCTGGAACCGGCGTAACCCCTATGAAATTTGTTGATGAAGTTCGGATCAGCGTTACCGCAGGCAAGGGCGGCGATGGCTGCCTGAGTTTCAGGCGCGAAAAATTTATCGAGTATGGTGGCCCAGATGGCGGCGATGGCGGTGTTGGTGGCAGCATCTACCTGACAGTCGATCATCAGCTGAACACCCTGATCGATTTTCGCTACAAGCGAATATTCAAGGCCCGCAACGGACAGCCCGGAAGTGGACGTGACCGCTTTGGCAAAGCGGGAGAAGACCTCGAAATCCGCGTTCCCGTCGGCACTTACGTTTACGATGAAAATACCGACGAATTAATTGGAGAGCTGTTGGAAGCCGACAGCCGGCTGCTGGTAGCGCAAGGTGGCCGCCATGGTTTCGGAAATGCCTACTTCAAGAGCAGCACGAATCGCGCGCCTCGGAAGTTCACCCTTGGCACTCTTGGTGAAGCTCGCGACCTTCGCCTGGAACTCAAGCTACTTGCCGATGTTGGGCTCGTCGGGCTTCCAAATGCGGGCAAGTCGACACTGATCAGCCGCGTTTCGGCTGCGCGCCCCAAGGTGGCGGACTACCCGTTTACCACCCTGCACCCAGTTTTGGGCGTAGTGTCGCTTGGCCCGGAGCGCAGTTTCGTGCTTGCAGATATTCCGGGGATCATCGAAGGCGCTGCTGAAGGTGCCGGCTTGGGCTTGCAGTTCCTGAGGCACCTCGAGCGTACCCGTCTGCTTTTACACGTTGTCGACATCTCCGAGGTTGATCCTGAACGGGATCCCGTGGGCGACATCAAGACGATCGCTGCGGAGTTAAAGAAGCACAATCGGAACCTGGCTAGTCGAGAGCGCTGGCTCGTGCTGAACAAGATTGATGTCCTGCCGCCTGATGCGCGAGCAGCGGTGCTCAAGAAAATCCGCTCCAAGCTGCGTTGGAAAGGGCCGATTCTAGCCATTTCAGGCGTCACCGGTGACGGTTGCCACGACCTTATGCTGGCGGTTGAGGAGCGACTGCGCCAAGGTGACGCAAAAGAGTAAGGAAAATTCCGCGCATGAGTTCGGAAGAGTCTGGACATAGGGCCTCGGTCGCCGCGAGCAGACGCTGGGTGGTCAAGATTGGCAGTGCGCTCGCTACTCGCCAGGGCCAGGGCATCAACCTCGAGGCAATCACCGATTGGGTCGCCCAGATAGCGGATATCCGCGAAGGTGGGCGGGAAATCGTCGTGGTGACTTCCGGCGCGGTCGCCGAAGGGGCTGCCCGCTTGGGGTGGACCAGCCGCCCGCACTCACTGAACCGCCTGCAGGCGGCAGCCGCCATCGGTCAGATGGGCTTGATGCGTGGCTGGGATCTTGCGCTACGCGCCTCTAATCTCGTCGCAGCGCAAATTCTCCTGACCCACGAAGACATCGTGAATCGCGAGCGGTATCTCAACTCCCGCAGCACGTTGCTGACGCTCCTTCAACTGGGAGTGGTACCAGTCATCAATGAAAACGACACCGTAGCAACCGAGGAAATCAAACTTGGCGACAACGACACGCTCGCAGGCATGGTCAGCAACCTCATCGATGCCGATCTCCTCATTATCCTTACTGATCAGGCAGGGTTGATGACAGCTGACCCGCGTCAGGATCCGGAAGCCTGCCTCATCAGCTGTGCTGAAGCAGACGACGCAAGGCTGCTTGCGATCGCAGGTGGCAGCGGCGAGTGGGGCAAAGGTGGAATGCGTACAAAAATCACCGCAGCTCGACTGGCGGCGCGCTCGGCTACGTCGACGATTATCGCGGGTGGCAGGGCGCCCGGCGTGCTCCGCGCAATTGCTGCCGGCGAATCTGTCGGTACCTTGCTGGTCGCTCCAGCGGCCAACAAACTGGCCTCTCGCAAGCAATGGCTGGCGAGCACGCTACATGTTCGAGGCGGGCTCCGGCTAGACGAGGGTGCTTGCAAGGTCCTGAGGGGCCAAGGCAAAAGCCTGCTTGCCGTGGGGGTGACTGCGGTGGACGGCGTCTTCGAACGTGGGGAACTGGTTTCGTGCGTGGGACCGGACGGCACTGAGGTGGCGCGGGGCCTGGCGAACTACAGTTCGGAGGAAACGCTGCTGATCAAAGGCCTGCCCAGTTCGAAGTTCGAGGACGCGCTTGGTTACTTGCGCGACCTCGAACTGATTCACCGGGACAATCTGGCGCTGGTCTGAGCGCCCGTCAGGGTCTAGGCCGACACCATCGCCTTGATTCGGGTGTTCAGGCGGGATTTGTGCCGGTTCGCCTTGTTCTTATGCACGATGCCGGTCTTGACCATTCGATCAATGATGGGTGTCGCGGCTGCATACGCAGTGGTCGCGGCAGCTTTGTCACCCGCCTCGATCGTTTTCACGACCTGCTTGATACGGGTGCGGAGCAGCGAGCGGCGGCTGGCGTTGTGGAGACGATGCTTTTGAGCTTGACGGGCGCGCTTGCGCGCTTGGGCGGTGTTGGCCAACGGAGGCTCCAGTCAACGGGTAAGGGCCGGGGAATATGCAATTCCCGGGGACGCAAGTCAATCCCGGCGTCTTCAAGGTGAGTTCCTTCGACTATACTGGCCGCGACCTTGATCTTCGGCGTTGTTGGTGTCCCCAGGAGCTTTCTCTGGCCAAGTCCCTGCTTCGTTCGACCGCGCTGGTCGGACAAATGACCTTGATTTCGCGCATCCTTGGCCTCGTCCGGGATAGCCTGATTGCGGCGGTGTTCGGGGCAAGTGGCGCGATGGACGCGTTCGTCGTCGCCTTTCGGATTCCCAATTTCTTCCGGCGCCTGTTCGCGGAAGGCGCTTTCTCACAAGCCTTCATCCCGGTCCTGGCGAACTACCGGGCCACGAACGACGACAACCAGCTGCGCTTACTCCTTGACGCAGTGTTCAGCACGCTTGCCATCGCGGTGCTCGGACTGGTACTGGTTGGCATCATTGCGGCGCCCCTGATCATCACGATCTTTGCCCCGGGCTTCGCCCACGACCCACAGCAGTTTACGCTGGGGGTCGTCCTGTTGCGGATGACATTTCCTTACCTGCTGTTCATCGCCCTGACGGCGCTCCTCAGTGGCGTGCTGAACACCTTTGGGCGCTTCGGTATACCGGCAGTCACGCCGGCGCTGCTCAATATTGCCTTCATCCTGACCACGCTCGGCCTGGCGCCGCGGTTGACGGAGCCGATCTACGCGCTGGGTGTGGGCGTGCTGGTCGGCGGGGCGCTCCAACTGGGCCTGCAACTGCTGGCTGTGCATCGACTGGGGCTGCTCCCCCGCTTCAGCCTGCGGCCACAGCACCCGGGGGTAAGTCGCATCATGCGTCTCATGGGCCCTGCGCTTTTTGGTGTCTCGATTGCCCAGATCAATTTCCTCGTCGGCACATTCATCGCGTCATTCCTCCAGCGCGGCAGTATCAGCTGGCTTTACTACGCTGATCGACTCCTGGAATTCCCACTCGCCATGTTCGGGGTTGCGCTGGGTACGGTCATCTTGCCCAACCTCTCGCGCCACCACGCGCGCCAGGAATTGGGGCTGTTTTCCGAGACCTTGGACTGGGCGCTACGCACGGTATTCACCCTCACCATTCCCTCTGCCGTCGGGCTGGCGGTACTGGCTGTTCCGCTGATGAGTACCTTGTTCCAGTATGGCCACTTCACGGAACACGATGCCCAGATGGGTGCACGCGCCTTGTTGGCCTACGGCTTCGGCCTCACCGGATTCATCATGGTCAAGGTCCTCGCCCCGGGCTTCTATGCGCGTGAGGACACGCGAACGCCGGTTCGGATCGGGGTGATTTCCATGATTACCAACCTGGTGTGCTGCATCATCCTGAGCGGTCCCCTTGGACACGCAGGCCTGGCGCTTGCCACCTCGATTGCAGCGTTCGTTAATAGCGGCTTGCTTTTGCACGGACTGGTAAAGCTTGGCGCATACCAACCCCGACCTGGTTGGGCGCTCCATATCGTGCGCGTTTCCACGGCGTCGGCGGCCATGGCGGTAGCACTGGTTTTTGCCCTCGAGATGGTACCGAACTGGGGTGTCGTCCCGTTGGTGGAACGAGCTGGCCTGCTGCTGCTGTATGTTGCCGGTGGTATCACGGTGTTCGGGCTTTGCGCCATTGCCTGCGGGCTGCGCCCTGGCGATATGGCGCAACCCAGAGCACGGTTATAATCGGGCTCGCGCATGACGGAGCCCGCCCATTAATGGAAATCATCAGAGGTGAACACAACCTGCGGTCCCGGCACCGGGGATGCGTTGCGACCATTGGTAATTTCGATGGCGTGCATCGAGGCCACCAGACGGTACTTCGTGCGCTCCTTGGCAGTGCCAGGGAAATCGGGGCGGTAGCGGCAGTCGTTATCTTCGAGCCGCAGCCTTCCGAGTACTTCGCTGGCGCCAATCCGCCCGCAAGGCTCACGCGGTTCCGGGAGAAAGCGCGACTGATCGCGTCACTCGGCATCGAACGACTGTTAGTCCTGCCGTTTGACGCCGCGTTGGCTTCGCGTCCGGCGGATGATTTCGTACAACGTCTGTTGATTGACGGACTTGGAGTGCGGGGCCTGATTGTTGGCGATGACTTCAAATTTGGCAGCCATCGCCGGGGCGATTTCGACATGCTCCAGCGCAGTGCCCAGCACCATGGATTCTTCATCCATCGCGCCGACTCCTTCCTGTCGTCGGGTGAGCGCATCAGCAGCACGCATGTCCGCGTCCACCTGCGTGACGGGCATCTCCGCGATGCCGAAGCGCTACTCGGAAGACGTTATTGCATGTCCGGGAGAGTGGTCCACGGCCAGCACCGCGGGCGTGAGATGGGCTTCCCTACCGCAAACCTGGATCTCCATCGCCGAGCCTCCCCGCTGCACGGGATCTTCGCCGTCCGGGTAAACGGCGTGGGGCCGCAATCCCGTCCGGCGATTGCCTACGTCGGTAACCGTCCCATCATCGAAAATTCCCGGTGGGTGCTTGAAGTGCACCTGTTCGATTTCGAGCAAGACCTTTACGGCAGGTATATCGAGGTGGAGTTCGTCCAGAAAGTTCGCGACGACCTGCCTTTTACCGATTTCGACACCTTGGCGCGGCAAATCGCCAATGACTGCGTCGCGGCGCGCCGGATGCTCTCCATGGGAGGGACTGATGCCTGAGCCTCGCGCCCGCTTGCTGCCCTGGCTGGCTTTCGCCGTACTCCTGATTGCGGTCGATCAATGGAGCAAGGTCGAGGTCACCGAACTCCTCGACTATGGCAAACCCAGACCGGTATTCCCGGGATTGAACCTGACCTTGCTGCACAACCCGGGCGCGGCGTTCAGCCTTTTCGCCGATGGCAGTGGCTGGCAACGCTGGTTTTTCACGGTGATTGCCATTGCCGTGTCCGCCTGGATCGTGCAGGCACTTCGTGCAGTCAAAGCTGGCGCACGCTGGCTGCCGATTGCACTGATGCTGGTCCTTGGTGGCGCACTGGGAAACTTATGGGACCGCCTTGCCCTGGGCTACGTGGTTGATTTCATCCAAGCCTGCCATGGTGACTGGTGTTTTCCGGCCTTCAACATCGCCGACAGCGCGATAACCGTCGGGGCGGTCATGCTGGTACTGGAATCACTGTTCGAGCGCAGGCCCCATAACCCGGATGCTGACCCCCGTTAGCGCTGCGTATAATCGCCCAATCGCCCACATTCATTGGACAAATAGCATGGAAATTCATCTGGCTAATCCTCGCGGCTTTTGTGCCGGCGTCGATCGCGCCATCGGCATCGTCGAACGGGCACTCGAACTTTTCGGCGCCCCCGTCTACGTTCGCCACGAAGTAGTGCATAACAAGTACGTCGTAGACGGACTGCGGCAGAAAGGCGCTATCTTCGTCGATGAACTGCATGAAGTCCCCGACGACGCCACCGTGATATTCAGCGCGCATGGCGTTGCCAAGGGAGTCCGCCAGGAGGCGGCGCGCCGCAAGCTCCGGGTGTTCGATGCCATCTGCCCGCTGGTCACCAAGGTCCACATGGAAGTTGGCCACTACCAGCAGGAGGGGCGGGAATGCATCCTCATTGGCCATGCGGGACACCCCGAAGTGGAAGGCACGCTTGGCCAGTACACCGCTCCGAAAGGCCGCGGCGGCATGTACCTGGTGGAGTCGGTCGAGGATGTCTCCAAGCTTGAAGTGAAGGATCCTGAGTTCCTCGCCTTCGTCACGCAGACCACCTTGTCGATGGACGACACGGCCGTGGTGATCGCCGCCTTGCGCAAGCGCTTCCCGAAGATTGTCGGCCCCAAGCGCGAAGACATCTGCTATGCAACCCAGAACCGCCAGGATGCGGTCAAGAGCTTGCTCGCCAACTGCGACCTGATCCTGGTGGTGGGCTCGCAGACCAGTTCCAACTCGACCCGCCTCAAGGAAATTGCCGAGAAGCAGGGTATCGCGGCGTATCTCATCGACAACGCCGACGAAATCCAGCGTGATTGGCTACTAGGCAAGCGCAGCGTCGGCGTGACGGCAGGTGCTTCGGCGCCGGAAGTGCTGGTTGAACAGGTGGTGACGCGGCTCCGCGAATGGGGTGGCCAAGCCGTTAATGAAGTGCCGGGAATCCGTGAACAGGTGGTGTTCAGCCTGCCAAAGGAACTGGCTCGCGCCGGTGATCCCGTCGGCGAGCACCACAACCACTGATAGTGCCTGGGGGCAACTGTCGCCGGGCGGGCAGGCGTCAGCGGCAGTACTCGGAAATCTTCTTCCGGGCGTCCGCCGTCCGCGAAGCCTTGAGGTCGTCGCCCATGATTGCGCTCTTGCCGCTTTCATCGACGTAGCGCGGACGGTTGTTTTCCTGGAGCAACTTCAGGGCGTTCTGAGCCTGGCGACAGACTGACGCCATCTTGGCGTACTCGTCTGGCGTCGGAGTTTTCACCGCGGGCTTTTCCGGGGCCGCAGGGGGGGCAAACCGATTGCGCGCAGCGTCAAGCTGCCTGCCGCTGTCGGTTGCGGGCTTTCCAGCCCGGGGTTTCACCAATTCTGCATTGCGGCCCGGAGGAGGGCGCTGGGAGAACACGGTGTTGCCCTGCGCATCCTGCCAGCGATAAACCCCATCGGCATGGGCATTCGCCCCGCCGAGCAATGCGGCCAAGCCGATGATCAGCGCGCGGCGTTCGATTCCTGGCATTAACGCCAACACGTCTCGGCAGTGCCAACCGAAGATCCTTGGGCGCCAAGGTTGTTCAGGGTCAGAGCGCCGCATTTCTGGTCGCCGCTCCCGCCCCATTTGGCAGTCGGGGTGATGGTGATGGTGTAGCTCCGCGCTATCGTCCCGGCACCAGCGGCTATCGTGGCGGCATAGAAACCTTCCTTGGATACGAAGGCGTTGGCCGTCGCATCCAGCACCATCCCCAGAGTGGTGAGGTCCGCCGAGTAGGTATTGCGGTCGGCGAAGAAACGCTCCTCGCGGGCAGCAATGTCCATCAGGAAAGTCTTGCCGTCGGTACGCCTGGCCCGCGCCAGGTACTCCTGGTAGCTCGGGTAGGCGATGCTGGCCAGGATGCCGACGATGACCATGACGATCATCAACTCGATGAGCGACATGCCGCCTTGCCTCGGCCTGCAGTGGCCTTGTCTGACTCGGTCGCTGCGTGATGAGGTCATGGTAGCTCCCTAGCGTTGTTTTCGACTGAGGGCATCATAGCCGTGGACTATTCGCCCCGGTACTCACGCCAGGAAATTTCACTCGCCGGATCGCCGCTGCCGGTCTTGAGTGTGTTGGCTTCCAACTCGCCCCGTGAGTCCTGGGTAATGACCGTGACCTTGCCTTCGATGGTCTGCTCGCCGAAATGGATGCTTGCGCTGGACGAGTAGCCGCCGCCCAGTGACACGTTGTCTGGCAGCGGGACGGTTGGGTCGACGCAGCTCGCGCAGGGGAAGACACCGATGAGCGAGGCCGCGCCCGTCGAGAAATCGACGCCCAGCAGCCGGCTGCCGCCGTCGGAACCGCACAGGTTGGTGCTAGGTGTGTAGAGCGACCCGAACAGCACGCCGCCAAAGAGCGTCAGCCGGCTCGCGCTACGTTCGGCGGGCTGGTTGGCGGTGACCGTCATGTTTTTCCTCCAGCCACCCGCCGCCACGACCGCATTTTTGAGTTCCTTCACGCTTACCGTGCCGTCACTGTTGGCATCGGAACCTGCCGCCAGGGTCACGCCGGTCACCCGGTCGTTGGCGAATACCTGCGCACTCGAGACGTCCACCAGATCCGTGGTGACTGTCGGTACGGCGGCCCCGCTGAAGACGCGGTCGACGATGCCGTAGAGCGTTTGCTGGTTCTGCGTTTCCTTGTCGGGTGTGACGAAGAGGCGCCCGCTCGCAGCCATCAAGAAGCGCCTGAACTTGTTGTCGATGGTGACCGCGGGTTGGGTGATGAAGGGACGGTTCAGGTCGCTCAGGACTTTCACGGGTGCCGTCCAGTTGCTGGCATTCGAGTCTTCACCCACGGCAGTCGCCCCGAGCAGGAGTCGATACAAGCTCCCCTGGACGGCCGTTGCCGCGTTGGCACCGGGCGCCACTGGCCCACCGACCGTGCCGAAATAGACCACTTCGTCCTTCATGTCGAGGTCGATATCGGTCGCAACCGGGTCGCCCACGAACACGTCGCTGTCGCCAAGGGTGAAACTCCGCGCCAGGCCGAGGTTGTCCGCCGGCAGAGTCGCGGTCCGCATGTTCGCAAGGTCGTAGGCGTACACACTGGCCCGGGTACCGGTAGCGGCCGAGGAATACTTGCCGAGGGCCAGATCCGTCGGGCCCGAACCAAACACCAGGTACCACTTGCCGGCGGTGTTACCCGACTTGTCACCAAAGCCCACGACCTGTGGCGTCGAAGTGGTGTATTGGAGGTTGGGCGGCGACAGTTCCGCAAGGACGGTCGGCGCCTGTTCGGGATCGGTGATGTCCATCACCACGTAAGCCGATTTGGTCTTCACGTTGTTGGTCGTAACGGCGTCGGCGCCGACATCCACGCTGATCCCCGAGCTGTCGCTACCTCCGCCAAAGCGCATGCCCGCCACCAGGATCGTGCCCCAGCCACCGGGATGGACCGCGTCGTTGGGGAAGATCTTGACGTCGAACACCCGCACCGGGAGATCGTTGTAATAGACGTGGGTGTAATCCTGGCGTGCCGCCCACTGCAGTTGTGGCAGCAGGTTGCGCGGCACGTAGGCCCAGATTTCCGAACCCAGCAGATGCTCCGTCAACGACGTGCCCGCCGGTTTGAGTTCGAATTGCTTGAGATCGGCGTTGAAGAAGCCGGCATTGAATGCGTGGATCATGCCGTCGTTGGCGCCGACATAAACCATCTGCCGGCGGTTCGCATACTGTTTATGGAATGCTGCATACGAGGGATCAAGCGCCGACTGGTCGAAACCCGCTAACGGAGAACCGACGGAAACCGGCGTCGAATCGATGATGTCGCCGAGCCGCATGACTTCGAGTGAGCGGGGCCCGGTGGTGCCGTCGTAGTCCACGGACCGGGGCCGGAATTCGGTCGAACCATTGGTATCCTTGCCGCGCACCCAATCGACGAGGCGGCGCGCACCCGCCGTTTTGTCCGCGTCGACCGGGTTGAAGTAATCGAGCCAGTAGTAGTTGCTGGTGGTGATGCTGCTGCTGGTGAAATCGACCACCTCGCCGGTCCCGACGATGCCGTTGGGGGGATTGCCATCGTTGCCGTCCAGCCACGTGAGGATGTGGCGCCCGGTACTCGCGTTGGCCGAGTAGCTTCGCTGGGTCGCGATGGTGCCATTGCTGAGGTCGGACAAGCGTTCGCGCGCATTCCACACCGTCTTGAGGGTGTTGAGGTCGGCAGGCGTCTGCTTGGTGAACTGCGCAGGATCGGCCGGGTCCGGGTTGTTGGGGTCCGGAGCGACGGGCTCGAAGCGTATGACCTTGGTGCGACGCTCTTCCACCGGGACTTCGTTGGCATCGTCGAACTGGAGTTTGACCACCTTGTCGATGCCGAATCCGTCGATCTTGCCGTTGCTGTTGCCGTCTTCCCGGATCAGGCCAAAGGAGTCCACGAAGAGCGCGTGCAGGGTACCGACCCAGCTGACCGCATTGCCGTCGCGATCTTTCTTGGTTGGGTCGTAGAGCGCCTGGAAGAGGGCGCCATTGCCTTTCTGCTCGTTGGCCACCACGGCTGCCGCGGTACCGGAAGCAATCTGTTCGAGGATGGTGTTGAACACCGTGCGCAGCGCACCTTCCAGGTTGCCCGGATCGGTTACGAAGAAAAACCCGTCGGGAATGCCGTCGCCGTCGGAATCCCACTCGGAATTATCACTGGGCGCGGCGGCGATTGACGGCAGTTTGTTGCTGTCCTTGTCCTGGAAGCCACCCCATTTGGCCGCGTAGTAGAGCGGCGATTGCAGCACCTTGCCGTCGGCATTCGTGCCGACCGTGAAAGTGAAGGACTGCTTGCCGCGCTGGGCAGTGTTGGGATTGGCCGTGACCACCGCCGTCGCAGGGGTGGCATAGCCGGGAGAGCCGGTGGGGAAGATGCGCACCGATTCACCGTTGGTATAGCCCGTACCCGTCACAAGGGAGGTGATGCCCGTCACCTTGCCCCCGGAAACCGTGGTGTTGCCGCTCGCGTTGACTGCACCGGAACTCAGTCCCAGCAAGGTGACCGCCTGGTTGGAGGCGAAGCCGGAACCGCTGCCCGCGCCCGGCAGGGTAACGGTCACGAGTTGTCCTTGGTTGGCGGTTTCCGACAGCGCCCGGCAGTCCTTGCAGCCTTTGACCCCGGAGGGATCAAGGCCCGTGCTCGCATAGAAGTTCGCCCCCTGGATACCCGAATAGGCGTGGAAGCCATCCCGGGTGGTACCGCTCGAGACGAAGCCGAACAGCTGGCCGGTCACAGTTGACTGGGCCACCGATTGCGTCGTGACCGTAATCGTCGCCGGGCTCACGTTCTGGTTCAGCACGTATTCGATCGTGCCCCACATGTCCTGGTCGTAGTCGCCGCCTTGTTCGGAGTCTTCCCAGTTCACGTAGAACTTGCCGTTGAAGAAACCGGTTCCCGTGCTAGGCGTCATGTTGACGGCACTGGTAACTTCTGTGTGCGGACGCACAATCTTGAAGTCCACCAGCGTGCCGCCGCCGTCGTTCGCCGGGTTGTTGCTCGACTCAAGCGTGTTGTTGCCACCCGCACGCAATCGATAGGCCGGCAACAGCGTCACTGTCTTGTTGCCCGGCACGGGAATCTTGATGACCGGGACCGAGGTCTGCAGCGATACCGCAAAGGTGCGCAGCTTCTGGGCACCCGCAAGTGTCGTGGACATGTCGTTGGTATGCGCCCAGTGCGCGAGGCCGGCCATGTGGTAGGAGCCCCGGACGGTCGGCGCTTCCGGGCAGAGTCCCAATGCGTCACCGAGTCCATTGGCGCCACTGATGGCTTTCGCCGTGCAGAATTCGTCGGTGAGCGTGCCGTTGCGACCGATGAAGAAGTTCTGGCCGGTGATGCTTTCACCGTCACCTACTGTCTTGGTGAGCTGCGCCGCAGTACTGGCCGTCAGCCCGGTCGGGTCGGTGGCATTTTCATCGTAGGACGACACGCTCGCGTTGAACACGATGGCGTTCAAGGAGGCGCAGGAGTTGTCGTTGGTCAGCGGCGACGCCCAGTTGGTGTCCTTCTCGAGGTTCGTGATGTAGCTCGTGTCCGTTGCGTCGAAGGCGGCCGTCGGCGCACGGGTGGTCGAGGCGAAATAGCGCACTGCCTCGAGGTAAATCTCCGACATCGGGTTGCCCCAACTCGCGCACTTGCCTTCCGTGATGTTGGTGAGCTGGAAGGTGCAGTCGTCGCCACCGGTATCGGCGCCCTCGATTCGGTAGGTGCCCTGGGCGTAGCCATAACCGAAAATCCGAACGGCATTCAGGGTCTTGATGATGCCAGGCACGCCCGATCCCAGCGTGATGAAAGTGCCATTTGAAACATTCACCTCGTCGGTCAGCGGCGAGATGCGTTTGCGCAGCACGCCACCGGAAATATTCTTCTGGTAGCTACCCGTCAGCAGTCCGAACTTCATCTGCCCGTTCAGCGCGTAGCGCTGTAACAGACCCTCGGGCTTGAGGTTGGTGCCGTAAACGGTGCAGTTCTCGAGGTTGTTGGTGCTGTCGAAGTAGGTCTGGTTGCAGACTTCCACGCGCACCTGCTGGTCGCGCACCGCGCCGGGTGTGGTGAGCTGGGCGGTGGTAGGAGGATCGCCGGCGCTCGCGAAAATGCCCGACTCGCTCGAAACGTTACTGCTGCTGTTGTTGCCGAACTCGTCCTGCCAGGTGCACTGGCGGCGTTCATTGGCGTTCCACAGCGAGAAGTTGCCCTTGGCAGCCCGCAGCAGGGGCGCGGCGGTCGTGGCCTGCGAAGATCCGGTCGTCGCGTAGGTGGTATTGCACAGGCTGATGCCTTCGTCGCCTTCGTCGATCCCGTTGTTGTTGCCGCCGTTGGTCGTGTCCGACTTCAGGCTGTTGTACGGCGTGAGGCTCGCGATGTCGCTGCCGTTGTAGTACTTCGCAAAGCTGTGCGCGTCACCCGGGATCAGCGTCCGCTCAAGCACGGTCTGGGTGGCCGAATCGGTAGACCGCTGGCCGCCATAGAGCATCTTCCGCACCACATCCATGCGGGTCATCGTTGCCCAGTTGAGGAAATTACCGCTCCACGCGTTGTCCAGGCCGCCAGTGCAGTAGTGCTTGTTGGTGCCCGTGGCCACGCCAACCGCGTTGAACCGTTTGTCCGTGTCGCTGTAGACGTAGCACCGCTGGGCATGGAAATAGCCGTAGTACTGGAAAGTGTCGAGATAGCTGCGTTCTGCCACGCCGTCGTGGTTGAGGTCGGTGTAATCGTTGTAGGCCTTCTGCCAGTACTGGTGATCCATCGACATCACCAGCATCACCAGCGGCGGCACCGACTGTACGGTCAGGATGGGCGCCGAGGCGAATTCCTCCATGGTCCGGCCTGAAAGATTTGCAGCCGCTGCTGCGCCACTCCAGACGGCGGGCAGGAAGGCGATGCTGAAAAGCAGGCCCTGCAGCAGGTTTTTCAAGGAACGGCGGATCGTCTTCATCATCATCTCCTGGGTGCCCGTGCTCAGCGCACGAGGGCGCGGTAGTCAGCGCCCGTGCGTGAACGCGCATTGCCAACGGCGCTGCCGTCGGACCGTAAGTCGAAAATCACGTATTTGTTGGCCGCACCACCACCCACACCCTGGTCGGCGGCGTTGGAACCCAGGTTGGAGCCAGCCGCCGGCTGGATGCCAATGCGCGTGACCCACATCCTGGCGTTGAAGTCCTCCGGGTCCATGACCCCGTTACCGTTGACGTCGTCGTCGTAGGTCGCATCCGGATTCGCCGTGGTGTTGAACCGCGAATACACGCCGTTCTGCCCGAGATCGAAGCGCAAGGAAGGATTCGCCAGCCGCATGCCGGATGGGATCACGAAATTGGCACTGTCGGCCACCGTGCCACCGACGGACGTGGGCCAGCCATGGTAGAAAACATGGGCTTCCAGCAACGGCGAGATGGCATCGCGCGAGCCGTCCGAGTTCTCGAACGCCCGCCGCGACTGCGTCGTGTTGGTGGTCATCTTGATGTCCAGGGTGGTCGAGCGCATGGCGACTACCGCGACCATGGTCATGACCAGCAGCAGGAGCAGCGAAACAATCAGGGCCATGCCCCGGTGGGATGAGCGGCTGGCAGCCGGGCGGGTGTGCATTGGGATCAGCCTCGCGTCATGTTGCGGATCTGGACCGACGAGTTGTAGACCTTGCGGGGGAACGGGCGGTCCACGGCGGGCACCACGTAGGTCACCTGGCCGCCGTTGGCACCGCCGTAGAGGTAATACGTGTTGGCAGTGGCCGAGACGTCGCGCGTGGTGTCCCGCTGCGTATTCCGCAGCACCATGCTCATTTTCACGTTCACCACCTTGTCCCAGTCGTTGTTGGCCGTGACGTCGGTGGCACGCTCGTAGAGGTCGGCCGAGCGGTCACCGTTGGTGTCGACGCCGTAGGCCAGTTGCAGCTGTTCAACGCCGGAGATCACGTCCTCC
>JAYTTZ010000120.1:0-2195 GCA_043744805.1 Gammaproteobacteria bacterium
TCGCCGCCATGGATCTCGCCACCGGCAAGGATCTGTGGGAGGCGCGGCTTGCCGAACCCAACGGCCGTTCGGACCTCGAGCGCCTGGTCGACATCGATGCCGAGCCGATCATTCGGGGCAACACAGCCTACATCGACAGCTACCAGGGTCGCGTGGCCGCGGTGTCGCTGTCGGACGGAAGCCTTGAGTGGACCCGCGAAATGTCCTCGTCCGAAGACGTGGCCGTGGACGACGACAACGTCTACGTGACCGACGAACGCAGCACGGTTTGGGCGCTCTCCCGCGCCGATGGCTCCACCGTCTGGCGCCACAGAGGCCTGCGCAACCGCAAGCTCACCGGCCCGACGCGCTACGACAACTACGTCGTCGTGGGCGATTTTGAAGGCTACATGCACTGGCTCGACGCGAAGACCGGCGAACTGGTGGGCCGCGAGCGGATCGACAAGGCGCGGATCATCACTCCGCCCATCGAGATTGGCGGGGCGCTTGCCGTTTACAGCTCCAGCGGCGAACTCGCCGCCTGGCGCGTGCAGTAGACGCGCCGGGCGGTCCACCTCCGCCCACGCCAAGCACAATGACCCAGGAAATCCGCAACCAGTTGAAGCCGGCCTTCGCCATCATCGGCCGGCCCAACGTGGGCAAATCGACGCTCTTCAACCGCATCACCCGCACGCGCAACGCGCTGGTGGCCGACTCGCCTGGCGTCACGCGCGACGTGCAGCTTGGTCTTGGCCGCGTGGGCAAGGGCGGCTACCTCGTGGTGGACACGGGAGGCATTACCGAGAACCAGGGCGAACTGGGCGAGCTGGTAACCCAGCAGGCGCTCCATGCCCTGGACGAATGCGCCGCCGGCGTTTTGGTGGTGGATGCCCGCGAAGGCCTCAACGCCACGGACGAACAGCTGGCCCGCAGCCTGCGCCGCAGCGGCAAGCCGCTGTTCCTTGCAGTGAACAAAGCCGAAAGCAGCGATCTCGAACAGCTCAACGCCGAATTCTCGCGACTTGGCCTGGGTGAGCCTTATCCCGTCTCGGCCGCCCACGGCCTTGGCATCGACGAGCTCATCGCAGCGGTCACCGCCGGCTGGGATCTTGACGACAACGAGGATTCCAAGCGCGACCCGGAGACCATCCGCGTGGCGATTGCCGGCCGCCCCAACGTGGGCAAGTCCACCCTCGTCAACCGGATGTTGGGCGAGGAACGCATGATCACCTGCGACAGGCCGGGCACCACCCACGACAGCATCACCGTGCCGCTCAACCGCCACGGCCGCGACTACCTCCTCATCGACACCGCCGGTATCCGTCGCCGTGGCAAGGTGACGGACGTGGTGGAGAAATTCAGTGCCGTCAAAACCCTGCAGGCAATCGAGCTCGCACAGGTGGTGGTGGTGGTGCTGGACGCACAGGATTCGCTCACCGAACAGGATCTGACCGTGCTCGGCGGGGTACTCGAAGTGGGGCGCTCGCTGGTGGTGGCCATCAACAAGTGGGATGGCCTGCCGGCCGATCAGCGGGCGGAAGTCCATAAACAGGTGGACCGGCGGCTCGAATTCGTGGACTTCGCGGAAATCCGGACCATCTCCGCCCTGCACGGCACGGGCGTCGGGGAGCTCTTCGGGGCCATCGAGGCAGCGTGGAGATCGAGCCGCATCGTAGTCCCAACCAGCCAGCTCAACGAGCTCCTCGAGCGCGCGCTGGAAACCCACAGCCCGCCGCTGGTCAGGGGACGCCGCATCAAGCTGCGCTACGCGCACATGGGCGGGCACAACCCGCCGACCATCATCATCCACGGCAACCAGGTGGATTCGATGCCGGGGAGCTACAAGCGCTACCTGTCGAATTTCTTCCGCAAGGCGCTGAAGCTCGTCGGCACGCCGGTGGCGATTGAATTCCGGCAAGGCGAGAATCCCTTCGCTGGCCGCAAGAACGAACTCAACGCCGGCCAGATCAAGAAACGCCAGCGCCTTCGCGAACACGTCCGCAAGCGCGGCAGTTAGCGCCCTGCGCGCCCGCCTGCTCAGGGCGCGCGCACCTCGAACCAGGGCAGCACGCCGTCCTGGCGGGCGATGTCCGCCGGGATGCCTGGCGCATATTCGGCCAGGTAGTCCGCGACGATTTCGGGCCGGTTGGTTCGCTCGCTCAAGTGAGCCGCGACCAGCCGACGCAGGCGGGACTTGTCGAGCTTCGACAACAGCG
>JAYTTZ010000121.1:0-30464 GCA_043744805.1 Gammaproteobacteria bacterium
CCCCATAGCCGGGCTATGGGCCTGCAAATCCGGCACCAACTGTCCTGGCTGGGGCCGATTCTCGCTATCGACGCCCCAAGTCCGACAGGCTGCTAGCGCTTCAAGCAACTCGAAGCGCCGGGCCTTTGAACTCCGCTACAGCGGATCAGACCACCGGCCCGATCTCCGCCAGCAGATCCTTTGCATCCACCTGCTGCCCCACGTGCACGCTGAGCGCGGTGATGATGCCGTCGGTTTCGGCGCGGATGGCGGTCTGCATCTTCATGGCTTCCAGGGTCATCAAGGTGTCGCCGCGATTCACGCGATCGCCCACCTTCACGCCGATCTGCGTGATCACCCCGGGCATGGGCGCGCCCAGGTGGCGCGGGTTGTCGCGCTCGGCCTTGGCCACCGGTTCGCGCGCCTGCGTGCGCTTGCCGTCGTCCACCTTGATGGCGCGCGGCTGGCCGTTGAGTTCGAAGAACACCGTGCGGTGGTTGTCGTCGTGCGGGTCGCTGGTGCCGAGGTAACGCACCACCTGGCTGCGGCCGCGGCCGAGTTCGACGTTGAGTTCCTGGCCCGCCTGCATGCCGTAGAAAAAGGCCGCCGTCGGCATGCCGGTGAGATCGCCGTACTGGCGCTGGGTTTGCGCGTAGTCGGTAAACACCTTGGGGTACATCAACCAGGACGCAAACTCGGGATCGCTCACCGGCCGGTCGATGTTGTGTTCGAGTTTGCGGCGCTCGACGTCGAGATCTACCGCCGGCAGGGTAGCGCCGGGACGCCCCGTGAGCGGGGCCTGGCCGGCGAGGATCTTCGCCTGGAGCGCCGGTGGGAAGCCGCCGTAGGGCTGGCCGAGATCGCCTTTGAAGAACGACACCACGGATTCGGGGAAGGCCACGTCCACCTCGGGATTTTCCACGTCCGCGCGGTGGAGTCCGCTGGTGACCATCATCAGCGCCATGTCGCCGACCACCTTGGAACTCGGCGTGACTTTAACGATGTCGCCGAACATCTCGTTGACGTCGGCATAGGCGCGCGCCACTTCCGGCCACCGCGGCGCGGAGATGCCCAGGGACAACGCCTGCTCGCGCAGGTTGGTGTACTGGCCGCCAGGCATGCCGTGCACGTAGACCTCGGACGCCCCGGAACGGAGGTCGCTTTCGAAGGGCACGTAGAGCGCGCGTACCTGTTCCCAGTAGCTCGACAGCGCGCGGATGGCGTCGGGGTCGAGGCCGGTGTCGCGCTCGCCGTGGCGCAGTGCCTCGACGATGGAACCCAGGTTGGGTTGCGACGTGAGGCCGCTCATCGAATCCATCGCCGCGTCGAAGGCATCGACCCCTGCATCCACCGCCGCCAGGATGCTGGCCGCCGCGATGCCGCTGGTGTCATGCGTGTGGAAGTGGATGGGCAGCGCGATTTCCTGCTTCAGTGCGCGCACGAGATCGCGCGCCGCGGCGGGCCGGCACAGGCCCGCCATGTCCTTGATGCCGATGATGTGCGCGCCTGCGGCTTCGAGTTCCTTCGCCAGCTTGACGTAGTACTTGAGGTCGTACTTCGTGCAGCGCGGATCGCTCAGGTTGCCGGTGTAGCAGATGGCGGCTTCGGCCAGTTTGCCGGTGGCCAGCACCGAGTCGATGGCCACGCGCATGTTCTCGACCCAGTTGAGGGAGTCGAAGATACGAAAGACGTCCACGCCTTCGGCCGCCGCCTGGCGCACGAAATAATCCACGACGTTGTCGGGATAGTTGGTGTAGCCCACGGCGTTCGAAGCCCGCAGCAACATCTGGAGCAGCACGTTGGGCAGGCGCTGGCGCATGCCGCGCAGGCGCTGCCACGGGCATTCCTTCAGGAAGCGCATGGCGACGTCGAAGGTGGCGCCACCCCAGCATTCGGCCGAGAACAGCGTCGGCAGCATGCGGGCGTAAGCCGGTGCCACGGCCAGCATGTCGAAGCTCCGCATGCGGGTGGCGAGCAGCGACTGGTGGGCGTCGCGGAAAGTCGTGTCGGTGACCAGCGCGCGCTGCTCGCTCAGCATCCACTCGGCGAACTTGCGCGGTCCGATGGCTTCCAGCAGCTGGCGGGTGCCGGCCGGCGGACCGGCGTGCGAAACCTCCGGCGGCTCCGGGGTAGTCCTGACCACGGGATGGTGGCGCCCGGCCACCGCCTCGTTGCCATTGACGATGACATCGCCCAGGTAGCGCAGCAGCGGCGTGCCGTAGTCGTGCCGATGTTCGAAGTCGAACAGTTCCGGGGTGGTGTCGATGAAAGTCGTGCAATAGCGCGCGGAGGTGAAATCCGGGTGCAGGAGCAATTGTTCGAGGAAACGCAGGTTGGTCACCACGCCGCGCACCCTGAACTCGCGCAACGCACGCAGCATGCGGGCGGTGGTTTCGTCTGGTGTAGCGCCCCACGCCGTGACCTTCACCAGCAGGGAGTCGTAGTAGCGCGTGATCTGCGCCCCCGCATAAGCGGTGCCGGCGTCAAGGCGGATGCCGAAGCCCGCCGGACTGCGGTAGGCGGTGATGGTGCCGTAGTCGGGGATGAAGTTGTTTTCCGGATCCTCGGTGGTGATCCGGCACTGCATGCTGTAGCCGTGGCGCTGGATATTGGCCTGCGCCGGCACGCCGCTGGTGTCTTCGCCAATCTGCCCGCCCTGCGCGATGCGGATCTGCGCCTTGACGATGTCGATGCCGGTGAGTTCCTCGGTGACCGTGTGCTCCACCTGGATGCGTGGATTGACCTCGATGAAGTAGACGTCGCCGGTGTCGGCGTTCTGCAGGAATTCCACCGTGCCCGCGTTCTGGTAGCCCGCCGCGCGGCACAAGGTGACGGCGGAGTGGCATACGGATTCGCGGGCGGCGTCGTCGAGGAACATCGACGGCGCGCGTTCCACCACTTTCTGGTTACGGCGCTGGACGGTGCAGTCGCGATCGAACAGGTGGACGATGTTGCCGTGGAGGTCGCCGACGATCTGCACTTCGACGTGCCGGGCGCGGCGGATGAGCTTCTCGAGGTAGACCTCGCCGTTACCAAAGGCCTGCTCGGCTTCGCGCCGCCCCAGCGCCACCAGTTCGTGCAGGGTCGTGGCGTCCTCGATCACGCGCATGCCGCGCCCGCCACCGCCCCAGGAAGCCTTCAACATCAGCGGATATCCGACGGACTCGGCGAGTCGGGCGATTTCAGCGGGTTCTTCGGGCAGCGGGCCCGTGGCCGGCATCACCGGCACGCCGCAGCGTTCGGCGAGCTTGCGGGCGGCGATCTTGTTGCCGAGCGTACGCATCACATCAGCCGGCGGGCCGACGAAGATGATGCCCGCAGCGGCGCAGGCGTCGGCGAATTCGGGACGTTCGGAGAGGAAACCGTAGCCAGGATGGATGGCGTCGGCGTCCGCTTCACGGGCAATGCGAATGATGTCGTCGCCGTCGAGGTAGGCCTGCACCGGCGCCTTGCCCTTGCCGACGAGATACGCTTCGTCGCTCTTGAACCGGTGCAGCGAGAAGCGATCTTCCTGCGAGTAAATCGCCACTGATTCGATGTTGAGTTCGGCCGCCGCGCGGATGACGCGGATGGCAATCTCACCCCGGTTGGCAATCAGGAGCTTGCGGATTTTTGGCATGGCTGGAAGGCGGAACCCGCCGGCAAATAGGGAGTGGGCCCGACTCTACAGGAGGGGTTTAGCGCGGGAAAGAGCGCTGCAGCAAGGCTGCCTGGTCGCGCGTTCGGCGCTCAGGCCGCACTCTCGACGCGCGCGCCCTTGCCGTGGAAAGCCCGGACGGTTTCGGTGCCGGCCTCGCCAAAATACTTCGCGAGGATTGTTGGCTCGGTCTGGATGAGGTCGACCACGAGCAGGCTGTCGATGACGTTGTTGAACGCCGGATCGACGTTGAAGCCGAGGATGCGCCCGCCAAGCTTGAGGTACTGCCGCAGCAATACCGGGACGCCTTTTTCATCTTCCTCCAGGGTGCCGAGGAGATCGGCCAGCACGCGGGAGTCCGGGTCTTCCATGAACTCACCGGTCGGCAGGTCGTGCTCCCTGACCCGGAACGGGCGTCGGGGTCGGACTTCGTCGGCATGTTCGGCATCGAAGTTGTGGCGCTTGAGCATCGACACCAGGATTTGCTGGGACAGCGGATGGTAATCGTTGCTGATGCTGACCGGCCCGAACAGATAGCGGTAGCGTGGATTGCGCACGACATAGGCGCCGATACCGCGCCAGAGCATGAGCAGCGCGGTGAAGCTGCGCTGCTGCTCGAGGCGCACGAAGGAGCGGCCCATCTCGACGCCACAGCTCAGTTTGTCCAGCAGCCGCCCCGACATGCGGAACAGGGAATGCGTGTAGAGCCCCTTGGGCCCGCGCTCGGCCAGGATGAGGTCACTGGGCCCCATGCGGTAGGCGCCGATGATCTGCTCGGTTTTGCGGTCCCACAGGAACATGTGCTGGTAGTAGTCGTCGTATTCGTCGAGGTCGAGCGCCTTGCCCGTGCCTTCGCCGATATGCCGGAAGGCGTGCTCGCGCAGGCGCCCGATTTCGGTCAGGAGCGCCGGGCATTCGCGCCCGGTGAAGTACCAGATTTCCTGCGTCCCATGGGCGTGCAGGAGTTGTTCGGGCGGCAGGGCCGCGACTTCCGCCGCCAGCACGGCTTCGCCCGCGCATGGCGCGATCGTGGCGTCCTTGCGGCGAGGCTTGGGCGAGGCAGGCTCGAGGTTGCGCGACGCGCGGTCGGCCACGCGGAGCAGGTAGGTCTTGTACTGGAGGTACTGCGCAGCCACTTCGTCGTCGCCGATTTCAGCGATGACGGACGGCGCCAGCGGACGCCCGATCCGCAGGCGCACGTGCCGGGGGCGGAGCAACTCACGGACCAGCATGGCCGTGCGCAGATGGGGGTTGAGCAGGCCGCCAATCTGGAACAGCGCGCTGTTACGACCTTCGATGTAGATGGGCAGTGCGGGCGCGCCGGTCTGGCGCAGGAGGCGCGCGACACCACTGGTCCACTCGGGATCCGTGACGCGCCGCGTGGCGAGGCTGAAGCTCGAGACCTCGCCCCCGGGGAACATGACGATCATCCCGCCCTGCTCCAGGTAGCGCCGCGCCGCCCGGACGGCCGCGATGTTGTAGCGCGCGGCGCGACCGCCGCCGAAGGGATCCACCTGCAGCAGCAGCGAGCGCAGCTCCATGAAGCCGGCAAGGAAATGGTTGGCGACGAAGCGGACATCCGGCCGGACACGCAGCAGGAGATCCATCAGCAGCAGGCCGTCGGGGCCTCCGTGCGGGTGGTTGGCGACAATGATGCAGGGGCCAGTCCTGGGGATGCGGGCGAGGTGTTCTTCTTCGAATTCGGTGCGGATGCGCAGCTCGCGAAGGGCCAGGCGGACGAATTCGGGGACGTCATTGGCCTGCGGCAGGCGGCGGTAGCGGCTGGTCAGTTCACTCAGGCCAAGCAGGCCATCGATCAGGCGCACGACCGGGCGCCGCAGCAGGCGGATTTTCTCCGGCAGGTAGCCTTCTATGGTGAAGGCCGGCCGTTCACTTGCAATCAGGTTGGATTCCAAAATCTGCGCCTTGGGGGGTTGCGGTCGTTCAGCCCCGGCTCAGCACCGGCATCAGCACCTCCGCCATCCTTGGGCGATAGCGGTGGCTTTGATGATGCCATAGCCCGGAAGGCCTTTGGAGTGGTTCTTGTACCGCGCATGGCGTCGTGTCCGATCCGCTCAATGGCCGGATGCGCCCGGCGTGCCAAGGACGAGCCCGAGCTCGAGCCAGCGTTTGAGCAGTTGCTCGCCACCGTCAAACACTTCGGCAGGGTCGGGATGGGCGAGCGCGGTGGCAATCTCGTCCAGGATCTCGTTTGCCGGTCGACCACCGCGCACGCCTTCGAACAGCGCAAGCGCGACGGGGTTGAGATCGAGTACCCGGAATTCGTCTTGCCGGTCGCGAAACGCCACCAGCAAGCTTGGGCGCATTGGTACTGCATCGGGCATGAACGTCGCGTTAACCGCGTGGACCGGCCAGGTGTAGCGTTCGACCCGATGCACCGGGTTGATCGCCAGCGGCTGGTGCAGGAGCTGATCGGGGTTCACGCAGGAGCCCTCGTGGATCTCTCGCCCGTCGCTGGCCAGGACGTTTTCGAGCCAGTCGAAATGGGCGAGCTCGTAGAGGAAGGGCGGATCGTCTGGCGCGTCGCGTTCATAGCCGAGGTAGGCCAGGAACTCGTCGGGAAGTTCAACGAAAAGCGGCGCACGGGAAACGTGGCGGACGAGGTAGTCGCGCACCATCGCGCGCCAGGCCGGTTCGCCCAGGACTTCGGCCACCCGCGGGAAGTTGTCGTGCATGAACCGTTCGATGTTGGCGTAAACCGCGTGCCGGTAGACCTCGAGGCCACGTTCCGGCAGGTCGGGGCGCGGCGTGCCCTCCGGGTCGCGCAGGTGCGCGGAAAATGCGCGCTGGAGGGCGCGGAAGCGGGGTTCAGCCGGTGCCATGGCGTGGGTCGCCGGCGCGCTGCAAGGCGTGGATGATGGCGATCTCTTCCATCACTGCGTCGAGGGTGGGGATGTTCTCGTCCCGTTCCAGCAGGGTCGGGAACACGCCAAAGCGTGCATAGGCGGCTTCCAGCAACTGCCAGACGGGATCGCTCACCGGCGCGCCGTGGGTGTCGATGATGAGCCCCTCTCCGGTGCGGAGATGGCCGGCGATGTGGGCATAGGTGATGCGCGAAGCGGGCAGCGAGGCCAGGAACTCGAGCGCGTCGTAAGCGTGGTTCTGGCTGTTCACGTAGACGTTGTTGACGTCGAGCAGGAGGTCGCAGTCGGCCTCGACCAGCACGGCGTTGATGAACTCGGATTCGGACAGGTCCTGGGCGAGCACGCAGTAGTACGAGGTATTTTCGATCGCGATGCGCCGCTCCAGCACGTCCTGCACGAGGCGGATGCGCCCAGCCGTGTGCTGGACGGCCTCTGCCGTGAACGGGATCGGCAGCAGTTCGTAGAGCAGGCCTTCGTCGCCGCAGAACGCGAGGTGGTCGCTGTAGGCGCGGACCTTGTGGCGTTCAAGGAAGGGCCGCAGGCGCTGGAGGAACTCGAGATCGATCGGATCGGGCCCACCGAGGTTCAGCAGCAGGCCGTGGCACGCCATGGGCACGCGTTCGGCAATCTGGCTGAAAGCGCGGCCCAGTCGGCCGCCCGCGCCGAGCCAGTTCTCCGGCGCGATTTCCATGAAGTCGATTTCGGCGGGAATCTCGCCGAGGAGTGCCCCGAGGTGGGGGCGGCGCAGTCCCAGTCCGGCACCGTGAACCGGGAAAGTCCGGGTCACGGGCGCGCCGGGTGGGTTCTGGCCCAAGCCCTCGATTACTTCTTGGTAACGTGGGGCATCGAGCAGCTGGCGCCGCTGAAGGTACCGCACACGGCCGGATCCTTCACGCCCGTGCCGAGCTTGCCACCGGCGTACTTGCCCTGCTCGTCGCCGCCGAACTCGAAACCGGTTTCGTCGTTGATCTTGACCTTGTTGCCCTTCATGTCGACACCTTCGCCGGCGACCACCACGCCAGCACTGAACTCGACCATCTGGAAGGGATTCCCGGCGGCGCCAGCAGCTGCGGAGAGCGCCAGTACGACGGTCGAACCCAGCGCCATGGCGACGGGTTTCAGGGTGCGTTTCTTCATCTGACCTTCCTCCTTGGACATTTTATGGATGCGGCTTCGAGTCCCGTGCAGGCCCGGAGGGATTGCCCACCTACAGGTGCGCCGGCATCCTCTCCGAACGAAGCCTTTTGGCACGCTGCGGGGGATGTTATTACTCGCCACAACTGAAAGTCCATGACATCCCGGTGGCCTGGGATCCGATCATTTCCCTGCGAGTGGACATGCCTCCAGAAAGCCTGATTTCCCGCGCCCGGACCCTGCCAGCGGGCGCGCGCGCCACGCTGTTCGCCGCCCTCCTTGCGGGGTGGCAAGGCGGCGTGCTGGCCAGCGACCCCGCCAGCGCGCTGATGGCCCGCGGCGACTTCGCGGGGGCCGCCGCCGTCTTTTCCCAAGGCGCGGTAACCGGCGACGCGGTGGCCCGGAACAACCTCGGCGTGCTCCTGCTGCAAGGCAAGGGCGTCCCGCACGATCCGAAGGCGGCGCGGCACTGGTTCGAACTCGCGGCGGAACAGGGCCTGCCCGGCGCGATGTACAACCTGGGCATGGTTTTCCTGCGCGGCTACGGGACCGGGATGGACCGCGTTACTGCGGCCGGCTGGTTGGAAAAGGCGGCACAACTGGGCGACAAGGAAGCCCAGTTCTACCTGGGCATGCTGTATTTCCGCGGTACCGACGGCGGCGGCAATGCAGCGCAGGCCGCCCGCTGGTTCGAACTCGCGGCGGCGCAGGGCATCAAGGAAGCACAGTTCAATCTGGCACTGCTCCTCCTGGAGGGCAGAGGCGTGCACCCGGATGAAGAGCGTGCGGCGGGGCTGCTCGAGGCACTGGGCGAGAAGCACCCGGAGGCAGAACTCGTCCTTGCGCGCATCCACCTCCAGCACGCAAAAGAGCCGGCCCGGCTCGCCCGGGCCTTGCAACTGTTCCGCAAGCTCGCGGAGTCGGGCAAGCCGGAGGCGCAGATGGCCCTCGGCATGATGTTCGTCACGGGCACGGGCGTTACGGCCGACGCCGAGGAAGGGCGGTTCTGGGTGAGCGAGGCCGCGCGCCAGGGGCACGGCCCGGCGGCGCGGCAGTTGGCGGATGTGTATGCGGCAGGCGCCGGCGTGCCGCGCGATCTGGTCGAAGCGCAGGCCTGGTATGCCATAGGCGGAACGCGGGGCGATACCGAGGCGAGCGCACGCGCCAGCATCGTCCTGGCGACGTTGTCACCCGCAGAAAAACTGCAGGCCAGCACCCGACGGACCGCACTGGAAGCCTCGATCAAGACGCCCCCACCGGCAGCGCCTGGACGCTAGCAGGCTGCGCCAGGCAAGTGCCGGCGCGGCCGGCTTACGTCCTGCGAGCACGCTGGATGCGAGTGCAGATCCGATCTGTGAGAATGCGCGGATGCCCCGGCTACGCTGCCTTTTCCGCGCGGGATCAGCTGCCAGCCCGGGCCACCAACAACAGGTCTCCCCGCCATGAATTCACCTACCGGGCTGTCCGCGGTGCTCCTCGACATGGACGGCACCCTGCTCGACCTGCACTTCGACGAGCAGGTGTGGAGCCACGCCTTGCCGCGACGGGTCGCCGCGCGCACGGGCATGGCGGCCGAGGAAGCCCGTCTCCACGTTGCGCAGACCATCGCCCGCGAAAAAGGCAACCTGCGCTGGTATTGCCTCGATCACTGGAGTGAGGTCTTCGGGATCTCGCTGCACGAAGTGGAAGCCGAGCAGTCGATGCTCATCCGGATGCGGCCGGGCACCCGGAATTTCCTCGAACACCTCAAGGCACGCGAGATCCCCTGCATCCTGGCTACCAACGCGCACCCGCGCAGCCTGAAACTCAAGCTGGCCCGCACGGGCATGGCAGCGTTGTTCAGCGGTATCCGCAGTTCCCACGAGTACGGCGCACCGAAGGAGCACGCGGTGTTCTGGGATGCGCTACGGGCCGAGTTCCACTTCGAGCCCGAACATTCGCTGTTCGTGGACGACAACGAGACGGTGCTGCAGGCAGCGAAGGCCTGGGGCGTCGGCGAACTCTACGGCGTGGTCCAGCCCAGCAGCAGTGGGGCCCGCAAGCACTACGTCGACTTCCCGGCCGTCGACGCACTCGAAGAACTGAATCCCCGCTGCAGCCTGCGGCGCCAGGTCCAGGCCTGCTAGCAGCCTGTCGGACTTGGGGAGCGTCGGCTGCTAGCGCAGGGCCAGGACGAAGTCGTGGATCTTCCGCCCAGCCCGGATCCCGCGTCGCTCGAACTTGGTCATGATCCGGCGCCGCAAGCGCGGACTTGCATTGCCCTCGCCGGCCAGGTTGCGCCAGGCCGGTGCGGCCGCGATCTCCGCCAGCATCCATTCGGCATAGCCGGCCCAGTCGGTCGCGACCATCAGGCGTCCGTTGCTCGCGAGGCTGGTGGCAAGTTGATCGAGCAGCGGCCCCTGGAACAGCCGGCGCTTGTGGTGGCGGGTTTTCGGCCAGGGATCAGGGAAGAACAACGTCGTGGTATGGAGCGCGCCGGCTGGCAGGTCGCGCAGGAGTTCCATCACGTCACGCCGCGCTACCCACAAGTTGCGCAATCCAAGCACCTCGGCGCGCAGCAGCAGGTGGCCCACGCCGGGACCATGGACTTCGCAGGCGATGAAATCCTCCGCGGGCCGCGCGGCCGCCAGGGTCGCGACGTTCTCCCCGTCACCCGCCCCAATCTCGAGGTTGAGCGGGGCGCGGCGCCCGGTCACTGCCGAAGGCTCGACGGGACCTGTCGGCCACGCGTGCAGCGGCAGGCGTTCCTCCAGCGCTCGCGCCTGGGCGGTGGTCATCCGCCCTTCGCGCAGCACGAAGCTACGGAGTTGGCGGTAATGGGCGGGCGTTGGCTCGGACACGCGGGTCAGCCAGATCAGGCGTGGAAGCGGCCGTCGATCGGGGAAGACGCCGACGCGTGCGAGCGACGCGGCATCCGTCCCGCGCGATACGCCAGGCGTCCAGCCTGGATCGCGTGGCGCATGGCCTCGGCCATGAGCACCGGATCGCGGGCTTCGGCGATGGCGGTATTCATCAGGACTGCGTCGCAGCCCAGTTCCATGGCGATGCTGGCATCCGAAGCGGTGCCCACGCCGGCGTCGACGATGACCGGGACCTTTGCCTGTTCGATGATTTCACGCAGCGTGTAGCGGTTCTGGATCCCAAGCCCGGAACCGATGGGCGCCGCCAGCGGCATGATGGCCACGCAGCCGATTTCCTCGAGTCGCTTGGCAAGGATCGGATCGTCGGTGGTGTAGACCATCACCTCGAATCCTTCCGCCACCAGCACTTCGGCAGCTTTCAGGGTTTCGATGGCGTTGGGATAGAGGGTCCGCGGGTCACCGAGCACTTCGAGTTTCACCAGCGCGTGGCCGTCGAGGAGTTCGCGTGCCAGACGACAGGTGCGGACTGCCGACTCGGCGTCGTAACACCCTCCGGTGTTCGGCAGCAGGGTGTAATGGGCAGGGTCGATGACTTCCAGCAGGTTGGGTTCACCAGCCGTCTGGCCGATGTTCATGCGACGTACCGCGAAAGTCACGACGTTGGCGCCACTGGCGGCAATCGCACGCCGGGTTTCGTCCATGTCACGGTATTTCCCGGTGCCCACCAGCAGACGGGACGAGAAGCTGCGGCCGGCGATCTGGAGCATGTCGTCGCCTGGGTCTTTGAGATCTGCCATGGGGCTCCCCTGGATGGAACTGGATTAGGGCGGCTCAACCGCCGCCGATGGCCTGCACGATTTCTATACGCTCGTTCGCCTTGAGCAGTCGCGTGGCATGCGTACTTCGCGGGATCATTTCACCGTCGATTTCAACGGCAAGCCGTCCACGCACGTCGAGGCGGGCAAGGAGGTCGGCAATACTGCTGCCGCTGGCGACGGCCTGGACCTCGCCGTTGACGACGACTGGGATGTCCAAGCAGGAACGCCCGTTTAAAGGGTGACCACCATGCCCTCCCGGGCAATGGTGCATTCAAGCGACGACCGGCGCTCGCTGATGATTTGGAGGCTATGCCGATGGATCTCGGCAATCCTGGCGTCGTCGTGAGCGGGATCGTGGTGGAACAGGTAGAGGACCTTGACGCCGGCATCGATCGCGAAATTGACCGTATCGATGTAACACGAGTGGCCCCAACCGCGCTTGAGGATGTAGTCGTCCGGGGTGTATTGCGCGTCATGGATGAGCACATCCGCGCCGCGGATAAAATCAAGGTCGGCGGCGCGCTCTTCCTGCGCAATGTCGGCCATCGCCGATTGGTCTTCTGCGCTGAACTCACCGGCGCGTTGTGCAATCGAGGAATGGAGGTAGTCGACCTCGTTGTCGGACACGTAGACCACGCTCTTGCCACCCACCGACACGCGATAGCCATAGGTAACGCCCGGGTGGTGCACGCTCTGGTAGCGAATCTGCATGGGACCGTAAGTGAGTCCGGCTGGCGAGGGCTCGAGGTACTGGATGTTGGCCATCCAGGTTTCGGTCTCGACCGGGAAATAGGGCGCCTTCATCTGGTTCGACAGGTGCCGCTCGATCTCGGCCGCCGTCTGGCCTGGACCGAAGAACTTGAGGTTCCACTTTGGCAGGAACGCCGGCACGAAAAACGGCAGGCCGCAGATGTGGTCCCAATGGTAATGCGTGAACAGTACGAGGAGCTCGCGCAATTCGTCCTGCTTGAGGAGGTTTTCGCCCAACGGGATGAGACCGGTGCCGCCGTCGCAAACCACGAGGGTGTTGCCGGCCCTGATTTCCACGCAGGACGTATTCCCGCCAACCCCGAGGTGCGTCGACAAGGGCGAAGCGTGCGACCCGCGCACACCCCAGAACCGGACGGACAGCACGCTCACGCGGTGCCGTCCGCCGGAAGCTGGGCGAAATTCATGACGGCCTGGCGCAAGGCTTCCGAGGAGACGGGTTTAGGCAGGAACGCAGCAACGCCGTGGCTGGCCGCGGTCTGGCGGTCCTGCGCATAGTCCTTTGAACTGAGGATGACGATGACGGTGTCCTGGTGCAGTGCAGAGGCGCGCAATTCCTGGAGGAAGGTCAGTCCGTCCTTCTCCGGCATGATGATGTCGAGGAAGAGCAGCGCAGGTTGTCGGGTCGCCAGCAGGGACATGGCGTCGGCTGCAGACGCGAAAGCGATCACCTCGACCGGCAGGTTAGCCATCGCCCGCTCGAAAAACGCTCGTGCGGACGGGGCGTCATCAACAAGGACAATCAAAGGCCTGGCGGTGTTACAAATTTCCATCCGTCACGGACTTTGTTTGGGGCTGGAGTAGTGTCGGGCATTATTCAGTAGCAGGCGCGCAGGTACCAGCGACACGACAACGGGGCGATTCAGGCGTCCATCGCTTGGCCCGATAGCGTTGAAGTGACTAGAATGCCCCGGCATTGCGGGTGTAGTTCAATGGCAGAACTTCTGCTTCCCAAGCAGATAGCGTGGGTTCGATTCCCATCACCCGCTCCACTCCCTTTCCAGCTCTCCCTCGAAGCCACCCGGGCAACTGCCTGCGGTGCCGAGGTCGCTGCGCGTAGCCGCCAGGATTTATTCACAATATCTGTGGATAAGTCTGTGGCTAAATCTGTTCAAGCGAAGATTCAGCGGCCGGAATCAAGGCTTGCAGACAGAATGCTCAGAAAATCGACAATCCGATTCATATTGAATAAAATCAATTAATTACGGTATTTTTATGATGCGGGAAGTAGAAGTTTAGGCTAACTTCAGATTTCGACGGCACGCCAGCCCTTCAATTGTGCATAAGCACGCGGGACTGCTTGCATTGAGCGCGAAATCAGGGGGACGCGCCAACCTTGAGCACGACCACGGTTGCGCCACCTTCCACCAACCTCGCGCGCATGGTCTGCACTTCGTCCATTGTCTTGATGGGACCGACATGGACCCGATACCAAACCTCGTGTCCTTTGTTGACCACCTGCTGGATGGTGGACGTGATGCCCTGGAGCGCGAGTTGGGCCTTGGCCTGATCGGCTTCCTCGAACTTCTGGTAGGAGCCTACCTGGAGCAGGTAGGCACTATCGGCCGGGGCCGGCACCACCACTGAGGGTTTTGGCGGTTCCGCGGTGAGTTCGGTGTCCGGGACCTTGCTCTCGGACTCGGGCAGGATTTTGTAGAAATCGAAAGTCGGCTTGGGCGTGCTGGCGGTGTCAGTCGGTACGCCGCCGGGGTCTCCGGGCAGGCGCGGCTTGCCGCCTGGTGCTTGCTGGGGCACTTGGGCGGACATCGTGAAATAGACCACGGCGGCCACCGTGAGCCCGGCCATCAGTCCCGTCAGGAACGAGATGAAACTGCCTGGCGGCCGGGCGTCCGACTGGGGCTCGGCATCTCGTCTGCTGTCACGCGCCATTACATTTCCTCCGGGGCCGCCACGCCGAGCAGCCGAAGTCCGTTCGACATGACCGTTCTCACCGCATCGCACAGCACCAGGCGGGCATCGCGCAGGAGCGCTTCGGGCACCAGGATCTTGTGTGCGTTGTAGTAGGCGTGGAATTCCACCGCCAGTTCCCGCAGGTAGTTTGCCACCTGGTGGGGTTCGCGCTCACGGGCCGCAGTCGCGACCATTGCGGGAAACCGGGCAGCCAGCAGCGCCAGCGCGTGTTCCTTCTTTTCCACGAGCAGTGCGCGTGACCCGAGCGCCCGTGCCGGCTGGTATTCGACACCCTGCTGGGTCGCCTGCTTCAGCACGCTACAGATTCGGGCATGCGCGTACTGCAGGTAGTACACGGGATTGTCCTGGCTTTGCGCTTTGGCGAGAGAGAGATCGAAGTCCAGGTGCTGCTCGGACCGTCGCATGAGGTAGAAGAACCGCGCGGCGTCGGCGCCGACTTCCTCGATGAGTTCCTTCAGGGTCACGAACGAGCCGGAGCGGGTGGACATCTGCACGCGCTCACCACCGCGATACAACACCGCGAACTGCACCAGCAGGACCTCCAGCCGGGCATCATCAAGCCCCAGCGCCTTCAAGGCGGCGCGCACGCGCGGGATGTAGCCGTGGTGGTCGGCGCCCCAGATATTGATGAGGCCAGTGAAACCGCGCGAGAACTTGTCGGCGTGATAGGCGATGTCGGACGCGAAATACGTGGCGATGCCGTTCTCGCGCACGACCACGCGGTCCTTTTCGTCACCGAAGCGCCTGGACGCAAACCATTTGGCGCCGTCACGGGTCTCGATGAAGCCACCCTGCTCCAGCACTTCGATCGCGCGCTGGATCTGCCCACTGTCGAACAGGCTGCGTTCCGAATACCAGTTGTCGAAGGTGACGCCGAAGGCTTCGAGGTCTTCCTTGATGCCGACCAGGATGGCGTCGCAGGCGTGGGCGTGGACCGCGGCATAGGCGTCCGCCCCGAGGGTTTCCCGGCACTGTGCGATGGACGCATCGAGGCGCGCTTCGGGTTCCTCGATGGCGGGCACCGTGGGCACTGTAGTGGGAACGAAGCGCTCGCCGTGGGCATCCTTGAGGTCCTTGGCGATGTCGCGGACATACTCGCCGCGGTAGGCATTGTCGGGCAGCGCCACGGCCATGCCCGCCACCTCGAGGTACCTCACCCACACGCTGAGCGCGAGGATGTCCATCTGCCGACCCGCGTCGTTGACGTAATACTCGGCCTGCACCGCGCTGCCGCTCGCGCGCAGCAGGCTAGCGAGTGCGCTTCCATAGGCCGCGCCACGACCGTGGCCGACGTGGAGGGGGCCGGTGGGATTGGCGGAAACGAATTCAATCTGGACGCACTGTCCCGCGTTGAGGGTGGAAGCGCCAAAGCCCGCGCCGGCTTCGATGATCAGCGGCAGTACGTCGAGCACGGCTGCCGCCTGCAGGCGGAAATTGATGAAGCCCGGCGGCAGGATCTCGACCGACTGGACGAAGCCCGGCAGCGTGAGCCCACCCAGGATGAGTTCGGCAATCGCCATGGGCGGCCGCTTGGCCGCCTTGGCGAGCACCATCGCGAGGTTGCTGGAAAGGTCGCCGTGCGCCGGGTTGCGTGGCGGCTCGATCACGAAGGTCGGCGCGACCCCTTCGGGAAGTTCACCGGCGCCCAGCAAGGCTTCCAGGCGCGCAGCGAGCAGGCTGTGAAGTTGGTCTTTCAATGCAGGGTCGCCGGAATTCGTGAGGGGCGCATTCTACACAGCGCACCGCAGCGCGGTCAGGGCCCGGCTGCCCGTCCGGCAAGTCCGGATTCGGCGCATCCCGGCTGCAGCCTCAGCCGACCTCTTCGGGATCGACGTCGACATGCCAGCGCACCCGGTTGCGCAGCGGCGAGGCTTCGATGGCGACCATGAGATGCCTCAAGGCGTCGGCCAGGGCACCGCGCCGCGTAGCCGACAGGATCAGCAGCGAGCGGTACTTGCCAGCCCTCCGTTCCATGCTGGCCGGCACGGGACCCGCCACCTGTACTTCGGCGGGCGCCTGCGACTTGAGGGTCCGCCTCAAGCTGGAGAGGAAGGCGGTGGGCAAGGCCTGATCCCCGGCTTCGGCACGCATCACGGCCATCGCCGCGAACGGCGGCAGTTGCGCGGCCGCGCGCTCCGCCAGCGCGAGCTTCACGAAATCCGCGTACTCGTTGTTGAGCACGACCTGCATGACCGGGTGCGCCGGCAGGTGCGTCTGGATCAGCACGCGCCCCCGCTGCTCGCGTCGACCAGCCCGCCCTGCCACCTGGACGACAAGCTGCGCAAAGCGCTCGGCGGCCCGGAAATCGGTGGCGAACAGCCGGTTGTCGGCGTCCACGATGCCCACCAGCGTGACCGCCGGGAAATCGTGACCCTTCGCCAGCATCTGGGTGCCGAGGAGGATGTCGATCTCACCCGCCATTACCGCTGCACAAGCCGCCTCGAACTGGCCCTTGCGACGCATGCTGTCGCGGTCCATCCGCAGGATGCGGTGGTCAGGGAATCGCTCCCGCAAGCTGGATTCCACCTGTTCGGTGCCTACGCCGAGCGTCATCGGCGCCGGCGCCGGGCAGCATTCCAGCGGATGCCGTTCCAGGGAGCGCGTGGCATCGCAGTGGTGGCAGACCAGTCGGGCGGCTTCCCGGTGCAGCACCAGCCGGGCATCACAGCGTTCGCAGGTGGCGACCCAGCCGCAGCCATGGCACATCACCAGCGGGGCATAGCCTCGCCGGTTGAGGAACAGCATCACCTGCTCGCCGCGCGCAAGCACGGCATCCATCTCGCGGCAGAGCGCGTCGCTCAAGCCGCCCAGCAACGGCAGGCTGCGGATATCGAGGCCGTGGAGCGTCGGCGGCCGCGCCCCGCCGGCCCGTTCCGGGAGATGGAGGTGGCGGTACTTCCCACGCGCTGCGTTTGCCGCGCTTTCCAGTGAAGGCGTCGCGGAACCCAGCACGACGGGCAAGCCCCCCTGGTGGGCGCGCTTCACCGCGACGTCGCGGGCCGAATAGCGGAAGCCTTCCTGCTGTTTGAACGAGGGGTCGTGCTCCTCGTCCACGATGACAAGTCCGAGCGCAGGCAGCGGCGTCCACAGCGCCGATCGCGTGCCGATGAGAATCCCGGTGTCGCCGCTGCGGCAGCGTTCCCAGATGAGGGCGCGCTCACGATCCGTCAAATCCGAATGGAGCAGCGCCACGCTGGCACCGAAGCGGCGCTCGAAGCGCCGCACGAGTTGTTCGGAAAGGCCGATTTCCGGGATCAGCACCAGCACTTGCCGGCCGCGCGCGCGGAGTTCCCGCGCAAGGTGGAGATAGACCTCGGTCTTGCCGCTACCGGTCACGCCTTCCAGCAGCCACGCCGCAAACTGGCCGGCCGAGTCCAGCACGGCCGTGACGGCCGCCAGCTGGGCTTCGTTGAGCGCCAGGAACGGCTCGCTGGGTGGGACTTCGACGCTCGCTGTGACCGCTTGCTGTCCAAACGAGAACAAGCCCTGCTCCACCATGCCCTGCAGGATTTTGCGTGCAGCGAAGGGCAGGGCTTTTACCCGCGTACTCGCCAGCGGCGCATCGGCGGCAAGCCCCAGCAGTTCGCGCTGGCGCGGTCCAAGGCGCCCACTGTCACCCAGCCGTGCGAGCCCGCGGGCGGTGGGTGTCCAGGCGTCCTCACGCGCATCGCGAGGGGCTTCCCCCCGGCGTAGCTCCAATGGAAACACCGCCGCCAGGGCTTCTCCCGGTGGGTGGCAGTAGTACTCAGCCGCCCATTGCGCAAGACCGATCAGGGACGCCGGCACCAGCGTTTCGGCATCGAGTACTTCGGTCACGGACTTCAACTGCGCAGCCGGCCAGGCGCTGTCGGCGACACCCACCACCAGGCCCACGCTGCTGCCGCGGCGGCGGCCCAGCGGCACGCGGACCCGACAGCCCACCAGGCTTTCTGGCGTTCGGCCTTCCGGCGGCAGGTAATCGAGCAGGTGGCGCAGGGGGGCCAGTACTGCCACTTGCACGCAGCGTGGCGCGTCCATCATCCGACCGGGGGAAGGCCCAGGCTCGCGAGGTCCGGCAGCAGCCCTTTGGCGGCAGGGGAATCGAGCAACGCTTCCAGCGCTGCTGGCGTGATTCGCCGGTACGGCGCGCCGTCGAGCGGGGAAAGCGGTGGATGCGCCAGTCGCGCGTGAGGCATGACCACGAGATCCAGCGCTGCCTGGCCGAATTCAGTGATCAGCATCGGATAGGACTCGGTATGGCGCCCGCCCACCCGCAGGGTCTGGCCATCGATCTGGAACCGAATCTTCCATGCGAAGAGCTGGCGGTTCACGGCTTCGGCTTCGTCACTGAAAAGATGTAGGGTGATGGGCGAGTGCTCGAAGGGCGTGCCGTAAAGCACCGGCCCGACCAGTCGCGGCAGGAAATCACCCAGCCGCCGCATCGCGCGGAGGGCAGCGGCACGCAGGCGACCGGTGCGTTCGGCCACCGCCTCGGCTTCGAACAGGCGCTGGTGCTCGATCACCGCCGCGAGGACGGTGAGGTTGTCGGGGAGTTCACGGGCCTGCGCCAGCCCGAAGTGTTCGGCAGCGCGCCGCTTTGCGTCGCCGAAATCCTCGGCTTCGCCGTCGCAGAGCATCCGCGCCGCCAACTGCGCCAGTTGGATCTCCCGGCGGAGGCGTTCACCTTCCCGGACGGGCCGGCCGTCATGCGAACGATGGCTGGGCCTGCTCATGCGCGGGCCATCCGGAGGCCGATCAAAACAGCTGGTCGGTGGCCGGCGCCGGGGAGTCGGGCACGGTTGCCGAAGCGTTGCCGCTGGGGACGCCGGCGCGGGGCACTTCCTGCTCGCGGAAGGATTCAAGGATGGCGTTGCGGTTGCCCACCCCGGCGAGTGCGCCGGTGTCGGGGTCGATCCGGACCATGACGATGCCGGGCGGCGGATTGAGTTCGGTTTCCGGCGTGTCCTTGAGTGCGATCCGCATGTAGTCGATCCAGATTGGCAGCGCCGCGCGGGCGCCGGTCTCCTGGCCACCAAGCGGTTTCACGAGGTCGAAGCCCATCCACACGGTGGTCACGGTGCGCCCGTTGAAGCCGGAAAACCACGCATCCTTCTGGTCGTTGGTAGTACCCGTCTTACCCGCGATGTCCTTGCGCTTGAGTTCCAGCGCGCGTCGGGCGGTGCCGCGCGTGATGACGTCCTTCATCATCGAATACATCATGTAGGCGTTCTGCGCGTCGATTGCCCGTGGCGCCGTGGGCGCCGCCTGCTGGGACGCCAGCGCCTGGAGATCCACTGGCTCCCCGTCGTCCGTCCTGGCCTCGACGCACTCCGGGCAGGAGATCGCCGGTTGCGTGGTTTCCAGAACCTGCCCTTCCTCCGTTTCCACGCGCTGGATGACATAGGGGGAGATGAGGAAGCCGCCGTTGGCGAAGGCCGCGTAGCCGGTCACCACGGACATGGGCGTGAGCTCGCCAGTGCCAAGCGCAAGCGAAAGGTTGTTGGGCAGGGCCTTGGGATCAAAGCCGAACTTGCTGACATGGGCGACCACCTTGCCGACCCCCAGCTCCCGCATGAGGCGGATGGACACCAGGTTGCGCGAATTGGCCAACGCCTCACGCAGGCGGGTCGGACCGTAGTAAGTGCCCGTGTAATTCTCGGGACGCCAGACGGAATCGAGGCCGGGTGCATCGAACACGATCGGCGCATCGTTCACGAAGCTCGCTGGCGTGAACCCATTGTCGAGGGCTGCCGAATAAACGAACGGCTTGAAATTGGACCCCGGCTGGCGCAGCGCCTGGGTGACTCGGTTGAACTTGCTCTTCGCGAAATCAAACCCACCCACCAGCGACTGCACCGCACCGTCATTAACGGCCAGGGACACCAGCGCGCCTTCCACGGCCGGGATCTGGGCGAGGCGCCAGTAGGGGCCTGGCGCCGCTTGCCCCGAGGCGGCGTCGGGCACGAGCTGTTGAAGCCTGATGATGTCGCCGACCTTCAGCACGTCCGAGGCCCGCTTGGGCGCTGCGCCCACGGCATCCTCGCCAGTCTGTGGACGCGCCCAGGACAAGCCTTGCCAGTCGATACGCCGGCTTTCGCCGTGTGCGTCAAGCACGTCCACCGCGCGTTCTTCAACGGCAATGACCAAGGCGGCATCCAGGCCGCCGATCGGCTGGTGGCCCGCCAGTAGTGCCGGCCAGGACTCCCGCGCCCCCGGCTTGGGTTCGACATGCGCTTCGGGTCCGCGGTAGCCGTGCCGCCGGTCGTAATCCATCAGGCCCTTGCGGAGCGCGGCCACGGCCGTGTCCTGCAGCTTGCGCTGGAGCGTGGTGTAGACCCTGTAACCGGCCGTGTAGGCAGCGGCGCCGTACTTTTCCTCCATCGCCGTGCGCACCATCTCGGCCACGTAGGGCGCATCGACATCGGTCGGCTGGCCGTGGAGGCTGGCTGTTTCCGCACTGGCCGTGGCGTCGTCGAAAGCTTCCTGATCGATGTAATGGAGCTCCAGCATCCGGCGGAGCACGTAACCGCGCCGGTTCAGCGACGCCCGGGGATCGGCGATGGGGTTGATATTGGAAGGCGCCTTGGGCAGGGCGGCGATCATGGCGCACTGGGCGAGCGTCAGGCGCTCCAATGGCACGCCGTAGTAGATGAGACTGGCCGCACCCACCCCGTAGGCACGCTGGCCGAGGAAAATCTTGTTGAGGTAGAGCTCGAGGATTTCGTCCTTGGATAGCTCGCGCTCGATCTTTATCGCGAGCATCACCTCACGCAGCTTGCGGTCAAAGGTCTTTTCGCGGGACAGGAAGAAGTTTCTCGCCACCTGCATGGTGATGGTACTGCCGCCCTGGCGCTTCTGGTGGGAGCGCATGAGTTCCACAGAGGCCCGCATGATGGCCATCCAGTCAACGCCGGGGTGGTCGTAGAAACGTTCGTCCTCGGCGGCAATGAAGGCTTGCTTGAGTTGCAGGGGTACGTTGCCGATGGCAACCGGGTTGCGGCGCTTCTCGCCAAACTCGCCAATCAGCGCGCCATCGGCGGTGTAAATGCGCATCGGCGTCTGCAATCGGACGTCTTTCAGGCTTTTGACATCGGGCAATTGGGGCGCAATGCGGTTAAGTAACAAGCCAATGCCACCCACCGCAAATGCGAAGGCGAGTAGCAACGAATAAAAGAGGGGACGCAACATCTGGGGTATGGGGATGGGTGCAACTACCAGATATGTTGCAAGTTGATTTTAACTATCCAAAGTAACATTCGGTTTCTAATCGTCTTTTTCGCGCAGAGGGTTTGTTTTTCGCCTTGGGCTTGACTATAGTTAGCTGGCATAATTTATCGCGAATAGCATTAGATCGTCCCAAGACGCTAATTTTTAAGGGATTTACTGTGGCGCTGCTAAGACGAAGTCAGATCCCGCTGCTGGGCATCGACATCAGCTCTACGACCGTAAAGCTGCTCGAGTTGTCGCGTTCCGGCAGTCGCTATCGCGTAGAAAGTTACGCGGTGGAGCCGTTGCCGCCGAATTCGGTAATCGAAAAGACTATAACGGATCCCAATCTGGTGGGCGAAGCCATCGCCCGGGCCTGGAAGAAGTCCGGGACCAAATCCAGGTTTGCCGCCTGTGCGGTGGCTGGCTCTGCCGTCATCACCAAGGTCATTTCGATGCCGGCCAATCTCCGCGAGGATGAGATGGAAGGCCAGATCCAGATCGAGGCAGACCAGTACATTCCCTACTCCCTCGACGAAATCAGCCTCGACTACTCGGTCCTCGGGCCCTCTGCCAGCGACCCGGGCAAGGTCGACGTCCTGCTGGCCGCTTCGCGCAGCGACAACGTCGATATCCGAGTCGCTGCCCTGGAAATCGCGGGCCTGACGGCCAAGGTGGTCGATGTCGAGGCGTTCGCGCTCGAGAACGCCATGGCGCTCATCAGTTCGATGGACGGCCCCATCGGCCAGGCCAACCTGGTTGCGGTCATGGACGTCGGCGCGACGGCCTCCGCGCTCAGCGTCATGGAGAACTCGAAGATCGTCTACACCCGCGAACAGCCGTTCGGTGGACGCCAGCTGACCGACGAAATCCAGCGCCGCTACGGACTTTCCTACGAAGAAGCCGGCCTGGCCAAGCGTCAGGGCGGCCTGCCCGACAACTACCAACCCGAAGTCCTGCGGCCTTTCATGGAGTCCATGGCGCAGGAAATCAATCGCGCCATGCAGTTCTTCTACTCCGCCAACCAGAGCGGCGCGGTAGACCACGTCATCCTGGCTGGAGGTTGCGCTTCGCTCGCCGGCATCGATGTGCTGGTGCAGAGCAAAATCGATACGCCAACCAGCATCGCCAACCCGTTTGCGCAGATGACCATTGCCCCCAAGGTCCGCGCGCAGGCCCTGATGAACGACGCGCCCGCACTCATGATTGCGTGCGGCCTGGCCCTGAGGAGCTTCGACTAATGGCGCGCATCAACCTGTTGCCCTGGCGAGCCGCACTCAAGAAGCAGCGGCAGATTGAATTCCTCGCCACCATCGGCGCCGTGGCGGTACTGGCGCTGATCGTCTGGCTGCTCGCCCACTTGATCGTCGCCGACCGCATCTCCGGCCAGAACGAACGCAACAATTACCTGCAGGCCGAAACAGCCAAGCTCGACAAGCAAATCAAGGAAATCCAGGAGCTGGAAAAAGAGAAACAGCGACTGATCGCCCGGATGAAGGCGATCGAAGGCCTGCAGGGCAGCCGCCCGCTCATCGTCCGCATCTTCGACGAACTCGTGACCACAGTGCCTGACGGGGTCTACCTCACCGAGGTCAAGCAGCAGGGGGATTCCTTCGAAATTAAAGGAATTGCCGAGTCGAACGCCCGCGTATCGACGTTCATGCGCAACATCGAGAAATCGAAGTGGCTGACGGATCCCAAGCTGCAGATCATCGAGTCGAAGGACGATTCCGGTCACCGCACGGCCAAGTTCACGCTCAAGCTGAAGCAGACGGCTACCCAAACGGTCGCGCCGACAGGAGACGTCATTTCATGAATATGGCCGACCTGAAATCACTGAGCATCGACAACATCGGCTCGTGGCCCGTCCCGATCCGGGCGGCGGTCGCGGTCATGGTGTTCTGCCTGCTCCTCGGCCTGGGCTACTGGCAGGATCTCAGCGTGCTGCAGGAAACGTTGGCCACGGCCGAACGCACTGAAGTTGATCTCCGCCAGACCTTCGAGGCGAAGCAGCGCAAGGCCGTGAACCTGACCGCGCTGAAGGATCAACTCGAGGACATCAAGCAGACCTTCGGCGATCTGCTGAAGCGCCTGCCCAACAAGACAGAAGTGGCCGCGCTGCTCGTGGACATCTCCCAGCAGGGCCTTGCGGCCGGCCTCGAATTCGAACTGTTCAAGCCCGGAGCCGAGATCCCAACCGACTTCTACGTCGAACTGCCCATCCAGATCCGGGTCGTGGGCGACTACCACGCATTTGGCAAGTTCATCAGCGGCATGTCCGACCTTCCGCGCATCGTTACCAACCATAACCTCCACATTTTTTCGCCGACGGCCAGCGATACGAAGCTCACGCTGGAAACCACCGCCAAGACTTATCGCTACATGGATGACGATGAGGAAGCTGCGGAAGCCGAGCGGCTGAAGAATGCGACCAAGGACAACAACCAGGCGCCGAGGAAAAAATGAGAGCGACTCACCTGACGCACTGGTTCGGAGCCTTGGCGGTCCTCGCGCTGGGCGGCTGCGGCGGCGGCGAAATGAACGACCTGAAGCAGTACGTGGCTTCGGTACTGGCCCGCGCCGGTGGGGAAATCGAGCCACTGCCGGCAATCAAG
Source organism: Gammaproteobacteria bacterium (assembly GCA_043744805.1). Taxonomy (GTDB): domain Bacteria; phylum Pseudomonadota; class Gammaproteobacteria. Next base: position 23,815 of record JAYTTZ010000121.1, read on the forward strand.
CCCTACGAGCGCTACCTCTACCAATCAGCCGAGAAAGAGCTGCGAAACCCCTTCGTCGAACCCATCAAGGAACCGCCGAAGGCCGAGACCGGCATCACGGGGACCGACTCGCTGCAGGACAAATTCAACGACGAGATCCGGGCACACAACAGCGAAGAGCTGGAAGCCTTCGAGCTCGACAGCCTCCGGATGGTGGGCACCTTGCAGAACGACACGGAACTGTGGGCCATCGTCAAGGACACCACTGGAACGGTGCATCGCATCAAGGTTGGCAACTACATCGGGCGGAATTTCGGCAAGGTGCTCGAAATCAAGGAAGACCGACTGGAATTGCGGGAAATCGCGAAGGACGGCGACGGTCGCTGGGAAGAACGCAATGCGTCCCTGGCACTGGCGGAACAAGGTACCAAATGACCAACCCATCAAGGGGTAATCGAGAATGACAGCTGCCCTCATTAATGCGAACCACGACAAGGCCAGCGCCAGTCCCGCCAAGCAGGGATATCGCGTGGCATTGAACTGGGCACTCGGCCTGACGCTGGGTCTGGCGAGCAGCCTGGTCGGTGCCGCTGCGCTCGAGGATATTCGCTATACCTCTCTGCCTGGCGACCGGATCCAGCTCGAACTCCGGATGTCCGAGCCAGTCAGTAGCGACCCGCTGAGCTTCACCATCGACAACCCTGCGCGCGTCGCGCTCGATTTCCCCGGCGTGGTCCTCAAGGTGCCGGTGAAGACGCAAACCATCGGCATTGGCAAGGTTGAAAGTGTGACCGCGGTTGAAGCCGGCGGCCGGACCCGCGTAGTCGTCAACCTGGTGCAAATCGTTCCTTACAGCCTCAAGACCGAAGGCAACGTCGTCAAGGTCACGCTCGAAGGCATCCCCGCGGACATCGCAGCGGCCAGCGCCAGTGCCCGCGGCAACTCTGCCGACAAACTGGTAAAGGCTGCATCCGCCACGGGTTCCGGCATCACCATGCCCGGCGACGCCAAGGGCGAACACCTGAAGGCAATCGACTTCAGGCGTGGTACCGCCGGCGAAGCCCAGATTGTGGTGGACCTGTCCAACCCCAAGATCGGCATCAACATCCAGGAACAGGCAGGTAAGCTCATCGTCGATTTCATGGACACCGGGCTACCGGAATCCCTGGATCGCAAGCTCGACGTGCGCGACTTCGCCACACCTGCGCTGGAAGTGGACACCTTCCACTACGGCAATGGCACGCGCATGGTCGTCACGCCCAACGGCCTGTACGAACACCTCGCCTACCAGTCGGACAACCTCTTCACCCTGGAACTCAAGCCGCTGACCACGCAGCAGAAAGAAGCCCAGAAAAAAGAGAAGTTCGGTTACACGGGTGAACGGCTCTCGCTTAACTTCCAGGACATCGAAGTCCGCGCCGTGCTGCAGCTCATCGCCGACTTCACGGGCTTCAACCTCATCGCCAGCGACACCGTGGGCGGCAACGTCACGCTCAGGCTGAAGAACACGCCATGGGACCAGGCGATGGACCTCATTCTCCGCACCAAGGGCCTGGCCAAGCGCCAAACCGGCAACGTGGTAATGGTGGCGCCGCAGGAAGAAGTAGCTGCCCGCGAGAAGCTCGAACTCGAAGCGCAGAAGCAGATCCAGGAACTTTCCCCGCTGCGCACAGAGTTCGTGCAGGTCAACTACGCCAAGGCGACGGATATTTCCGCGCTGCTGAAGGCCAAAGAAAACAACCTGCTGTCGGCACGCGGCAACGTTACGGTCGACCAGCGCACCAACACGCTGCTGGTGCAGGACACCGCCGAAAACCTTACTGACATCCGTAAAGTCGTGTCGGCCCTGGACATCCCGGTGCGCCAGGTGCTGATCGAATCGAGGATCGTCATCGCCAACGAGGACTTCAGCAAGGAACTGGGCGTACGTTTCGGTTACAGCAAGCGCTTCGAGCCAGGCAAGGACGGCGCCATCAACGTCATCGGCGGCAGCAAGGCGGGCGACGTGAAATACCCTGGCGGCAACGTTGCCTTCGGCACCGAGGCCGGCCAGGAAAACTACATCGTCGACCTGCCCGCCGATCCGGCCGCCGCCGCCTTCCGCTGGTCCATCGGCAAGATCGGCAGCTACCTGCTCCAACTCGAACTCTCCGCGCTGCAGACCGAGGGCCGCGGCGAAGTGATCTCGAGCCCGCAGGTGATCACTGCCAACCAGAAGGAAGCCATCATCCAGTCCGGTACGGAAATCCCCTACCAGGAAGCAACTTCCAGCGGTGCAACTAACGTGTCGTTCAAGAAGGCAGTGCTGAGCCTCAAGGTCACGCCACAAATCACGCCGGACGACCGCGTCATCATGGACCTCGTGGTGAACAACGATTCGGTCGGCCAGGTGTTCGCCGGCGTGCCGAGCATCGACACCAAGCAGGTGAACACGCAGGTACTGGTTGAAAACGGCGAGACCGTCGTACTGGGCGGCATCTTCACCTCCACCAACAACACCGACCGCCGCAGCGTGCCGTTCTTCGGGGACATCCCCTACCTCGGCAACCTGTTCAAGAACACGGCCTACGAGGCCAGGAAGCGCGAACTGCTCATCTTCGTCACGCCGAAAATCCTGAAGGAAAGCCTCTCCGTTTCGCAGAAATAGTCGCGCTGGCGACGCCAGCGACGACACGCGCAGGGGCCCCGGGGCCCCTGTTTTTTTGCGCGGCCTGCAGCGCTCTGTAACAATCCATCCCGTGATCGATCAGCACGACCGCATTTTCCTGGTGGGCCCCATGGGCGCTGGCAAGACGACCATCGGCAAACGGCTTGCCCGGTCGCTGCGCCGCCGCTTCGTGGACTGCGACCATGAGATCGAGCGGCGGACCGGCGCCACAATTCCGTTGATTTTCGAAATCGAAGGCGAGGCTGGCTTCCGGGCTCGCGAGCGGCGGGTGATTGAAGACCTGACCCAGGAGCCTGATAGCGTGCTCGCGACCGGTGGTGGCGCCGTCCTGGACCCCGTCAACCGGGAGCTCCTGGCTTCCCGCGGCCTGGTGGTCTACCTGCATGCGCCCATTGAACTCCTGGTCGCCCGGACCCGTAACGATACCAACCGGCCACTCCTGCAGAACGGCAATCGCGGCCAGCGACTGCGGGAACTCATGGCGCAGCGCGAACCGCTGTACCGGGAAATCGCCGACCTGACCGTGGACACCGGCGCGATGACAATGGGCGAAATCGTCCACGCCATAAAGATGAGGACGACATGATTCGCGTAGAGGTTGAGCTTGGCGACCGCAGCTACCCCATTTTCATAGGCAACGGGCTCCTGCGGGATCACGCCGTCATTGCGCGCGCCATCAAGTCCCGCCAGGTCATGCTGGTGACCAATACCACCGTCGATCCGCTGTACAGCGCGCTGCTGCAGGAAGCCCTTGGCGACCGCACCCTGAGGAAGGTCGTGCTGCCGGACGGCGAAACCTTCAAGACCCTGGAGAGTTTCAACCAGATCCAGACCGCGCTACTCGAAGCGCGCTTCGAACGCGGCTGCACGGTGGTCGCACTGGGCGGTGGCGTGGTGGGCGACGTGGCCGGGTTCGCCGCAGCGTGCTACCAGCGCGGGGTCAATTTCGTGCAGGTGCCTACGACCCTCCTCGCGCAGGTGGATTCGGCGGTGGGTGGGAAGACTGCAGTGAACCATCCACTCGGCAAGAACATGATTGGCGCTTTCCACCAGCCGTCGGCGGTCATTGCGGACCTCGACACCCTGGGCAGCCTGCCCGGGCGAGAATTCACGGCCGGGCTCGCGGAAATCATCAAGTACGGCCTCATCCGGGATCGCGAGTTCTTCGACTGGCTCGAAATCAACCTCGACAAGCTGCTGGCGCGCGACAGCGCGGCGCTGGGCCATGCCATCCGCCGTTCATGCGAGAACAAGGCCGTGGTAGTGGGTGTCGACGAACACGAAAGTGGCGAGCGCGCCCTCCTCAACCTCGGCCATACCTTCGGCCACGCCATCGAACACGCGCAGGGCTATGGAAGCTGGCTGCATGGCGAGGCCGTCGGTGCAGGGATGTGCATGGCGGCCCGGATGTCCACCCGCCTCGGCAACATCGCGCCGACCACCCGCGACCGCATCATTCGCCTTGTCGCGCGGGCCGGACTGCCCACGGCAGCACCGGCAGACAGCACGGCCAGCAGCCTCCTGTCGGCGATGGGCATCGACAAGAAAAACAAGGACGGCCGCATCCGCCTGGTGCTGCTGGATGCCATTGGCCATGCCTCGCTCCGCGATGACTACGGCGACCAGTTGCTGCTGGAAATGCTTAGCCCCGCGGCGGATCCCCGCCCGTCCTGATGATGCCGATGACCCAGGCCCTGGCCGCCTACGCCGTGCGGGACGACACCTCCCGCGGCCGCCTGCATGCCGAACCACCTCCGCGTTGGCGCAGCCAGTTCCAACGGGATCGAGACCGGGTCATCCACAGTTCGGCCTTTCGGCGCCTTGAGTACAAGACGCAGGTCTTCGTTAACCACGAAGGCGACATGTTCCGTACCCGCCTCACCCATTCCCTGGAGGTAGCGCAGATCGCGCGCAGCGTTGCCCGCGCCCTCCGCCTCAACGAGGATCTCACCGAGGCCATCTGCCTCGCCCACGATCTGGGGCATACGCCGTTCGGCCACGCGGGCCAACACGCCCTCAATGCCTGCATGCGCGAGTTCGGCGGCTTCGAGCACAACCTGCATTCGCTGCGGGTGGTCGACCATCTGGAACAGCGATATCCAGCGTTCCCGGGCCTCAATCTCCTGTTTGAAACACGCGAGGGCATCCTCAAGCACTGCAGCCACGACAATGCACTGGCGCTCGGGGAACTCGGCCGTCGCTTCATCGAACGGCGCCAACCCTCGCTAGAGGCCCAACTCGCCAACGTCGCCGACGAGATTGCGTACAATCACCACGACATCGACGACGGCCTCCGCGCCAGGCTCCTCGCCACGGAACAACTGCGTGGACTCGAACTGTTCCGGGAGACGGAAGACGAGGTCCGGTCCCGTTGGCCGGGAACCGACGAAAAGCGCCTGCGCTACACCGTGATCCGGGAAATGCTGAACCGCTATGTGGTGGACCTGATTGAGACCTCCGCCGCGCTCATCGCGGCGGCGGATCCACGGTCGGTGGACGACGTGCGCGCCGCCCCTGCACCCATGGTTGATTTCAGCCCGGGGATGCGCAGCCAGCACCTGGAGCTCAAGCGCTTGCTGCGCACCGCACTCTACGAACACAGCCACGTGCAGGGCATGGCCATTCGTTCTACGCAGCTGCTTTCCCGCCTGTTCGATGCCCTGATGGACAACGACGGCCCGTGGCCGGTGACCCGGCCACCACTGCCCGTCGACAGGACGGCCCGCGCCAAGGCGGTGGCCGACCACCTCGCCGGCATGACGGACCGCTACGCCATGGCGGAATACGGAAAACTGGAGCACGAGCAGCCCCGTGCCTGAGGCCAGAAGAAGACCATGATTAAACCTCCGTTCGACTCGTCCTCCCTGTTCGGCCAGGAGCTGCCCATTGGCGGCCTCTATTGCGGGGTAGTCCTGCAACAACGACTGGACCTCATAGAACACCTGCTCGAATTCGGGCGCCAGCTCATCCTGCTGAGCGGCGTGAAGGGTGCTGGCAAGAGCACGCTCCTGCACGCCGTGGGCGAGAAGACCAGCGACCACTGGCAGTGCATCGTCCTCGCTGCCGGCCCCCATCTGGGAGCCGATGCGCTCCTGGCCAAGATTGCGGCCGAACTGGACATCGAAGACGGCCACGACGACAACGAAATCCGCCTGGACAACGACGACGACAGCTCGCCCACGCCGGGCGCCGGCGAACTGCTGGATGCCATCCGCCAGCGCATGACAGAGCTCGACCGGACAGGCGTGACGGTCGTGCTGATCGTCGATGATGCCGACCAGTTGCGAGTTGAAACCGTAGGCGCGCTGCTTGCCCTGGCGCGCACCGAGGAACCGCTGGCCGAGGCACGGGTCCTGATGGCCGCAGTGCCAGAGCACACCGCCCTGCTAGCTGCATTACAGCGTGACCATGGCCAGCACGGGCTCGTCCACGTGGTGGAAATTCCGCCACTGGCGGACGACCAGATCGGCCCCTTCCTGCAGCAGCGGATGGGTGCGGCGGGCGAACGGCTCGACGACTGGCTGGACCCGGACGAAGTCATGGCCCTGGGCGCCGAAGCCCAGGGCAATCCCGGCGCGCTGGTAGCCCTGGCCAGGCAGGCGCTCGCGGGACGCGAGCCGCGAGCGCCGGGCGGCATGCGTTTACGCGGCGGGAACGCGAACAGCGGGGACGGCATCGCCGCGCAACTCGTAAAACTCCGGGCCATGAACGGCCCGCTGAAATGGGCGGCCCTGCTGGCCCTTCCGCTCGCGGCTATCGCCTGGTTCCTGTTCAACAGTCCGTTCCAGGGCTCACCGGAAGCCCTACCACCACCGCCCGAACCTGCATCGGCTGCCGCCCCAGCAGGCCCGGAGCCGGTCCCACCGTCCGTCGCAAGCAAGACCGTGCAGTTGGACGGAGGTCGCCAGAGGATTGAAATCGAGCTTCCCCCGCCCACGGCCACCACTGTGAGGACGCCGGCCGAGCCCATGTCCACCGCCCCTGAAGCAGAAGCCGTGGAAGA
>JAYTTZ010000122.1:0-8402 GCA_043744805.1 Gammaproteobacteria bacterium
GCCCATAGCCCGGCTATGGGGCAAAAAGACGGTGCCGAATGGACGGCTGCGGTCGGTTCGCAGCCGACGCTCCCCAAGTCCGACAGGCTGCTAGCAGCCAGCCTCCTCGTAACGCTTTTCACCAGCCTGCCAGCGCTCGCGCTCCTCAATAGCCTGCAGCGGCATACGGTGAGTCGCCGCGGCGCCGGTAGACCAGCAGGTTGCGCCGGTAGCTGCAGACTTCGATGCCTTCCACCGTGTGCGCCCGCGTGTCCACGGTGAGCACGCCTTCGTTGGGACGTGACTTCGATTCCCGCGCTTCCACAATCGTCGACTCCGCCTCGATGGTGTCGTTCTCGAACACCGGGCCGAGCTTCAAATCCGTCCAGCCGAGGTTGGCCGACACGCGCCCGAAAGTGCGGGTGGTGAGCGCGGTCACGGCACCCAGCAAGAGGGTTTCCGGCACGCGCAACCTGCCGCCCTGGTGCAGGGCGAGCCACGGTGCGTCGTGGAACTGCAGCGAGAAATCAAAGGCACGGCGCGCGCTGGGGACCAAATCCTCGCGGTAGAACGTGCGGCGCGGCGCATGGATGAAAGTCTCGCCCGGGCGCGCATCCTCGAAGAACAGCCCGAACTGCTCGACCAGCACGCCGTCGTCATCTCGATGACTGGCAAAGCGCGGTTCGCGCACCGCGGTGCCGGGGCGCCCGGGGCTGATGTCTGCCCAACCGCCTTGGGTGTAGACCTCGACGTCGAGCACCAGGGTCGCGAAGCGCTCGGGCTTCGGCAGCACGCTGCCGTCGGCGTGATGGTCCTTCGATCCGTGGAGGCGCAAGGTCACGACACCCGTGTCGCCGTCGCGACCGTCACGCAGCCCGATGACTTCGCTTTCCGCATAGATCGTGTCACCGCCGAACACGGGCGCCGTGAGGGAAATCTCGGCAAAGCCGAGGATGTCGCGCCGGTAGCCCAAGGTCTTGCTGGCCATGCCCACCAGGCGCTGTACGGTCAAGGTGCTCACCATGAGCGGTCGCTTCCAGCTCGACTGCCCGGCATAGCGGGCGTCGAAATGGACCATCGCGCCGTTATAGCTGTCGAGCGCCTCGTCCGCATTATCCTGCTGGGAAAGCGTCACCCCGGGCCGGTGCGCGAAGCGCTGGCCAAGCACGAACTGCTCGAAGAACAGCCCCGGATGTTCGCGGAAGCGACCGGGACCGACGACGTAAAAAGATGTCCCGGGCATCGCTCAGGCTCCGGCTGCTTGCGGAGTGAACTGGCCGGCGAAGTCGACCCCCGACGCGCCACCGGTAACCCGTGGGATCACCTGCTCGGCGAACAGCTGCTGGTTCTTGATGGCCATCCAGTGCGGCGCACCACCCGCGTTCACCGTGATGCCCACTTCCTTCAAGCCCGGGCAAGCGCGGATGACGTCATCCACGCGCGCGGCGATGTCGTCCGGCGTGCCGACCCACACGAAGTCGTCTTCCACCAGCTTCTCGAACGGGATCTGCAAGAGCGACTGCATGAGGCCCGAGGCGTAGAAGCCATAGCCCGCGGCTTCCAGGCGTTCCGTCGCGGGCACCGGGTAATCGGTGAGGGGCGAGACGTTGCCGACGATGAATCCCCTCACCCAGTCGCGGGCTTCGCGCAGCGCCGTCGCACGGTCTTCGTCGAGGTGGCAGGCGTGGATCCATGAGATGTCGGGTTCGGTACCGGCCGTGTCGCAGGCGCGCCGGTAAAGATCCATCTGCTGGGCCAACGCCTTGTAGGGCAGCAAGGGCGGCACCGCGACGCCCCAGCCGTTCTCCGCGGCCAGGGCGTAAGTCCGATCGGAAGTCCCGCCGAGGAAAATGCGGTACTTGCGATCCGGGAACGGCACCACGCGCGAGGCGGCGATGTCGAAATAGCGCCCCTTGTGCGAGAACTCCTGCTTGGCGAGTGCCTCGAACAAAAGCTCCACGGCTTCCTCGTAGCGCGGCCGCGCGTCCGCGTCCAGCGCCTGCCCGGCCTGCTCGGGCATCCAGCCGTGGCCGCGCCCCACGCCCCACTCATAGCGCCCGTCGGTGAGGATGTCGGTGGCCGCAATGGCCGACGCCAGCACCACCGGGTTATGCAGCGGCAGGCAGTGGAGCATCGTGCGGAAGCGGATGTTCCGGGTGCGCTGGGCGGCAGCGGCAAACATCGCGGTGGGGTTACTGGAAATGGAGAACTTGGGGAAGAAGTAGTGCTCGATGAGCGCGTACACGTCATAACCCAGGCGATCGGCGTGGGTCATTTGTTCCAGCACCTCGGCATAAAGCTGCGCGGCTGGTTTGCCCGGATGCTGCTGCATCTCGGAGTAGACGCTGAAACGCATGCGGTTGTCCTCCCGAATCGTGGATGTCGAAGTCCGGGGAGAATAGCGGCCCGCCGCGCCCGAATCGAGCGAGGCCGCAGCCGCAAGGCACGGGCTTCAGTCCTTGCGAATGGGCGCAAGCATGGGACGCCGTGCACCCACCACCGCCAGGATCAAGGCCAGCAGGGCCATGCAGAGGGCCGACAGCGCCGGCACCTTGCGTGCAAGGGCAGTGGCTGCGGCTGCCGGGGAACACAGGCCATCCACCACGTTCGGCAACTCCGGCGGACAGGTGCTTCCAGCCACACCGGCCGTATACGGAGACTGCCCGATGAAGTTGCCCGCCGGGTTGTAGTCGCACACCACGAACTGCGCGTTGTTGAATCCCGGCAGACCGGCCATGGTGGGGCACTGGGTCACGGCACAACCCACCCGCCGCGTGTTGGCCCAGGCGATTTGCGTGTAATGGCCGCAGACCGCGCCTGGCGCGCAGCTGTTGGTCGCGAAGGTGTAGTCGATTTTTTCCGCCGCCCACAAGGTCATCGCGCTACCGGCACCTGTGAGCGCCGAGGCACGGGAGCCCGTGGTCACGAAGATGTTTTCTCCGACCTGTCCCGTGTTGCTCGAGAGGCTTGCATAGGCCGCATTGCGATTGGCGTTGTGGGACCAGTTGCACTGGTCGGCCCAGTTTTGGGCGACGGTGGCCAAGGCGGGATCCCACACCAGCCGCGCCATATTGGCTGCCGCCGGCGAGACCGTGCCGCGCACCTGGTTGTGCGAGACCAGCAGGGCGTCGGCTTCCGCGCCGCTCAGTGCGGCGTGGCCGCTGCCCGCAAGCAGCAGGAGTCCGGTGAAAAGCGTGGGGCGTGTGCTGGATGCGCGCATGGCAGTCCGTCTCCGTTGGCTGGCCAAGGTCCATGAGACCGCTGGATTGTGACGGGACGGTGAGTTCGCAGGCTGCTCTCCTCGCGGCTTGGGCGGAACCCATCACAGCCGAAGAGGTGCGGCGCCACCGGGCGCAACCACCATGGCCAAGCGCCCCGCGACACGGGGCGCTTGCGTCTGCCTTCAGGCCATCGGGTTCCGCTTGATGTACTGCCTGGCGATGATCATCCGCTGCATTTCATTCGTGCCTTCACCGATGCAGGTCAGCGGCGAGTCGCGGTAGAAGCGCTCGATGTCGTACTCCTTGGAGTAGCCGTAGCCGCCGTGGATGCGCATGGCCTCGGTGCTGTTCTCCAGGGCGGCTTCCGAGGAGAAGAACTTCGCCATGCCGGCTTCCATGTCGCAGCGTTCACCGCGATCAAACGCTTGCGCCGCGTCGAGCGTGAGCAGGCGTGCTGCACGGGCGCGCGTGGCCATCTCGCCCAGCTTCAACTGGATAGCCTGGTGTTCGCAGATGGGCTTGCCGAAAGTCTTGCGCAACTGGGCGTAGTCGCTGGCCAGACGCAGTGCGCCTTCCGCGAGACCCACGCCGCGCGCGGCGACGTTGATGCGGCCAAGCTCAAGCCCGCCGGTGGCCTGGAAGAAGCCCTGCCCTTCTTCGCCACCAATGAGGTGTTCCTTGCCGAGGCGATAGTCGTCGAAGATGAGTTCGGCGGAATCGATGCACTTGTAGCCGAGCTTCTCGAAGCGCTTGCCCACCGAGAAGCCTGCCTTCTTCGGCGCGATGAACAGGCTCATGCCCTTGTAGCGCGGCGCGGCTTGCGGGTTGGTCTTCACCAGCAGGGCCACCGCGCCGCCTTCGATGCCGTTCGAGATCCAGGTCTTGGTGCCGTTGATCACATACTCGCTGCCGTTCCACTTCGCCTGGGTGCGGATGCCCTGCAGGTCGGTGCCGGCGTCGGGTTCGGTCAGCGCAAGCCCACCACGGATTTCCCCCGTGGCGAACTTCGGCAGCCATTCTTCCTTCTGCGCCAGGGTGCCAAACTTCTCTACCGCCAGCGCCATGATGAGGTGGGAATTGAAGATGCCCGTGATCGACATCCACACGCTGGAAATGATCATCACCAGCTTGGCGTAAGTGGTGGCCGGCAAGCCGAGCCCACCGTATTCCTGCGAGATGGTCGCGCCGAAGAGTCCCATTTCCTTCATCTGCTCGACGATGTCATGGGGATAGCGATCGGCGTGGTCGTATTCCTTGACGATGGGCTTCAGCTCGCGCTCGGTCCAGCGGCTGATGGTCTCCAGCAGGAGGGCTTCTTCTGCGGGGGAAAATTTTTCATTGGTCGCGGACATGTCTGGTTCCTTGCTGCGTGCCGCCTGGCGGCGTCGGTCGGGGAGTTCAGTCGATGGTGACTACGAGCTTGCCCAGCGCCCGGCGCTCCGACAGCGCGCGGATGGCGGTGCCCGCATCAGGAAGGGTCACGCGAGCGGACACGTAGGGACGGATCTTGCCAGCGTTGTAGAAGGCGATGAGTTCGTCGTTGTTGCGCTGGTTCCCGGCCACGTCGCGATCGGTGAACGCGCCCCAGAACACGCCCACGATCTGGCAGCCCTTCAAAAGCGCCAGGTTGAGCGGGATGCGCGGGATGCCGGCAGGGAAACCCACCACCAGGAAGCGGCCTTCCCAGGTGATGGCGCGCAGCGCGGCTTCGGCATAATCGCCGCCGACGGCGTCGTAGATCACGTTGGCGCCCTGCTTGCCGCACACGCCCTTGAAGAGATCGGCCAGCGCCTTGGTGCCGTCCTTGTCGAACGGTCCGCGCGGATATACCACGCCGTCCGCGGCACCGTGCTTTTTGGCGAGTTCGAGCTTTTCTTCGCTGGAAACCGCAGCGATCACGCGTGCGCCCACTGCCGCCCCCAGTTCAACCGCGGCAAGGCCCACGCCGCCCGCCGCGCCCAGCACCAGCAGGGTATCGCCGGCCTTCAGCGAGGCGCGCTGCTTCAACGCATGCCAGGACGTGCCGTAAGTGAAGATGAAGGCGGCGGCCTCATCGAACGGCATCGCGTCCGGCATGTGCACGCATTTTCCCACCTTCGCCACCGCGTACTCAGCCATGCCGCCGTGGCCCAGCAGGGCAATCACGCGATCACCGGGCTTGAAGCCTTCAACTTCTTCACCCACCGCATCCACTACGCCGGCGACTTCGCCGCCGGGGGCGAAGGGGCGTTCGGGACGGAACTGGTATTTGTCTTCCAGCATGAGCGCGTCGGGATAGTTGACCCCGCAAGCATGTACCCGCAGCCGCACTTCGCCAGGTCTGGGTTCGGGAGTCGGTAGTTCGCGCAGGACCAGGGTTTCCGGTCCGCCCACTTGTTCGCTGACGATGGCTTTCATTTTGATGACGTGCTCCCTGGGGTTGTTGGTTACTGGCGCGGGGTGCCGGCAGGATCAAGGTGCCTCCAGCCCGGATCACCCATTCCCTTACGACTTTTGCGAGGACGCATGAGGGGGGGATTACTCCCGACTTGGCTGGTAGAAGCGCTCTCCCCAGACATTGAGACCGTAGCGGTTGGGGTCGGTGGCAAGCTTCTTTTTCGCGATCGAAAACGCGCGTGATTCACTGCAGGCGTCCGTCCGGAAAATGGTGGTATCGCAATCCAGTTCGCGCAACCTGACCTGAAGCGCGTTGAGGATAAAACGTTCGTACTCGGCAAACACCTCGGTATGCACGAGTACTGCCTTGCCAAAACCCATTATGAGCAGCTCCAGCGGATTTCGCTTCAGGTAGCGCTGGTGGTAATACGCCGCGCGCACCTGGTTGTAGGGATCATTGAAATCGTCCAGGACCACCACGGCAGCGCTGGAGGTGCATTTTGCGATCAGCGTCAATTCGTGGCTGACATTGCTGAAGGCATGGCTGGCGTCATGGTGGCTGAACCAGAAGAGTCCCTTGTGCGCTGCCTTGACGTTCCACCGCTCCGAGGCAATCCGGTGAAACTGGTAACGACAGCCCAATGCCTTCAGGCGATCGTGTTCGAGATAATCTGCCACGTCGACCAGATGCAGGACGTCATCCTCCAGCATCAGTTGCGACAGCAGGGAGGACACCCGGCCGCGATAGGTGCCGAATTCAACCAGGCCGTTGGCGCGACCTCTCAACTTCCTTGCGTGTTCCAGGAAGGCGCTCATCAGGCAGAGCGCGGGTCTGGTGGTCTGCCCTTCAATGGCCATGCTGTTGGCGATGGCTTCCAGTGCGTTCATCCCGGGTTCCTCCAAGTTACCAGACGTCGACCGGGGGCACGTCGCGTCGCCGCCGCGGCCCTGCCGAGCGCAGCCCGCGCAGCAGCCATTGGCGGGTTTCTGCCGGATCGATCACGGCGTCGATTTCCATCTGCGAGGCCACGGAAACCGCCTTCCCTCGCGCATACATCATCGCCAGCAGTTCAGCGAACAGGGCCTGGCGCTTCAGCGGATCCTGCTCTGCTTCAAGTTCCTTGCGGTAACCGAGGTTCACCGCGCCTTCCAGCCCCATGGGCCCGAACTCCGCTGTTGGCCACGCCGCCGAGAGGAAGGGTCGATGGAAGCTGCCGCCCGCCATCGCCTGCGCGCCCAGGCCATAGCCCTTGCGTAGCACCACCATGAACAGCGGCACCGTGAGGTTGGCACTGGCCATGATGAGTCGCGAGCCACGTCGCACGGACGCGGTCTTCTCGCTGTCGGGACCCACCATATAGCCGGGGGTGTCGCAGAGCGAAAGGACGGGCACGCCGTAGGCTTCACAAAGCTGCAGGAAGCGCCCGCCTTTCTCGCCACCTTCGGAATCAATCGCGCCACCGAGGTGGCGCGGATCGTTGGCAATCAGCCCCAGCGCCCTGCCTTCGATCCGGATGAACGCCGTGATGAGGCCAACGCCATAGTCGCGCCGCAGCTCGATGACCGAGCCCGTGTCTGCCAGGGTGTTGATGACCGTGCGCACGTCGTACACGCGCAGCCGGTTCTCGGGGATGAGATGGCGCAGCGTGCGTTGATCTTCGCACTGCCAGGTCGGCAGGGTGCCCTGGAAGCAGCCGAGGAGTCGGCGCGTGACGTCGGTGGCTTCGGCTTCATCCGCCACCGCGATGTCTACCACGCCGTTCCGCGTCTGCACGTCGATCGGCCCGATTTCTTCCGGCGTGAACTTGCCGAGACCCCCGCCTTCGATCATCGCGGGGCCCGCGAGGCCGATATTGGAGTTGGCGGTGGCGATGGTGATATCGGCGCAGCCAAAGATCACCGCGTTGCCGGCATAGCAGCGCCCGGAGTTGATGGCGATGCGGGGCGCGATGCCGGACAACTGCGGCCAGGTGGCGAACGTGGGCAAGTCGAGCCAGCAGCTGATCACGTCATCCACGTCCACGTCACCCGGTCGGCCGCCGCCGCCTTCGGTGTAGAACACCACCGGCAGCGCCCACTCACGCGCCAGCGCAAAGAGGCGGTCCTTCTTCTTGTGGTTGAACACGCCCTGCGTGCCGGCCAGCACGGTGTAGTCGTAGGCCAGCACCATGCAGCGTGCGCGGTCTTCCGGCACCCACGCGCCGTTGACGGTGCCGATGCCGCCCACCATGCCGTCGGCCGGCGTGTTCTGGCGGAGATCTTCGATGCTGCGCCGACGCCGTTGCGCGGCCACGATCAGCGCGCCGTATTCAATGAAGCTGTCGGGGTCGAGCAGGTCCGCCACGTTCTCGCGTGCCGTGCGGCTGTTGATGCGCCGACGCTTCTGGACCGCAGCGGGTCGGGCTTCATCTTGCGTGAGATGGTGCAGGCTGCGGACTTCATCGAGATCAGCACGTGAGGCGTCGAGATCAATCGCGCGCACCACGTCACCTACGGCAGTTTCCGCTTCCGCCGGCAGCAGGAAAGCGATGGGTGCGCCGTCCGCGAGCGTCTCGCCGGGTGTGGCCAGCACGGCGATGATGACGCCGGCAGCGGAGGCTTCCACCACGTGGTGCATCTTCATGGCTTCAAGCGTGGCAATGGGCGCGCCGCGCACGACCGTCGCACCGATGGCCACGTCAATGCTCACCACGCTGCCGCGCAGGGGCGCGGTAATGGCGAGTTGTCCGCTGGGCGCGGCCTGCTGCACGATGGATCCGGCTATGGCAGTTGCCGCAACGTGGGTGACTGCCGGCGTGAGCACGGCCGCAGCGGCGTGCAGCGCCA
>JAYTTZ010000123.1:0-8388 GCA_043744805.1 Gammaproteobacteria bacterium
TTGAGGTTGGCGAACTTCGAGACTTCCCACTTGTGCGACCAGTTGCCGAGCGCGAAGCCGGTTTTCTGCTGTTCGAAGCAGAGCAGGGCGGCGGCCGCGTCAACGGGTTGCAGGATGGCAAGGCAGAAGCAGCCGAAGGTGATGGACCTGGCAGGGCGCATGGGCAGCTCCGATGCGGGTGGATTCAGGTCATCAGGCCACGCAGCAGGCAACGGCGCAATCGCAGAACTAGGGCGCCGCAAAATATCCTTGTTCCTTGATCCCGCCACCGCAGCAGGCGGGTGATGGCGCTTGTTGCTCCCACCGCCATGTGCTTTGATTCCCACGCGGAGGGGATGCAGATCGCCGTCCGGCATCACGCGACCAACCAGCAGGCGGGGGCGCAATGACACAAGACTCGCGGGTCCACGGCCGTATTCTGCGTGATGCGAAAAACCTGCTGCCCCCGGCAATCCTGCCGCGGCGCCTGTTCATGCAAAACCTTGCGGGTGCCGCCGCGCTGGCCACTGGATCGGCCGCAAGTGCCGCGCCGCTGCAGGTGCCGCCAGCTTCCCGTCTCCTCGGCAAGCCGGTGGCCAGTACGCCCTACGGCAACCCTTCGCGCTTCGAAGCCGGGCTCATTCGCCGCCAGAGTCCTGGCCTCACCCGCACCAACGAATCCTCCATTGCCTTCACGCCGCTGCAGAACCTCTTTGGCGTGATCACGCCTAACGGGCTCCACTTCGAGCGCGACCACGCCGGGCTACCGGATCTCAATCCCAATGAACACCGCCTGGCCGTGCACGGCTTGGTGGCAAAGCCGAAGCTGTATTCGATGGACGACGTCCTGCGCCTGCCGTCCGTCTCGCGCCTGCACTTCATCGAATGCGGCGCCAACTCGGGCATGGAGTGGGGCAACGTGGCGGTGCCCACGGTGCAGTTCACCCACGGCATGCTCTCGTGTGCGGAGTACACGGGCGTACTGCTGTCCACGGTGCTGGAGGACGTGGGCGTGGATCCCGGGCGCGCCAGATTCCTGCTGGCGGAAGGCGCGGATGGCTCGGGCCTTACGCGCACCATCCCCATGGCCATGGCGCTGGACGACGTGCTGCTGGTCTACGGCCAGAACGGCGAGATGCTGCGGCCCGAGAATGGCTATCCGCTGCGCCTGGTGGTGCCGGGCGTGCAGGGCGTTTCCAGCGTGAAGTGGCTGCGACGTCTCGAAGTGGGCGACCAACCCTGGCACACGCGGGAAGAAACGCTCCACTACTCGGACTTGATGCCCGACGGTAACAGCCGCCAGTTCACCTGGATCCAGGAAGCCAAGTCCGTGATCACTTCGCCGTCCGGGGGCATGCAACTGCTGGACAAGGGCGGCTATTACGAAATTACCGGGCTTGCATGGTCGGGACGCGGTCGGGTGAAGCGGGTGGATGTCTCCGTGGACGGCGGCCGCAACTGGCAGGCGGCGCGCCTGCAGGAGCCGGTGCAAAGCAAGGCGCTCACGCGCTTCCGGTTCGACTGGCGCTGGGACGGCTCGCCGGCCCTCCTGCAAAGCCGCTGCATCGATCAAACCGGCTACGTGCAGCCCGCCATGCGCCAACTGCGCGAAGTGCGCGGCACGCGCTCCATCTACCACAACAACGCCATCCAGACCTGGCAGGTGCTGGAGACGGGCGATGTGCGCAATGTCCAGATCTAGCGCACTCGTCGTTGCGGTGTCGCTCGTCGCAACGAGCGCCAGCGCCGCAGCTTCGCGGCCCTGGCATGGCCTTGGGCGTGCGCTCGCGGCGGATGAAGTGATGGCATGGGACATCGACGTGCGGCCCGACGGCACGGGCCTGCCCAAAGGATCAGGGTCCGTGGCGGACGGCCAGGCGGTGTACGACACGCAGTGTGCAAGCTGCCATGGCACGTTTGGCGAAAGCACGGATTACCTGGCGCTGGCCGGCGGCGTGGGCTCGCTTGGCACCCACTCACCGCAGCGCACGGTGGGCAGCAAGCTCAATTACGCCACCACGCTGTGGGACTACATCAACCGCGCGATGCCGTTCAACAACTCGAAGACCCTGACCCCCGACGAGGTCTACGCCGTTACCGCCTACGTGCTCAACCTCAATGAAATCATCCCGGCGGACGCGGTGCTCGATCAGGATTCCCTGCCCGGAATCCAGATGCCCAATCGCGATGGCTTCACCACGGCCCATGGCTTTGGTAGCGTCGAGGGCAAGCCGGATGTCAAAGCCACGGCCTGCATGCAGGACTGCGGTCCCGCGCCCAGGATCTCCTCCCAACTGCCCGCCGGCTTCACGCAACAACTGTACGGGGATCTCCGCAGCCACTTCCGCAGCTTCGCGGGCGACGTCGTGCCAGTGGGTACCGCCAGCGCGAAAGCGCCCGGCTTCCAGCTTGCCGGGGACACGGGCTGCCTGGCGTGCCATGCGCCGGAAGCCGCGAAGCTGGGGCCCGCGTTCAGTGACGTCGCCAAGCGTTACGCCGATACCAGGGACACCAGGGCAACGCTCACGCAAAAAATCAGGCAAGGCGGCAGCGGCGCCTGGGGCAGCAACGTCATGCCGCCGCAGGCGCACGTCGCGGCGGCCGATCTTGCGACTATGGTGGACTGGATTCTGGCGGGCGCCGCCACGCCATGAGCGCCGGATCGTCCAGGTTTGATGTCGTCATTACCAGACGGGGCCGGATCCCCGCACCCAGGAGCCACTGACCATGTCCTTATCGCGCAGACACTTCATGCAGCGCCTCGCGCAAGCGGGCATTGCGGCCGCCGCCGCCAGCAGCGCGCTGCTCTCCCGCCTTGCGTTTGCCGCCGCCGAAGCCCGCCCGGCCTTCACCGCCACGGCAATGGCGGACGCCTACAAGGCGCTGGGTGTCGGCACACCCGGGGAATCCGCCGACATTGCCTTCAAGGCGCCGGACATCGCGGAGAATGGCGCAGCCGTACCGGTGGAGATCGAAAGCAGGATCCCCGGTACCCGCGCCATCCACGTGCTGGTGGAGAAGAACCCTCACGTCATGTCGGCGTCGTTCAACTTCCCGGCGGGCACGGAGCCTTTCGTCGCCACCCGCGTGAAAGTGGCCGAAAGCTCGCTCATCCACGCCGTGATCACCACGGACGCGGGTTCCTTTTTCGCTGCCCGACTCGTCAAGATCACCCTTGGTGGATGTGGCGGTTGAGCGCACGCACGGAGAACACGCATGACTGATCCAATGCGCATACGCGCCGTCGCCAGGGGCGACCTCGTGGACGTGAAGGTTCTGATGGCCCACGTGATGGAAACCGGCCAGCGCAAGGATGCCGACGGCAATGTGGTGCCCGCGCACTACATCATCAAAGTCACCGCGAACTGCAAGGGCACCGTGGTGCTGGACGCGGACTGGGGACCGTCGGTGTCGAAGAACCCCTATCTCGCGTTCAGGTTCAAGGGTGCGGCCAAGGGCGACAAGCTCAGCGTCACCTGGACCGACACGGCGGGCGAGTCGCGTACCGACGAAGTGGCTATCGGCTAAGCAAGGGAGGGCAGGGCATGCACACACGAATCATTGCCACGACGTGCCTGCTGGCCGGCCTTGGCGTTGCCATCCTCCCCGTGGCCCACGCGGCGGCGGACACGGAAGCCGCCATCGCCGAATACCGTGAGATGTTTGGCGACGAAAACCCCGCCGAGCTCTGGCAGTTGCGCGGCGAAGCGCTGTGGCACGCGCAGCGCGGGCCGAAGAACGCCGATCTCACGGCCTGCGATCTGGGCCTTGGCAAAGGCGTGATCGACGGCGCCTACGCGCAACTGCCGCGCTGGTTTGAAGACACGCAGCAAGTGCAGGATCTCGAAACGCGGCTCCTGAGCTGCATGCAAACCCTGCAGGGGCTGCAGCCGGAGGACGTGCTGAAACAAAAATTTGGTGACGGCGAGAAGAAGTCCGACCTCGAATCCCTCGTGGCCTACGTGGTGGTGGCGTCCAAAGGCAAGGCCATCACCCTGCCCATGCAGCACCCCCGGGAACAGGCCGCCTACGCGCTGGGTGAAGGCGTGTTCCATTACCGCGCCGGCCCGCACGATTTTGCCTGCGCCACCTGCCATGGCGAGGAAGGCAAGCGCATCCGCCTGCAGGCCCTGCCCAAGCTCACGGAGCCGAAAGGCGCGCAGGAGGCCTACACCCACTGGCCGGCCTATCGCATCTCCCAGGGGGAACTGCGGAGCATGGAGTGGCGACTGCAGGACTGCTTTCGGCAGCAGCGCCTGCCGCAACTCAAGTTCGGCTCCGAAGTGGCCATCGGACTCACCATGTTCCTGGCCAAGAACGCGGAAGGTGGCGTGATGGCCGCACCTTCGATCAAACGTTGAGGAGCAGGCGCATGAACTTTGCCCGTAATGCCTTCCTTGCCCTCGCCGTGGTGGCTTTCCCGCTTGCCCCCGTGGCAGGCACCGTGGAGGTCGCCGCCGCGATGAAATCGTCCTTCACGGCCAAGGGCCAGGCCGGCATGGACCGGCTGGAACAGGACGAAGCCCAGAAGCTCTGCTCCCGCAAGGATGCCCATGCGCTACCCGCCGCGGAGGCCAACACGGTGAAGGCGCTGGCGCTCGCCACCATCAGGCCGCCTGCTGGCAAGGCCTACTTCGGCGACTTCAAACGTGGCGAAGTGGTGGCCACCACCAGTACCGGCCTGCAATCCAACGATGATCCCGCCAAGCCTGCCGGCGGCAACTGCTACGCCTGCCACGAACTGGCGGCGAGCGAACTCGCCTACGGCACCATCGGGCCGAGCTTGCGCCAGTACGGCAAGCTGCGCGGCAACTCGCCGGCAGTGATCGAATACACCTGGCGCAAGCTCAACAACGCGAGCGCCGACATGGCCTGCTCCAACATGCCGCGCTTTGGCCATAAGGAAATCCTCACCGAACAACAGCTGAAGGACGTCATGGCTTTCCTGTTCGATGCCGCCTCGCCGGTCAACCAGTGAACCGGCGTGAGTTCATGCGCCTGCTGGCGGTGGCCGCCGCCGCAGGCAGCAACCTGGCCGCGAGTGCCGCGCTGGCCAACGCCGACGGCGAGGCTTTCTACGCCGTCCCGCCCTTTGGCAACCTGAGCCTGCTGCACTACACCGACGCCCACGCGCAGTTGTTACCGGTGTGGTTTCGCGAACCCTCCTTCAACCTCGGTCTCGGCGCTCACAAAGGCCAGCCGCCGCACGTGACGGGCGCGCGTTTCCTCGAATACTTCGGGCTCAAGTCCGGCTCGCGCGAGGCCCATGCCTTCAGCTGTGTCGACTTCGAGACCCTCGCCCGCACCTATGGCCAGGTGGGCGGCTATGCGCATCTCGCCACCCTGGTGAAGCGGCTGCGAGATTCACGGCCCGGCGCCTTGCTGCTCGATGGCGGCGACACGTGGCAGGGATCTGCCACGGCGCTGTGGACCAGGGGAAGCGATATGGTCGCCGCGCAGCTTGCCCTGGGCGTAGACGTGATGACCGGCCACTGGGAGTTCACCTACGGCATGGCGCGGGTGCGCGAACTCATCGATGGCCCCATGCGCGGCAAGATTGAATTCGTCGCCCAGAACGTGAACACGGCTGATTTTGGCGATCCCGTGTTCGCCCCGTTCACCCTGCGTGAATCCAACGGCGTGCAGGTCGCGGTGATCGGCCAGGCCTTTCCCTACACGCCCATCGCCAATCCGCGCCACCTGGTGGCGGACTGGCGTTTCGGCATCCAGGAAGAGCAACTGCAGGCCACGATTAACGACGCGCGCGCGCAGGGCGCGCAGGTGGTGGTGCTGTTGTCCCACAACGGCATGGATGTCGATCTCAAGCTGGCCGGCCGCGTGACCGGGCTCGATGCGATCCTGGGCGGCCACACGCATGACGGCGTCCCGCGGCCAGTGGCCGTGAAGAACGCCGGCGGCGTCACGCTGGTCACCAATGCAGGCAGCAATACCAAGTTCCTGGGCGTGCTCGACTTCGACGTGCGCGAGGGCAAGGTGAAGGGGACGCAGTACCGCCTGCTGCCGGTGTTTTCGCGGCTCCTGCCGCCGGACGCTGGCATGCAAAAGGTGATCGACACCCACCGCGCGCCGTTCAAGGCGAAGCTGGAGGAAAAGCTCGCGGTGAGCGAAGGCTTGCTCTATCGACGCGGCAACTTCAATGGCAGCGTCGACCAGCTGATCCTGGACGCCTTGATGCAGGTCAAGGGCGCGGACATCGCGTTTTCCCCGGGTTTTCGCTGGGGCACCAGCGTGCTGCCGGGCGAGACCATCACCCTGGAGCGCTTGCTGGACCAGACCGCGATCACCTATCCCGCCGTCACCTTGAACGAACTTACCGGGGAGCAGATCAAGGCAGTGCTGGAAGACGTGGCCGACAACCTCTTCAACCCCGATCCTTACCTGCAACAGGGTGGCGACATGGTCCGCGCGGGCGGCCTCCGCTACACCTGCGAGCCCGCTGCTGCGATGGGCCAGCGCATCTCCGATCTCCGCCTGGGCGACCAGCCGCTCGACGCTGGCAAGCGCTACAAAGTGGCCGGCTGGGCGTCGGTGGCCGAACACGTGGAAGGTCCGCCGGTGTGGGAGGTGGTGGCCGAGTACCTGCGCGCCCACCAACGGCTTGCCGCACCCGTGGTGAACCAGCCCCGGCTCCGCGGGGTCGAGGGCAATCCGGGCATCGCGTGAGGCGCGCGGTCGCCTCGTTATCCTTTCTCGTGTTCGCCGCGACCGTGCTGGCTGCACCTGACTGGCAGCCTGCGACCGTCGAGATGCCGATCAAGCAGGCTGGCCCGCACAGCTGGTACGTGCAGGGGCGGCTCGAAGACTCCTCCACTGCCAACCAGGGCTTCATGTCCAACGCGGGCTTCGTCATCACCCGGGACTGCGTGGTGGTTTTCGACGCACTGGGCACGCCGGCGCTGGCGGCGCGGCTCATCGAGGCAATCCGGCAGCGAACACCGCTGCCGATCTGCAGGGTCATCATCAGCCACTACCACGCGGATCATTTTTACGGCATCCCGGCGCTGCGTGCCGCCGGGGCGGCAATCTGGGCACAGGCCGGCGCGCGGGCCTACCTCCAGTCCGACGCTGCGCAGGCGAGGTTGCAGGAACGCCAGGCGAGCCTTGGGCGCTGGCTTGGGCCTGCGTTCACCTTGCCCCTGCCAGATCGCTGGCTAAGCGCCGACGAGTCCTTTGCGCTTGGCGGGCTCCACTTCATCCTCAAGCACGTCGGCCCGGGGCATGCGCCCGAGGATCTGGCGATGCTGGTGGAAGAAGACGGCGTGCTGTTTGGCGGCGACACCGTCTACGCAGGCCGGGTGCCTTTCATCGGCGAGGCGGATGTCGTCCGGTGGCTCGAAGCCCTCGACCGCCTGGCGCAAATCCCCGCCCGGGTGCTGGTGCCGGGACATGGCCCTGCCACGCTGGACCCGCAGGCCGATCTCGCGATTACCCGCCGTTACCTTGAGTTCCTGCGCGCGCAGATGGCGCAAGCCGTGGCGGATTTCCTCACCTTCGACGAGGCCTATGCCCGCATCGACTGGCAGGCGTTCGCGGGCTTGCCCACCTTCAAGGTGGCCAACCGCGCCAACGCTTACAATGTGTTCCTCCAGATGGAACAGGCGGCCTTGCGGCACTGAGACGCGGGTGCGTGCAGGCATGGCCTGCGGGAAAGCGCGGATCCCGCGCCTTCCCCAGCTTGGGTTCCGCCGCGGACGCGCAGCATCGGCACGCTGCCGCTTGATCGACGCCGTGGCCTTCGCCGACTGGGCAAAGCAGGTGGTGGACGGCTTGCGCGGCGTGCCTCCGCCGCTGGAGGCGCTGACCGCGTCCGCGCGCGGCGAAGGTTTGCGCGAGAAGAGGCGCCAGCAATTTCAGTGCACCTCGGGGGAGGTGAGCAGGCCGCAGGTCGGCGCCCACCGGAATCAGCAGGTTGATCCAGTCGTCGGAGATGGGGGAGGCCGGGCCACCACTGGCGAGGCTGCCGCTTGCGTCGGCGACCACGGCGTAGGCGCTAAATTGCCGTTCCGAAATCTCGGTCAGCCTGGCGCGGTTACCAAGGTCTCCCCCTACGATGAGCTCCGGACAGGCTTCGAGGGGCTCAGGGCGAACGGTGTGCGCGGCTGAAGCGGTCGAAGGCTTGTTTGTCCTGAGTAACCGTGTTCGCGGTCAAGCCCGAAGACCCGAAGACCCGAAGACCCGAAGACCCGAAGACCCGAAGACCCGAAGACCCGAAGACCCGAAGACCCGGCGACCCGAAGACCCGACGACCAGAAGAACTGCCGGACGGATGCGCTAGGATAGCGGCCTCTCTACACAGGTCGCCCGCATGTTCGCGAAGTGGCTGTTCGGATGGCTGCTCACGATGTCCGCCTGGGCGAGCGCCCAGGATGGCCCGCCGATCGCGGCAGC
>JAYTTZ010000124.1:0-8376 GCA_043744805.1 Gammaproteobacteria bacterium
CCGAGGTACTTCGCCTGCTCCTTCGACAGTTCGTCGAGGACCACGCCAATCTTCTCCAGGTGAAGGCGCGCGACCTTTTCGTCGAGCATCTTCGGTAGAACGTGCACGCCAACGGCGTAGACCTCGGTGTGCTGGTAGAGCTCGATCTGCGCGATCGTCTGGTTGGTGAATGAATTGGACATCACGAAGCTCGGGTGGCCGGTGGCGCATCCAAGGTTCACCAGGCGACCTTCAGCCAGCAGGATGATGCTGCGACCGCGGGCAACCTCGATGCGGTCAACCTGAGGCTTGATCGAATGCCACCGGTACTTGCGCAGCTTCTCCACCTGGATCTCGCTGTCGAAATGACCGATGTTGCAGACGATCGCAAGATTCTTCATCTGCTTCATGTGACGCTCGGTGATGACGTCGCAACAACCGGTGGTGGTCACGAAGATGTCGCCAATCTTGCAGGCGTCATCCATTTTCATCACCTGGTAGCCTTCCATCGCGGCCTGCAGCGCGCAGATGGGGTCGATTTCGGTAACGATGACGCGGGCGCCCTGCCCCTTCAGCGACTGGCAGGATCCCTTGCCCACGTCGCCATAGCCGGCGACGACGGCAACCTTGCCCGAAATCATCACGTCGGTGGCGCGGTTCAACGCATCAATCAACGAGTGGCGGCAGCCGTAGAGATTGTCGAACTTGGACTTGGTCACCGCGTCATTGACGTTGATGGCCGGGAACAGGAGTTCGCCGCGGGTGTGCATCTGGTAGAGGCGATGCACGCCGGTGGTGGTTTCCTCCGTTACGCCCTTGATGGCGGGCGCGATGCGGCTGAAACGCTTCGGATCGCGCTTGAGGGACTTCTTGAGCTGCGCAAAGAGGGCCGCTTCTTCCGGATTGCCCGGCTTTTCAAGCACCGATGGATCCGTTTCGGCCTTCAGGCCAAGGTGCACGAAGGACGTGGCGTCGCCGCCGTCGTCCAGGATCATGTTCGGGCCCTGGCCGTTGCCCCAGTCGAGGATACGGTCAGTAAAGTCCCAGTACTCTTCCAGCGACTCGCCCTTGTAGGCGAACACCGGGGTGCCCGTCCTGGCGATGGCTGCGGCAGCGTGGTCCTGGGTTGAGTAGATGTTGCAGCTGGCCCAGCGCACCTTGGCACCAAGTTGCTGCAGGGTTTCGATCAGTACGGCCGTCTGGATCGTCATGTGCAACGAACCCGTGATGCGGGCGCCCTTCAGGGGCTTCGCCTTGCCGAACTCCTTGCGCATGGCGATCAGTCCGGGCATTTCCTGCTCGGCAAGCTCGATTTCAATGCGACCAAAATCAGCGAGACCAATGTCCTTGACGACGTAGTCCCGCTGGGCAGCCGCAATGCGGCCTCGGGTGGCGCGCGGCGCGGATTTGGGGGCGGCGGTGGATGCCTTGCCTCGGGTCATAACGTTTCCTTCCAGTTTGATGGGTGATAGCGCTGGTACGCCGCGCATCGCACGGCGGATCGCTTAAGCCAATGCGCGCTTCAGGGTGTCGACCAGATCGGTCTTCTCCCAGGAGAAGCCACCGTCGGCTTCGGCCTTGCGACCGAAGTGGCCATAGGAAGACGTACGCGCGTAAATCGGCTGGTTGAGGTTCAGGTGGGTGCGGATGCCGCGCGGCGTGAGGTTCATGACGTCCATCAGGATGTCTTCGAGCTTGGCCGCGTCGACCGAACCGGTCTCGTGGAGATCCACGTACAGCGACAGGGGCTTGGCTACGCCAATCGCATAGGCGAGCTGGATTGTGCAGCGTTCGGCAAATCCGGCGGCGACGACGTTTTTGGCGAGGTAGCGCGCGGCATAGGCAGCGGAGCGGTCGACTTTGGTCGGATCCTTGCCGGAAAACGCGCCGCCACCGTGCGGGGCCGCGCCGCCGTAGGTATCGACGATGATCTTGCGACCGGTCAGGCCGCAGTCACCGTCCGGGCCGCCGATCACGAAGGCGCCGGTCGGGTTGACGTGCCAGGCCGTTTGCGGGGTGATCCAGCCTTCGGGCAGCGCCTGGTGGACGTAGGGTTCGATGATGGTCCGGACGTCGCCGGAGGTCAGCTTGCCATCGAGGTGCTGGGTCGAGACCACGATCTGGGTAACGCCCACCGGCTTACCGTTTTCGTAGCGCACCGTCACCTGGCTCTTGGCGTCAGGCCCGAGCATGGTGGTGGCGCCAGTCTTCCGCGCGATGGCCATGAGGTGGAGGATTTTGTGCGCGTAGTAGATCGGCGCAGGCATGAGGTCGGCCGTTTCGGTGCAGGCGTAACCAAACATGATGCCCTGGTCGCCGGCGCCTTCGTCCTTCTGGCCGCTGGCGTCCACGCCCTGGGCGATGTCGGCAGACTGGCCGTGCAACAGGACTTCGATGTCGGCATCTTCCCAGTGGAAGCCGTCCTGCTCGTAACCAATGTCACGAATGGCGAGGCGCGCAAGGTGGGAGATGAGGTCGTGGGTGACAGTACTGGGGCCGCGGGTCTCGCCGGCAATGACCACGCGATTGGTGGTGGCGAGGGTTTCGCACGCGACGCGGACCTCGCTCGCATCCAGGCCGGCGACGGCGGCTTCGCGGAAGAAACAATCGACGACCTCATCGGAGATCCGGTCGCAGACCTTGTCAGGATGTCCTTCGGACACCGATTCGCTAGTGAAGAGATAAGACGAACGCACGCTGCAATTCCTCCGCCGGCTGGACAGTTTTAAAGTATGGGTGGTTTAAACCGCTTAATTATGCGGTGCAACAGTTAAAAATAGAACAAAGTCCCGTAATCATGGGATGAGCACGATCTTGCCCATGTGTTCGCTGGCTTCCATCAGGGTGTGCGCCGCCGCAGCCTCGCTCAGGAAAAAGCTGCGGAAGACGGGCGTACGGTATGCGCCTGCTGCAACCAGCGGCCACACCTGTTCCTCCACTTCGCGGGCAATGGCCGCCTTCTGTGCGACGGATTGAGGCCTGAGCGTTGAACCCGTGAGGGTCAGCCGTTTTCCCAGGATGTGCCCGAAATTCACCTCTGCCTTTGCGCCCTGCAGGAAAGCAATCATCGCGTAGCGGCCGTCGGGCGCCAGGGCCCGCAGGTTCTTTTCGACATAAGGGCCGGCGACCATGTCCAGCACCACGTCGACGCCTCGCTTTCCAGTCGCCGCGAGCACCTCCGCGAGCCAGTCCTGCGTCCGGTAGTTAATCGCCAGATCGGCGCCAAGCCCGGTGCAGAACGCGCGCTTTTCCTCGTTGCCGACAGTCGTGATCACCCGCGACCCGCGTGCCTTTGCGAGTTGGATGGCGGTGGCGCCAATGCCGCTGCTGCCGCCGTGGATGAGGACGGTTTCATCAGCACGCAGGGCTGCCCGTCCGAACAGATTGTGCTGAACCGTAAAGCAGGTTTCCGGCAGGCCGGCCGCTTCGGCAGGAGTCCAGTCCGAAGGCCAGGGCAGGCAGTGCGAGGCGTGTGCCCGGCAGTACTCCGCGTAACCGCCGCCATGCGTCAGGGCAACCACCTTGTCACCGATCTGCCAGCGGGTCGCGCCGGCGCCGAGGGCAACGACCTCGCCCGCAATCTCCAGGCCAGGCAGCGGGCTTGCGTCGGGCGGGAGGGGATACAGGCCCGCGCGCTGCAGGCAATCCGGTCGATTCACGCCGGCAGCAGCCACCTTCACCAGGACTTCGCCGGGGCCTGCCACCACCCGCGCCAGTTCGACGACGCGGAGGACTTCAGGCCCCCCGGGCTGGGTGATTTCGATTCCCCTCATGCGGTCGGGCAAACTCATAAGAACATCTCCTGCGTAGCGGATTCGGGGCACACCAAGGCGGCGTGTTGCAATTGCGATGACGGGCCGTAGACTCGCGCCGGCAGTATCAATCAGCCCAGATCACCGTTCAACGACGCTGGCCATCCGCTTCGGCCGGAGGAGATCCCATGCGCACGCTTCACTCCCGCCTGTTGATCCTTGGTTCCGGTCCAGCCGGTTACACGGCGGCGGTTTATGCCGCCCGCGCCGCACTGGATCCCGTGCTCATCACTGGCATCGAAGTGGGCGGCCAGATGACGACGACCACGGAAGTCGACAATTGGCCCGGTGATGCTAGCGGGGTAATGGGGCCAGAACTGATGGAAAGGATGAAGGCGCACGCGGAACGCTTCGGTACGCGCCTCGTTAACGACCACATCCATACGGTCGCCCTCGACGAGCGTCCGCTCAGGCTGGTAGGAGATGCCGGCACCTACACCGCGGACGCCCTCATCATCGCGACCGGCGCTTCGGCCAAATACCTCGGCCTGCCTTCCGAAGAAGCGTTCAAGGGCAAGGGCGTCTCGGCCTGCGCCACCTGCGACGGGTTCTTCTACCGCAACAAGCCGGTGGCGGTGATTGGCGGCGGCAACACGGCCGTCGAGGAAGCGCTCTACCTGTCGAACATTGCCTCGCATGTCACGGTCGTGCATCGCCGCGACAAATTCCGCGCCGAACGGATCTTGAGCCAGCGCCTGCTGGACAAGGTCGACCAGGGCAAAGTCAGCATCGAATGGAATTCGGCGGTGGACGAAGTGCTTGGCGACGCCCACGGCGTGACCGGCCTGCGCATCCAGCGCGCCGGCACCGGCGAGACGCACGAGATCGAACTCCACGGGGTGTTCGTAGCGATTGGCCACCAGCCCAACACGGGCATCTTCGCAGGGCAACTTGGGATGAACGGCGGCTACATCAACGTGCAGAGCGGGACTGGGGCCTTTGCCACCGCGACCAGCGTTCCTGGCGTTTTTGCCGCCGGGGATTGCGCCGATCCCATCTATCGCCAGGCAGTGACTTCGGCGGGCTCTGGATGCCAGGCCGCGCTGGACGCCGATCGCTACCTGGAATCACTGCCAGGCTAGCCGGCCGGGGTGGTCCCTGCGGCGGGATAGCGCTCGCGCAATGCCTGGTAGAGCGCGGCCCGATAGTCCGGAACGTTGGGGTCGAGTTCGGCCAGGACTTCAGCCAGGTGTTCGTTGTCTTCGCGACCATGCCACTGCTTGAGGTAGTGGCCTTCGCGATAGCCATGGTCCTGCCGGAAGAAATTAAGCACGTTCTTGCCCAGGTAAGCGCGGTATAGATCATCGAAACCGCAGCCGATGTCGGCCAGCAGGAGCGGTACCAGCGAAACCTCGAAACGACGCTCCGCCACGGCGCCGGCGGCAAGCCGCTCGACGTCGCGCAAAAAGCCTTCGCTGACCCGTGACTGCAGCCACTCAGCGGCAATCTGCCTGCCTGCACTATCGAAGTCACAGGCTGAATCGATGCGCATGCTGAGGCCAAAATGCCAGATGTCGACGATTTCCAGCATCACCTGCTCGATGTCGCGGTGCGCGGCCTTCCACCACTTCCAGCCGCCGTAGTGGTCCATCAGTTCGGCGCATTCGATCCAGACCGCCCGGTACCATTCACGGTCCCGGGCGAGCCAATCGGCATCCACCCGCGCGTTCATTTCGTCTTGCATGCGCAGCATCGCGGCGGCCTTGGTCGCCAGCGATTCCTGTCCTGGACGCGAGGGGGATTCCATCAAGTGCCCGCGCTTACTCGGGAACGAACGTGAAGTTGTTCCCGTCGCGGCGTACGCGAACGGCATGCGGCGGCGGGAAATGCGCGGGCATCAGGAGCGCGTTCTTCTCGACGCAGTGTTCCATCAGCTTGCGGCGCGTCTGGCCGGACATCACGGGATCGAGGCAAAACCCGCTGCTCCATTCAGGACGGAGGATCTGAATCGGGGAGTGCAGGGTGTCACCGGCAAACAGCGCGTGCTGACCCCTGGATTCCACTTCCAGCACGATGCTGCCCTTGGTGTGGCCGGGGGCGAGGCGAATCAGCATGTTGTCGTTGAGGGCATGGTCGTCGTCGACCATCTGGGCGAGGCCAGCTTCGACGACCGGCAGTACGCTGTCGTTGAACACGCCTGCGTTGATCGGGCTTTCGTCGTAACCCGGCACGGCCGGATTCCACTGGTTGAACTCCTCGCGCGAGAAGATGTACTTCGCGTTCGGGAAAGTCGGCACCCATTTGCCGTTCTTCAATTGGGTGTTCCAGCCGCAATGATCGACGTGGAGATGCGTGCACATCACGATGTCCACTTCCTCCGGGCTTACGCCAGCTGCGGCCAGACGCTCGAGGTACGGGAGGTCCAGATGGTGGGCCAGTTCGAAGTTCGGGCGTTCCTTGTGGTTGCCGTTGCAGGTATCGATGAGGATCGTCTGCTTGCCGGTCTTCACTACCCAGGTGTGGATGCTCAGCTTGAGGCCACCGGTGGCGGGATTGCGGCAAAAGGGCTCGATCAGCGCCTTGTTGGCGGCAAGCAGGTCCGGATCGTGGTTGGGTACCAGGACTTCTGCCGGAAAGCCGTCGTCGACGGCCAGTTCGATTGCGACATCGATCGAGATGTCGCCAAGCATGCGCTTGCTCATTAGCACTACTCTCCTGTGTAAATCGCCTGTCTGGATTTGTGGCTGCGCCCGCCGCGGGCGCGTCGGCATCTTAAACAATCAACTTGTCTTTGCCAGCGCGCGCGACGGGGCGTCACCGGCGAAGAAGGCCTGGACGTCTTCCAGCGACCGCGTACGGGGCAGCGGGGGCAGCGAATTCAGGAAGAGTTTCCCGTAGGAACGCGTCTTGAGCCGCGGATCGCAAAGGACCAGGACGCCCCGATCAGCCGCGTCACGGATCAGCCGCCCCGCCCCCTGTTTGAGGGCTATCACGGCGGCAGGAATCTGCAGTTCGCGAAACGCGTTGCGGCCTTCCGAGGCCAGTTGCTGGCCCCGTGCACGCGCCACGGGCTCGTCGGGCGGGGCAAACGGCAGCTTGTCGATGATGACGCAAGACAGCGCTTCTCCGCGCACGTCCACGCCTTCCCAGAAGGTCGACGTCCCGAACAGCACAGCGTTTCCGAGCAGCCGGAATTCGGCTAGCAGGCGCGCCCGCGGGGATTCACCCTGGACCAGCACCGGCCACGGCAATCGGGTGCGCAAGCGCGCGGCACAGTATTCCAGGGCGCGATAGCTCGTGAAGAGGAAGAAGGCGCGGCCGCGGCTGGCCGCAAGCACGTCTTCCGCCAGATCGGAAATGACTTCCAGGTAGCGGGCGTCTCCCGGATCGCAATCGAGTTCTGGCAGGTACAGCAAGGCCTGGCGTTCATAATCGAAGGGGCTCTGCCACACCGCCTCGTCGGCATCGGTGATCCCAAGCTCGCGGCAGAAATGGGCCACGCTACCGCCGACGGCCAGGGTGCCCGAACAGAAAACCCACGCCGCCGGCGAACTGTCGAGCCGGGCGCGGAAGCGCTCGGCAATCGACAAGGGCGTGGCGTGCAGCACGAAGCCCCGCGTGCCGGCTTCGAGCCAGCGCACGCTCTCGGCATCGTCCGGACGCAGGCAGTCGCCCAGTCGGCCGAGGAGTTCGCCCGAGCGCCGATCACAGGCTTCAAGTTCCTCGCCGCGTTCGGCCGCGAGGGTAAGCTGACGCCCCAGGTTCTGCAGGGCGGCGCCCAATTGCGCCAGCAGATCGGCCAGTACAGGGTGGGATTGAAGCAACTGTTCCGACTGCTTGCCGCCAAAATTGGCAAGCGCCGCCACGGATTTGTCGACGGTGTGTTCCAGGGTGCGCGCGGCGGCCGCCAGATCCGGCATGTCAGGCGCCTCGCTGCGGCCCGCACGCTCCGCGTCCCGTGCGAGTTCGCGGAGCTGGCGCGCCGAGACGTTCTGCCCGAAGGCATTCAACGCCAGCGCTGGCAATTGGTGGGCTTCGTCGATCACCACGCATTGGGCCGTCGGCAGGATTTCGCCAAAGCCTGCATCCCGGAGCGCCATGTCGGCAAACAGCAGGTGGTGGTTGACCACCACCACGTCGGCCGCCACGGCACGCCGGCGGGCTTCCTTGACGTGGCAATCCTCGATGTTGGGGCAACGCTGGCCGAGGCAGTTTTCAACCGTGGAAGTCACGAACGGCCACAGCGGGGACTCTTCCGCCACGGCCGAAACCTCCGCGATATCCCCGAGGATGGTCTCGCGGCTCCACGCCGCGATGCGCGCGAGGTCGGTCTGTTCACGCGAGCCCAGCAAGGGATCACCCGCGGCGCGCTCCATGCGATACAGGCAAAGGTAATTGGCGCGTCCCTTGAGCAGCGCGATGCTGGCTTCGCTCTTGAGCGCGGCGCGGACGCGCGGGAGATCAACGTGGAAAAGCTGGTCCTGGAGAGTCCGCGTGGCGGTCGACAGGATGGTGCGTACACCCGCCTGCAAGGCAGGCACGAGATAGGCAAAGGTCTTGCCGGTTCCGGTGCCAGCTTCGCACACGAGATGGTGGTGGGTCTGGATGGCGAGTCCAACCCGATCCGCCATTTCCTGCTGGGGTG
>JAYTTZ010000125.1:0-2170 GCA_043744805.1 Gammaproteobacteria bacterium
GCAATCGCCACGCACATTACGATGGTGCTGTTGTTGCCGTAGCTGATGAACGGCAAGGTGAGGCCCTTGGTGGGCAGGAAGCCCATGTTCACGCCGATGTTGATGAACGCTTCGAGGCCCACCAGCAACGCGATGCCGTAAGTGAGGTTGGCGGCGTAGGTGTGCCCCCTGCGCTCGGCGCGCGCGCCGACGCGGAAGATGCGCCAGACCAGCAGGAGGAACAGCCCGATCACGGCCACCGTGCCGACCAGGCCAAGCTCCTCGCCAATCACGGCGAAGATGAAGTCGGTGTGCACTTCGGGCAGGTAGAAGAGTTTCTGAACGCCGTTGCCCAGGCCAACCCCAAACCACTCGCCGCGCCCGAAGGCAATCAGGGACTGGGCAAGCTGGTAGCCGGTGGAACCCACATGCGGCCAGGGGTCGCGGAAACTCAACATCCGCGCCAGGCGGTAGGGTTCCAGCCAGATCAGCGCACCCACCGCGCAACCGGACATCATCCCAACGGCAATGAACGTAGGAATGGGTGCACCGGCCAGCAAGATCATGCCGAGCGCGGTCGCGGTGAGCACGATGGTGGTGCCGAGGTCGGGCTCCATCAAGAGCAGCGCGGCCAGCAGCACCAGCAGCGCCACGGGTTTCAGGAAGCCGCGCAGCCGGGTCCGCACTTCGTCCTGGTGGCGCACGAGGTAGCCGGCCAGATACACGATGATCGCGAGCTTGGCGAGTTCCGACGCCTGGACGGTCAGGCCCCCGATCGAAAGCCAGCGCCATGCGCCGTTCACGCGATGGCCAAGGCCCGGCACCAGCACGAGGACCAGCAGGAGCAAGGCACCGAAGAGCCCCCAGACGCTGTAGGCCCGGATGCGGTCGAGGCCAAGCCGATAGCAGAGAGCGCCCACCGCGCCGCCGATGAGGAGCGCGAAGAGATGGCGCTTGATGTAGAAGAACGCCTCGCCGTGGTTGCGCGTGGCGAGTGCCATCGACGCCGAGGTCACCATCACCACGCCCAGCGCGACGATTGCAGCGAGGGCGATCAGCAGCACGGGGTCGAAGGTCGCCTCGACCTTCACCTGCGCCGGCGCCGGCGCCTGCGGATGGCGTGGCCCCCGGCTCATGCGCGTGTCCACTCGATGACGGCGTCCGTGAACACCTGCCCGCGATGGGCGTAGCCCTCGAACATGTCGAAGCTCGCGCAGGCGGGGCTCAACAGCACCGCTTCACCTGGCCTCGCGGCCGCGGCGGCAAGGCGCACGGCCTCGCGCAGGGTGCGCGCTTCACGGAGCGTCACGAGATCCGACAGGGCGTCAGCCAGCAGCGGTGCGTCTTCGCCGATCAGGACCACCGTGTGGATCCGGTCCTTGAGACAGTCGCGCAGTGCGCGGAAATCAGCGCCCTTGCCCTGCCCGCCGGCAATCAGCACGCCGCGGCGCGCCTCGAAGAGCCCACTGACCGCGGCAATCGTCGCACCGATATTGGTGCCCTTGGAATCATCGAACCACTCCACGCCCGCGTGGGTCGCCACGCGACGACAGCGGTGCGGCAAGCCCGTGAAAGCTGCGAGCGCCAGGCACTGCGCCGCCCGCGGCACCACCATCGCGTCGGTCATGGCGATGGCAGCCAGCGCGTTCAATTCGTTGTGCAGGCCGGCAATGCCGAGCGCCGAGGCCCGGATCACGGGCTCATCGCCTGCGCACAACCACCGCGCGCCTTCGACCTGCGCCAGGTGGTAGTGCGCACTGTGGTGATGGCGCCCGAACCAGCGCACGTCGACCCCTGGAATCGCCATCGCCGCGACCAGCGGATCGTCGGCATTGAGGACCACCGTCCCGGCGCCTTGCTGGATGCGGGACTTGGCCGCCGCATAGGCCTCGAGGCTGCCGTGTCGATCAAGGTGGTCTGCGGACAAGTTAAGGATGCAGGCCACCCGGGCACCCAGTTGCGTGGTGAGTTCAAGCTGGAAGCTTGACAACTCGAGTACGAAACACGCGGTCGTGTCGTCCAGCAGTTCGAGTGCCGGCGTGCCAAGGTTG
The DNA here is from genome assembly GCA_043744805.1 of Gammaproteobacteria bacterium. GTDB lineage: Bacteria > Pseudomonadota > Gammaproteobacteria. Next base: position 2,031 of record JAYTTZ010000125.1, read on the forward strand.
CCACCGGCCCGCACTGCCATGCCCGCGGCTTCGAGGATTTTCCAGACCAGGGTCGTGACCGTGCTCTTGCCGTTCGAGCCGGTCACGGCAAGGACGGGCCGCGCGGTCGCCTGGGCGAACAGCTGGACGTCGCCGAGGAG
>JAYTTZ010000126.1:0-8349 GCA_043744805.1 Gammaproteobacteria bacterium
CTGCTTTGCCTCGCGGCCTGCGGGAGGCCGCCGCCCGAGGTGCTCCGCGTGGGCCTGCCCACGGCGCCTGCCGTCATTGATCCACGCTTCGCCACGGATGCGACGTCGTGGCGCGTCTGCCGCCTGCTGTTTGAGGCGCCCGCGGATTTCGACGAACACTTCATGCCGAGATCCGCGCTGATGCGCTGGGACGTGCTGGCGCCCACGCACTACCGATTCCAGGTGCAGGGCAGGCACGTCTTCAGCGATGGCACGCCGCTGGGTGCCAGCGACGTCGCGGCGACCTACCAGGCACTGCGCGATCCGGCGCTCGGCTCGCCGCACACGGCTTCGTTGTCGAACATCGATACCATCACCGTGGTGGACGACACCACGGTGGATTTCACCCTGAAGCACGCCGATCCGCTCTTTCCCGGCGTGCTGGTGATTGGCGTGGTGCCCGCGCGGCTCGCCACGTCCCGCGCAGGCGGCGCGACGCTCCCGGGCAGCGGCGCCTTCGTGCTGGATTCCCCCCCCGCAGCCAAGCGTTACCCGCTCAGGCGGCGCGCGGACGGCCAGCGCGTGGATCTGCTGGTGGTGGCGAGCGAAACGACGCGGGCGCTCAAGCTAGCGCGCGGTGAACTCGATCTCGTGCAAGGCGGTTTTGCGCCGGAAAACATCGCCTGGCTGGCGGCGCAGCCGGACTTGCGTGTGAGCCAACGGGCCGGCAGTACCTTCAGCTATCTTGGTTTCAACCTTGCCGAAGGACCAACCCGTGCGCTGGCCGTGCGCCGGGCCATTGCGCTGGCGGTCGATCGCGAAGCCATCGTGACCCACGTCTTCCGCGATCAGGCGCGGCTTGCCGAAGCCATCCTCACACCCGGCCACTGGGCCGGCGTTCCCGATCTTCCGCACGGAAAGCGAGATCTCACGGCCGCCCGCGCCCTGCTGGCAGGGGCCGGCTTCACCGCGACGCGGCCGCTGACCCTCACCTACAAGACCTCGAGCGATCCGCTGCGCCTGCGCATTGCCACCATCCTGCAGGCACAGCTTGCCGAAGCCGGGATCCGGCTCAGCATCCAGAGTTACGACTGGGGCACGTTCTACGCCGACATCAAGGCGGGCCGTTTCGCGGTGTACGGTTTGTCCTGGGTGGGCCTGCAACTGCCGGACATCTTCCGCCACGCCTTCCACGCCAGGTCGGTCCCGCCGCAGGGTGCGAACCGTGGGCGCTATGCGAGCGCCGCGGCGGATGCCCTGATCGACGCGGCGGACGCCAGCGGGGATCTCGAGGATCGCGCGGCGCGCTACCGTGAGCTGCAAGTACTGCTGGCGCGCGATCTGCCCATCCTGCCGCTGTGGTACGAGGACTTCGTGGTCGTACGCCAGGCGCGGGTGCTCGGCTACGATACGAATGCCAGCGGCGATCTCGATGCCCTTGCCAACGTCCAACTGAAGGGCCCGCCGTGAGATCCGCCCGCTACCTTGAAATCGACCTCAAGCGCCAGCGCCTGCAGTACTTCGAGCACGGGCGCTGCGTGCGCGAATACTGGGTGTCCACGGCGCGCAACGGTCCCGGGGAAATCGTGGACAGCGAATGCACGCCACGCGGCCTGCATGCCATCGCGGAGAAAATCGGCGCCGACGCACCTGCCGGCGCGGTGTTCGTCGCGCGCCAACCCACCGGGGAGATCTGGTCACCCGCTTTCGCCGCCAGCCAGCCCCCGGGCCGGGACTGGATCCTCACCCGCATCCTGTGGCTCACGGGTCTGGAACCGGGCTTCAATGCGGGCGGCGATCGCGACACCCAGGCACGCTACATCTACCTCCACGGCACGTCCGACACGGTGCCGCTGGGCGTGCCCGGATCGCGCGGCTGCGTGCGGCTGCGCAACGCCGACCTCATCGAGCTCTTTTCGAAAGTGGAGGCCGGTGACCATGTCTGGATCTATGCCTGAACCGCTGCTGTTCGCCGTGCTGCTGCTGGTTGTGGGCACCGCACAGGCCGGCGGATTCTCGGGCCTCGCGCTGGTCAACGATGACGCCACCTTGTCCATCCGCAACCGACGGGTGCAGCTCTGGGGTATCCACGTCCCGCACACCACCGAAGACTGTCGCACCAATGTCCGGCCCAGCGAATGTGGCTCGCATGCAGTGCTGGCGCTGAAGCAGCGGGTGGAAGGCTTCGTGAGCTGCGCAGACCGCGGGCGGGGCGCTGGCACCGTGCTCGCCACCTGCCGGATGGCAGTCTCTGGTTTCGAGCGGGGCCTGGACCTCGCCGCCTACCTGGTGGAACAGGGCTGGGCAGTGGCGCTCGATGACGCACCAATCGAATACCACGTGCTGGAGCGTATCGCCCGTGACACCGGGCGCGGCGTGTGGGGACTGCGCGGCGTCTTGCGCCGCTGATCAGCGAGTGCGGGTGCTTTCGCGGACGATTTCCTGCGCCAGCTTGAGCACATGGCGGTCGTAGAGCACGAGTTCGCCGCCCGTTTTTACCGCGGCAATCGCGAGCCGGCCAATCAGCATCAGCAGCAGGATGGCGATTACCCAGGCAATGAAATAGCTGAGGCGGAAGCCGAGCACCGAGTCGCCTACCTGGGCCTTGGGCGGTGCACCCGACGGGGCTGCTTCGTCGGGTTCGGTCTTGTCCTGGCCGGCACGCGCCAGCGACTGGTCGATGCGCGAGCCCTGCTCGATGGCCTGGGCGAAACGTTCGATGCCAACCGGGCTGCGATACAGCGACCAGGCTTCGAGGAGCACGGCAAGCGCCACCCACAGTCCCACGATCAACAGCACGAAACCAAACCCGTGCACCACCCTCTGGGCGATGGACTGCCCGCGTGGGGTCGACTCCGCGAGTGGCGCGTTCGGCCTGGGTGGGGGCGTGTTCGACGGGTTGGGGAAGGGATACTGGGCCATGGCGCGCGTTTCGGGATCGATGGAAGGACTCGGGTGGGCGGCCGGGCGAGCGCGTTGCCCAAGCCGGGCTCAATGTAGCACAGCACTTTTGTACCCTCGCGACCATCGGCTAAGGTGCGCTGCATGGCCTCCAACACGCTGCCCGGGTTCGCCCTGCTGAAAGCTCTGCTGCTGCGGCTGGCGCTTGCAGGCGGCGTGGCCCTTGGCGTGGCGTCGCTGGTGTTCTTGCTGCTCCATCTCGCGCCCGGTGATCCGGTGGAAGCCATGCTGGGCGAGTCCGCCAGCGGTGCCGATCGCCAAGCCCTGCGCCACGCGCTGGGCCTGGACATGCCGCTGGCGCTGCAGTGGGGACGCTACCTCGCGGGCCTCGCGCAGGGCGACCTCGGGCGTTCGCTGGGCAGCCAGCAACCGGTTGCCGCGCTGATCCTGGAACGCCTGCCCTCCACCGTGATCCTGGCCTTGGCCGCGCTGGGTCTCGCGCTGGTGCTGGCGCTCCCGCTTGGGCTGTTGGGCGCGCTCAAGCCCGGCGGAATCTGGGACGCGTCGACCCGTGGCTTTGCGGTGCTGGGCATGTCGCTGCCGAGTTTTGTGCTGGGTCCCTTGCTGATGATGGGGTTTGCCGTGTGGCTGGGCTGGCTGCCCGTGTCGGGCGAGGAGCGTGCGGCGGGTCTCGTGCTGCCGGCGCTCACCCTGGGCCTCGCGCTCGCCGCGCCGCTTGCGCGCATGCTGCGCACGGCCGTGGCCCAAGTCCTGGCCGAGCCCTACATCCAGGCCGCCCGCGCGCGCGGCCTGGGGGCGAGGCAAGTGCTGTTACGGCACGCCTTGCGCAACGCCTCGCTGCCGGTGGTGACCGTGCTCGGGATGCAACTCGGCGCGCTGCTAGGTGGCGCGGTGGTCACCGAAATGGTCTTCGACCGCGCGGGCTTGGGCCAACTGCTGCTCGAGGCCATCCAGCGCCGCGACTATCCCGTGGTGCAGGGTTGCGTGCTGGTGGCAGGCCTCACTTACGTCGGCATCAACCTCCTCACCGAGGTGCTCTACGGCGTGCTCGATCCGCGGGTGGTGCAGGCATGAGCGCCTGGTCCATCCGCCTGGCGCTTGCGGTGCTCCTGTTCTGGCTGCTGTGCGCCCTGGCCGCGTCGCAGTTGGCGCTCGCGCCCGACACCATCAACCTTGCCGAAATCCTCGCGCCGCCCGGCCTGCAGCACTGGTTGGGGACGGATGAACTGGGACGTTCGATTGCCGCGCGCGTGCTGGAAGGTGCGCAGGTGTCCTGCGGCGTGGGCATTGCCGTGACCATGCTGTCCTTGCTGGTAGGCGTCGGCCTTGGCGTGCCCGCCGCGCTGGCCGGTGGCGTGCTCGACGGTCTCGCGGCGCGGCTTATCGACGTGTTCATGGCCTTTCCCGGCATCCTGCTCGCCATCGCACTTGCCGGCGTGCTGGGTCCGGGACCTGGCAATGTGGTGCTCGCGCTGTGTGCGGTGAGCTGGGTGGGCTTCGCGCGGCTCGCGCGGGCCCAGACCTTGAGCGTGAAAACCCGCGATCACGTGCTGGCGGCGCGTGCACTCGGCAGCCGCCGCTGGTTCACGATCACCCGCCACGTGCTGCCCCTGATCGCGCCCCCGCTGCTGGTGGAAGCGAGCTTCACCCTGGCCGGTGCCGTGGTGGCCGAAGCCGGCCTGTCGTTCCTTGGCCTCGGCGCGCAGCCGCCGGCCGCGTCCTGGGGCAGCATGATCCGGCAGGCGATGCAGTTCCTGCTGGTCGCACCCCACCTGCTGCTGGGACCCTGTCTTGCGCTGCTGTCCCTGGTGTTGTGTGCCAACTTGCTGGGTGATCATTTGCGCGATGCGCTGCAGCCCACGCGTGGAATGGAAGGAGCGCCATGAGTCTCGGTCCCTTGCTGGTGGATATCGCCGGAACGGCGCTGACGTCGGCTGATCGTGACGTGCTGGCCGATCCGCTGGTGGGCGGCGTGATCCTCTTCACCCGCAATTTCCAGCACCGCGCCCAGCTCCGCGAGCTGACGCACGAGATCCACCACCTGCGCAGCCCGCCGCTGCTGGTTGCCGTCGACCACGAAGGCGGTCGCGTGCAGCGCTTCCGCCACGGCTTCACCGAACTCCCGCCGATGGCCTTGCTGGGTACACTCTACGATCGCGAGCCGGCGCGGGCGCTGCAACTCGCCACCGACACCGGCTGGCTGATGGCGGCCGAGCTCCGCGCAGTGGGCGTGGATTTCAGCTTTGCGCCGGTGCTCGATCTCTACACCACGACCAGCCGCGTGATCCGCGAACGCGCCTTCCACGCCGAGCCCGGGACCGTCGCGCGCCTCGCTCAGGCGTTTCTCCGCGGGATCCACGGCGCAGGCATGGCGGCCGTGGGCAAGCATTTTCCCGGGCACGGCGGCGTCGATGCGGACTCCCACCACGAACTCCCTGTGGACCATCGCCACCTCGCCACCCTGCGCCACCGCGACATGCTGCCGTTCCGCCTGCTCGTTGCCTCTGGCATCGATGCCCTCATGCCGGCGCACATCGTTTTTCCGGACGTCGACACCAGGCCCGTGGGCTACTCGCGCCGCTGGCTGCGCGAAGTCGTGCGCAAGGAGCTGGGCTTCCAGGGCATGGTGTTCAGCGACGACCTCTCGATGTCGGGCGCCGCCATCGCGGAGAGCCCGGTGGAGCGGGCGGAGCTCGCGCTGGAAGCGGGCTGCGACGCGTGCCTGCTCTGCAACGACAGGCCGGCGGTGGAGCGCGTACTGGGCGGCCTTTCGGTGCGTCCCGAGCCCCTCGGCGTGGTCCGCATGATGCGGATGCACGGGCGTCCAGCGCTCGATGAGTTGGAACTTCACCAGTCGACGCGGCGCGCGGACGTTCGCGCGGCCCTGGCGGGACTCGCGACGGCGCTGGCGCCGGATGAAGGCCGGGTTTGAAGGCCTCGGTGCACTCGGTTCGCCTATGGGCTGCTTCTGGGCTGGAGCCTGTGCGCCCTGGCGGCGCCACCAGCCACCTCTACAGCACCAGCCACCTCGCCGATCCCGACATCGTCCGCGTGATTCCCCAGGTGAAGGCGCTCGACTGAAACGTCATCCCCGTCGTGCAAGCGGGGACCCGGTCGGCACCCAGGCAAAGGGTCGACGTGCCAGGCGGGCGTTACGCGAACCCGCCAAGCCTGCGGTCACCTTGCGGACCGCCCGCAGAGGGACAAGCTGGCGGTGCTCTAGTAACATCAAAAGCCGCTCAAACCCAGCCAAAGGCGCCGCTTTCGTGCAGGTTCGATTCACCAAGATGCAGGGTCTCGGGAACGACTTCGTGCTGCTTGATGCGCGCGCGACGCCGCTCGCTCTCGCCCCTGCGCAATTGCGTCGGCTGGGCGATCGGCGCTACGGCGTGGGCTGCGACCAGATCCTGCTGATCGACCAAGCCACCCTGCCCGACGCTACCGTGCGCTATCGCGTGTTCAACAACGATGGCAGTCCCGCCCAGCACTGTGGCAACGGCGTTCGCTGTGTCGCCCACTACCTGGCCCTCCACGACGGCCGCGCCCCGGGTGACGTGCTGTGGGTGGAGCTTGGCGGGCGCAGCTACGAGCTCAAGCTCGAAGCGCCCGGGCAGGTGCGGGTGGACATGGGCGAGCCCGATTTCACGCCCGCCGCGCTGCCGCTGGCACCTACGCCACAGGCCGCCTCCTATACGGTGGAATTCGAGGGACGCGCCTGGACCTTCGGCGCGGTGTCGATGGGCAATCCACATGCCGTCTTCGAAGTGCCAGAGGTCCACACCGCGCCCGTCGCCGGGCTCGGCGCGATGCTGCAGGACCATCCGCTGTTTCCGGAGCGGGTGAACGTCGGCTTCATGCAGGTGCTGGACGCTGCCCACGTACGCCTGCGGGTGTTCGAGCGCGGTGCGGGTGAAACACCGGCCTGCGGCACTGGCGCCTGCGGCGCCGTGGCGGTGGGCAGGGCGTGGGGCCGGCTCGGCCCGCAGGTGAACGTCGCCCTCACCGGCGGGGATCTGAGCATCGAGTGGGCGGGCGCCGGCAGCACCCTGTGGATGAGTGGCCCGGCCGCCCGGGTTTTCGAAGGCACTATCGAGCTATGAATCCTGAGCCCGACCACAGCGCCATCGACGCGACAGGTGTCGCCGCCTTCCTCCAGACCCATCCCGAATTCTTCAACACGCATGCCGAACTCCTCGCGGGCCTCAGTCTGCCGCATCCCAGCGGCATTGCCGTTTCGCTGTGGGAGCGCCAGAACGCCGCGCTGCGTGATGACGGCGATCGCCTCCGCGCGCAGCTCGACACCTTCGTCGCGCACGCGCGCCAGAACGAAGCCCTGGTCGGCCGCCTCCAGCAACTGGTACTGGCCGTGCTGGCGACCGATCAGGCGCAGGCCATGCTCGATCTACTCGCCACGCGCCTGTCCGACGAATTCCAGGCCGACCGCGTGACTCCCCTCGTGTTTGCGGAAGGCCGCGAGGTAGCCTGCATGGCCTTTGTCGGCCGCGACTCACCCCGGCGCGAACCCTTTGCCGAGGTCCTCAAGCGCCACGCAACCCTGTGCGGCCGCTTGAACCAGGCCCAGCGCCAGGCGCTGTTCGGCGCGGACGCACTGGAAGGATCGCATGTGGTGCTGCCCTTGCTGGGCGCAGCCTGGGACGGCCTTCTGGTCATCAGCAGCGCCGATCCCGCACGCTTTGAAACCAGCATGGGCACTGAACTGCTGGGCTTCCTGCGCGACGTGGTAAGCCTGGTGCTCACGCCGCTGGTGGCGCCACCGCGCTCCTGATGGCGACGTCCTTCGAGCCGTCCTGCATCGACGACTACCTCGCGAGCCTTGCGCAAGCCTCGGTCCATACGCGCGCCGCCTACCGCCGCGATCTCGCCCATTTCAGCGCCTGGAGCGTGGGGCTCGATAGACCCTTTCCGCTGGCGCTGGACACGCACCTGGCGCGGGGCTTCCTCGTCTACCTGCATCGCGCAGGCCTTGCGCCGCGCTCCATCGCACGCGCCCTGTCGGCGGTGCGCAGCCTGTTCGCGTTCCTCATCCGCCATGGCCGCGCCAGCGAAAACCCCCTGGTGGGACTGCGACCGCCGAAGGCGCCGCGCCGCCTGCCCAAGGTGCTGGACGTCGACCAGGCTAACCGCCTGCTCGACCACGTGCCGGTCAACGCAGCGGAAACCCGCGAGCTTGCGATGTGGGAACTGGCGTACTCCTGCGGGCTGCGCGTCTCCGAACTGGTAGGCCTGGACCTGCAGCGCGTTGATCTCGTGAACCGTGAGGCGCGTGTCGTGGGCAAGGGCGACAAAGAGCGGCAGGTCCCGATTGGCCGACAGGCCGTGGCGGCACTCGACACCTGGTTGGTGGCGCGAGCAGCCCTTGCAGCGCCCGACGAGCAGGCCTTGTTCGTCAACGACAAAGGCAAGCGCATCGCGGTGCGCGTGGTGCAG
>JAYTTZ010000127.1:0-8261 GCA_043744805.1 Gammaproteobacteria bacterium
CAGCGCCTTGGCGCCGTGCCGCGGATGCTGGCGCACGGCCTCGACAAGCCAGGTCCAGGCCAGGTGTTCGCGTTCGCCTGCAGTCTTGTCGATGGCCACTTGTAGCCAGGACATTTCACTGGCAACCCGGGCAGGTTCCAGCCAGTCGAGGCGTGAGACCAGGATGGCAAGCTCGACCACTGCGGCCTGCGCGCGATTGAAACCGGTAAAGGGTTCGTGGGTCTCGCGCTTGATCACCCGGCACAGGAACTGCGGCCGCTCCGGATGTTCAACGAACTCCTCCACCCGCAGCTCCCAGTGCGCCAGCACGTCGCGCAAGCGTGGCACGCGACACTGGCTGGCAGCGACTGTTGGCCACTCGCGACGGCCCGTGAGGCAACCGGCAAACACCCGTACGTCATCGGTGAAATTGAGTACCGCCTCGCCGTGACGACGAAGGTTGTCGAGGGTGCTGGAGGGGACGAATGGCGCGAGGAGCACGCGATCATGTTCAACGCGAAAGCCCAGGGGCGTGATGTGCGGCAAGTCCGCCGCGGATAGCGTGGTGATAATGGCTTCGCGGATCATGCGGGGTCTTGGAAATGCTGCATTGCGTTGTTTTTCTAGCTGGTTCTAATCAACCATGGGTTGGCCGCATGAAGCCAGCAGGCCTGCGTTGTCGTGATGCCTCGGCTCTAAAAAACGCACAAGCGACTGATTCGACAGCGCATCGCCGCAGGGCGCGTGCTGGTTGCCATGGCACACATGGTGCTTCCAGCGGATGAACGCTGCGGTTTATTTTCGCAGGGTGGGTGAAGCGCCTCAACGGGCGCGATGACAACATCTAGAATGAGGAAATATCACATGGCTTGGCAGACCCCGTCTTTCGACGACGTGCGTTTCGGCTTCGAAGTCACGATGTACATCAACAACCGTTGATCTCGTGAAGCACGTGCCCGAAGAGCTGCTTGCAGCCCTTCGGGTCTTCCTCCTCAAGCAAAGAATCCACCGTGCCTGAATATTCCATCCGTTGCCGCCCGACCAGCGAACCCGCCTACCCACGCGCCGAATTCGAACGCCGGCTGCGCGACAAGGAGCGCTACTACCACATCCACCATCCCTTTCACGTGCAGATGAACGAAGGCGGCCTGAGTCGCGAAGCCGTGCAGGGTTGGGTGACCAACCGCTTCTACTACCAGCAGTGCATTCCCCTCAAGGATGCCGCGGTGATGGCCAACTGCACGGATCGCGACGCGCGTCGGCTGTGGATCCAGCGCATCCTTGATCACGACGGGCTCGCCGGCGACGAGGGTGGCATCGAAGCCTGGCTGCAACTGGGCGAGGCGGTCGGCCTCGCGCGCGACTACCTGGAAAGCGGCGACGGCGTGCTGCCCGGCGTACGCTTCGCCGTGGATGCCTACGTGAATTTCGCGCGGCGCGCGACGTTCGAGGAAGCCGCCTGTTCCTCGCTCACCGAGCTCTTCGCGCCCACCATCCACCAGCGCCGCCTCGACCACTGGCCTCAACTCTACCCATGGATCGACGAGCGCGGCTATCGCTACTTCCGCAAGCGCTTGAGTGAGGCGCGGCGCGACGTGGAACATGGGCTGGCGGTGTCCCTGGATCACTTCCAGATGCGCGAAGCCCAGGACCATGCGCTCAGTATCCTGCAGTTCAAGCTGAACATCCTGTGGACCATGCTGGATGCCATGTGGATGGCCTACATCGAACTGAAACCCCCGTTCTTCAGCTGTAAACATGACTGAGCCCACCTTTACCACCGAGACGGTGCCGCGCATCTCGCCCATGTTCCGCTTCCAGTGGGAGGAAGCGCAGGACTGCCACGTGCTGCTCTACCCGGAAGGCATGGTCAGGCTTTCTCCAAGCGCATCCGAAATCCTCAAGCTCGTCGACGGCAAGTCGACGGTGTCCCAGCTCATCGACGCGCTCAAGCAGAAATTCCCGGGCGCGCCCCTCGAAAACGACGTCCACAATTTCCTGGAGGCCGCATATGGCCACGGCTGGCTCCGTACCGTCGACCCTGGGTAAGCCGCTGTGGCTGCTCGCGGAACTCACCTACCGCTGCCCGCTGCAGTGCCCGTACTGCTCCAATCCGCTGGAGATTGCGCACTACAAGGACGAACTCGACACGGCGCAGTGGTTCAGCGTGCTGCAACAGGCCCGCAAGCTCGGTGCGGCGCAGCTCGGCTTCTCCGGCGGTGAGCCTTTGGTACGAACCGATCTCGAAGACCTCATCCGCGAAGCGCGGCGCCTCGGCTACTACAGCAACCTCATTACCTCTGGCGTAGGCATGGACGAGGACCGCGTTGCCGCGTTCAAGGAGGCGGGCCTCGATCACATCCAGATCAGCTTCCAGGCCAGCGATGAGGAACTGAACAACTACCTCGGCGGCAGCAACACCTTCCAGCACAAATACGAGATGGCGCGGGTCGTGAAGCAGCACGACTACCCGATGGTGCTCAACATCGTCATCCACCGGCAGAACATCGACCAGATCGAGGACATCATCCGGATGACCATCGATCTCAAGGCCGACTACGTGGAGCTCGCCAGCACGCAGTACTACGGCTGGTCAAAGTTGAACGAGGCGGGGCTGCTGCCCACGCGCGAACAACTCGCGCGCGCAGAGCGCATCGCGCACGAATACCAGGACCGCATGAAAGGCAAGATGAAGATTATCTACGTCGTGCCCGACTACTACGAAACCCGCCCCAAGGCCTGCATGAACGGTTGGGGCTCGATTTTCCTCACCATTGCGCCTAACGGCGCCGCCCTGCCCTGCCACGCGGCGCGGCAACTGCCCGGGTTCACGTTCCCGAACGTGAAGGACGTGGCGCTGGAGGAAATCTGGAACCGCTCGGAGGCCTTCAACCGCTTCCGCGGCGACGAGTGGATGCAGGAGCCCTGTCGCAGCTGCGTGGACAAGACGAAAGATTTTGGTGGTTGCCGCTGCCAGGCCTACCTGTTGACGGGGGACGCGACCAACGCTGATCCGGTCTGCGCCAAGTCCAGCCACCATGCGGCCCTGGTCGCCGAAGTGGATCGCATGACGGCCCTGTCACTCGACGAAGTCAGGCGGAAGCCCCTGATCTTCCGCAACATGAAGAATTCCCGCGAACTGGTGCCCTGAGCACCGGTTCACGCCATCCGGCCGATCGCCCAGGCCACTTCCAGCGCCTGGCGATTGGGCCGCACGTCGTGCACGCGGAACACTCGCACGCCGGCAACCACGCCGAGCGCCGTGGTTGCGCAGGTAGCGCCCACCAGTTCGTCAAAGGCAGTTTCGCGGCAGATGGCGCCCATGAAGCGCTTGCGGCTCGTCCCCAGTAGCACCGGGTAACCGCTTTCCTCGAACCGTGCGAGGCCGGCGAGCAAGCGCAGGTTGTGCTCGCGCGTTTTGCCGAAGCCAATGCCGGGATCGATGAGGATGCGCTCGCGTGCCACCCCGGCCGCTTGCGCCGCGGCGGCGCTGTCGATCAGGTAGCGCAGGACGTCCTCGACCACGTCGTCGTAACGTGGCGACAGTTGCATCGTGCCGGGCTCGCCCTGCATGTGCATCAGGATCACGGCCGCGTCCAGTTCGGCGGCCACGGCCAGCAGGGCCGGGTCGCGCCCGCCCGCAATGTCGTTGATGAGCGCGGCGCCGACACCAAGCGCGGCACGCGCCACGCTTGGCGAGCGGGTATCGATGGACAGCACCACCTCGGGCGGCAGGTCGTCCCTGAGGGCCGCGATTACAGGGAGCACGCGGCGGCACTGTTCCTCGTCGCTGACGGCAGCCGAACCCGGCCGCGTGCTTTCACCACCCACGTCGATGATGCGCGCGCCTTCCTCCACCATGCGCTGCGCATGGGCCCGTGCATCCTCCAGTGCAGAGTGCCGGCCCCCGTCGGAAAAGCTGTCGGGCGTGACGTTGAGGATGCCCATCACCAGGGGCGGGGCCTGCCGATCGTGCAGCGCCCCTAGCCAGTCAGGCTCATGCATCGGGGCGCAGTTCGCGGGCCATTCGATCCGCGGCGCGCAGCAGCGCATCCGTCATCAGCGGTTCACCGGAGAGATGGCCGACCGTGCGCAGTATTTCAAGCGTGGATCCCGGGATCGCCTGATGCAGCGACCACGATGCTTCGGGCGTGCAGGTGAGATCGCGCTGGCCGTGCACCAGGTGCACCGGCACGGGTGGCAAGCGGTGCGCCTCGTCCAGCAGCTGGTCTTCGCGCAGGAAATAACGATTCACCGCGTAATGGAGTTCAAGCCGCGCCTTGCCAAGGAGCACGTCCAGCGGGCCTTCCGGCTCGCTCTCGACGGTATTGAAGGAATACATCACCACCTCGGTGGACCACGCCGTCCATGCGCGCGCGACGGCCAGCGCCAAGGGGGCGTCGTCGCCCGTGAGGCAACGGTAGACATGCTGGGGCAGGTCTTCGGGATGGCCCAGGGCCGCCTCGAAGCGCGCCCAGGCCTGCGGCAACATGCGACCGGCTCCGTTGGCGAGGAACCAGTCGAGGTCGGACTGTCGCGCAAGGAAGCTGCCGCGCAGCACCATGCCAAGGACCTGGTCCGGGTGCGCCTCGGCATACGCCAAACCGAGCGCCGAGCCCCATGAGCCGCCGAACAGGACCCAGCGTTCGATGCCGAGGTGGCTCCGCAATTTTTCGAGATCTTCGACCAGGTGTTGGGTGGTGTTGGACGCAGTCTCGCCGAAGGGTCGCGAGCGCCCGGCGCCGCGTTGGTCGACGATGACCGCGCGGTAGCGTACGGGATCGAAGAACTGCCGATGACCCGGCTTGCAGCCGCCGCCAGGACCGCCGTGGAGGAACACCACCGGAATCCCTTCCGGGTTGCCTGAGGTTTCGAAGTACAGCGCGTGGTGATCGCCAACGGACAGCCAGCCCGAGCTGCTTGGCGCCAAAGCTGGATAGGGGGTTCGCAAGGTAGCGTCGGCCATGGGTTCAGGGCGCGCCCGGGATCTGCGTTCGACGCGTCTGGTCTTTGTCTTTGGTAACGTCGATGAGTGGCTGGAGGCCACGACGAACGCGCGGGCTGGAGGAAATTGGCATGGAACCGGATTCCTTGAACGACTTCGAGTATAGCGGGATTGAAGGCCCTGCCGGTCCCGCGCGGCGCTGCACGAGGCCCAATAAAAAGGCGCCTCCAGGGACGCGCCTTACCGCCAGGCCGGCTCGCCGGGCGAACTTACCAGATGAAGAACGTGCCCAGACTCAAGGTCTGGGATTCGGTTTCACCGTTCAAGGTGCCCGGCGCCACGGCATTGGCCTTGAACTTGTTCTTGGCATCGCTGTATTCGGCAATGAGCTTCAGCCACGAGTTGACGTCGTGGTACATGCCCACGGTCCACAGGTTGAGGCTGACGTCCTGGTTGGCAAAGGAGAGCACGTCAGGGTTCTCGAACTTGGCCTGGTTGGATTGTCCGTAGCTCGCGCCCACCTTGGTCTTGCCGAAGACAGTGTAGGTGCCCTGCAGGTAGTAACCGTCGTTCTCGGACATCGCGCAGCTCAGCGCGCCCACCTTGCCAACGGCCGCGCCCGCATCACAGGCCGTGTTGCCGAGGAGTTGCAGCGAACCGCCAAGGCCTGCGCCTTCGTAGTAGTAGGCGCTCAAGTTCAATCCCCTGTAGCCCGCAGAACCACCGGCGCCCCAGCTGTGCACGTTCAGGCGTCCTGGGGTGGGCGTGTTGCGGCCGGCCGAGTCGAGGTTCTGCCAGAGGCCGTCCAACCAGCCCTTGAACGTCGCCTCGCCGAGGGAGGCGTTATAGGCCAGTTCACCTTCAATGCGCGGCGTCGCGGTTTGCTTGGGAACCCTATTGGCGCGGCCGTTCGCACCATCGGCGCTGGGGTCAGACAGCCCGGCTTCCGCCTGTAAGCCGATCAACAGCGGGGACGTATGGCCGTAGGAGGTGTCGGGGTTGCCGTCGAAGCTGACTTCCCAGCCCTGTGTACCGCCCACGACGACGACTGCATTGGCGGCGCACATGCCGAGCACGGCCGCAATGGCGAGCGCGATTCTGGTGCTCATCAGCCGGTTGGCCATTTCGTCTCTCGTTGAACCTGCGCTTGGGCGTTCGTCTTCCAGGAAAGGCAGGCACTTGCACTCTGGGTGGTGGTGCAAGCCCGGTACGCACTGCTTAGCGGCCCGCTGCCAGGAAATCTTTCCCTCAACCCAAACCATAGGACAGGGATCTAGCCGAGGCAAGCCAGTTTAAGGTATCGAAGCTACAAGATGGCGCCTTGTTGGCCTATTTTTGTGGCGCTCCGGCCACATTAAGCGACAATTTCCTCAGAGCCCGTCTTAAAAATGCGCCAGGCCAGCATGATTTTGCGCCGAAACCCTAGCCGCCGCCCTGCTGGAGGGCGCGTTCGCACTTCAGCAGGAAAGCGTCCCGTTGAACGATCGTCCACGTGATGAAGTGGAATTCAAGCGCGGTGGAAACGATGCGAAGCGAGCCGAGGCGACGTTCCGTCTCGGGACCAAGCGACAGCCGCAGCGTGCGCCCGTCCGCCCAGTCCGCGGTGAAGCCCTTGGGGGTCCACAAAACGGCAGCATCCCCAAGGAGTCGGGGCAACAGTCGTTGCACATCGGCATGGCTAAGCGACTGGATGCGTTCGACAACGAACGCTGGCTCACGGTCGGCCAAGGCGGCGCGCGACTTCAGCCGCCGGCAACCGGCGGCCAGGCCGCCAGCACGTCGCCTTCCTTGAGGACCGGATCGTTGCGTTCCGACGGCGCTATGAAGCTCCCGTTGACGAGGAGCAGGTGGGCACGGGCGTGCGGTACCCGGTAGACGTCGAGCGCCGCATGGGGACTTGGCTCCCCGGGCAGATCAAGCGCTACCTGGTTATCGCGAGCGCCCGCCGGAAGGTACTCCGCAAGCGTCGCGAAGAGTTTGAGCGTGAGCTTCATGCCCCCGTTTACGTCACTTCAACAGGGCAGCGTTGAAGCCCACCGCCTGCGTGCTGCCCAGGTAAGCTTCCATCAGCCTGCTCGGGTCGTGCTGCAGGCGCTCCTTCCACGGGCCAAGGCGGGTACGGGTCTGGATGAGGCCGCGCAGCACGCCCACGTGCTGAGTCATGCCCAAGCTGGTGGCACCCACCAGCACGTCACCGTCGAACTGGAGGTTGAGGTAACGGAAGCGGTCGCGGTTCAACAATTCCGCGCTGTCACCACCCTCCTTGCCCATCCACAGTCCGAAGGAACTGGAAATGAGCCCGAGGGTATCGAGCACGTTCATGTTGACGCTGCCACGATGCACCGCGCCCTGCTGCCCGGCCATGTTGCGGGCCGCCAGTTGGGCGTGCTCGGTGGCGGTAGGCTGGATGGCCTGGACGGAAGCTTCCCCCGTTGAGAAATCGCGGCCCTGCGCCACGTCTCCGGCGGCGTAGATAGCCCCGTCGTTGGTCTGCATGTGGCGGTTGATGAGAATGCCCTGCTCGACTTCAATGCCGGTGCCCTCGAGGAATTCGAGGTTGGGCCGCACGCCGGTCGCAGACACGATGAGGTCGAACTCAATTTCCACGCCGGTGCTGAGCGAGGCCTGCAGCGCCAGGGTGCCACCCTTGGAGATGCCAGTCACACGGGTTGAGGTGTGCACCTTCACGCCGCGGCTCTCGCACCAGGTCTTGATCAGGTTGCCAGCGGTGTCGTTCATCATGCGCGGCACCATGCGATCGCCCATTTCGACCACCGTGAGATCCGCCCCGCTCTGCGCCAGCGCTTCGAGGATGATGCAACCGATGAAGCCAGCGCCCATCAACAGCACCTTGGCGCCCGGTTTGGAGCGCGCCGCGATGTTGCGCGCATCGGCCAGGGTCCAGCAGGAGAAGATGCCCGGCAGATCCATGCCCGGGATGGGCGGTGCAACCGGCCTGGATCCCGTGGCCAGCAGGAGCTTGTCGTAAGGCAGTTCGCTGCCGCCCGACAGGCTCACGGTGTTCTGGCCGCGATTGACGGCCATCACCCGCTCCTGGCGCACCGTGATGCGCTGCTGGCCGAAGTGGTCGGCACCCTTGCGGAGATGGGTGCCCTCCTCGGCAATCTGCTTGCTCAGGAAATACGGCAGGGCCATGCGGGAATACGGGGCTTCCGATTCCTCGCCCACCAGGGTGATGTCTGCATCCGGTTGCAGCTTGCGCAGCGTTTCGGCGGCGACCACGCCGGCCGGACCGGCGCCTACGATGACATGCTTCATTTGTGCACCTCCTCGCGGCCGCTTTCGCGCGGCCGGGGTCAGGGATGATTTTTGGTCC
>JAYTTZ010000128.1:0-2115 GCA_043744805.1 Gammaproteobacteria bacterium
CCGGCCAGGTACACGATGCGATCGATGTCGGCACCGTCCACCACATGCACGGTGCCGCCAAGTGCGAGCACATGCAGCGCGTGCTCCAGCGCCACCATATGAAATAAGGGCGCCCAGGCGACGAAGTTGTCGCCCAGTGCTAGCGCGCTGTCGATGCGGCCCAGGTTCATGCGCGCCACTTCGGCACGGTGGCTGACCAAGGCCGCTTTCGAAGCGCCAGTGGTGCCGCTGGTGTAGAGGATGATGTAGCCATCTTCCGGCCCGGCCGTGGGCTCGCCGGCCTGCGTGCCGCAGGGCGCAAGCAGCGCTTCATACGCTTCGCCAAACACAATGATGTCGAGATCGGTCGTGGTGTCCAGCAAAGCGAGGTGGCGGGACGAGGCGAACACCAGGCGCGGCCCGGTCAGATCGATGCAATGCGCGATCTCGGCGACGGCGAACCGCCAGTTGAGCGCACAGAGGATGACCCCCGTGCGCGCCGCCGCAACGGCGAGCTCGAGGTACTCGATGCGGTTCTCGGCAAGGATCGCGATGCGGTCACCGGGCCCGAGGCCACGGGCACGCAGGGCGTTGGCGGCACGATTGGCGCGCGCATCGAAGGTCTCGTAAGTGAGCGCGCGGAGTCCGTCGTCCACGGCAATAGCACCCGCACGACGTTGCGCCACAGCGCCAATGAGCTGGCCCATGTCCGTAAATCCCGCGGCTCGCGTTGGCGTGCGATGTCCAGTTGCGCTGGTGGTGGTCATGGACTGCTTACGCGATGCGGCACGTTACTCAGGGGAAATACGGCAGGCGGCCTGCAGCCCGCGCTCATTCGATCAGCGCCGCCAGCCGCGGCTCGACACGCAGCGCCGCCGGAACTTCGGCCGGGCCAATCCTGCGGTCTATCTCTTCGTGCCAGTGGTAGATGCGTCGCTCCTGGTAGCTCAACGGCACGCCGACGAAGCCCTGTGACGCGATGCTGGCCTGCATGGGTTCGGCAAAGAGGATGTCTTCCTCGGCGATGCGATCGAAATTCGCAATGCGTGTGTCCCACAGGGGATCGCGCTCGCCGCCACCCCAATCGGGCGCGAACCAAAGCACTTCCATTACCGAGGTGCCCAGTGTTTTTGGCCACAGCAGCACGGCAGGGATGCCGCTTGGGGAGATGGGCATGATGAAATTAGGGAAGATGCTGTAGCTCGGATTGAATTCCCGCTCGATACGGGTGGATTCGGCCATTTCCGGCATCCCCACGGTACCCGGATCCACCCAGCCCTCCCGCCGGTTTGGCGAGAGCATCATGGAATGCCCGTTGCGCCAGAGGTGGATGCTGGTGCCCTGGCTATCGAAGATGCGGTCCGAGGTGCGCGAGTGCAGTAGCTTGAAGTGGTAGGCCTCGAGGAAGTTCTCGACCAGCACCTTGATGTTGCACTTGATGGGAATCGCACGCCGGTTGACCAGACGGAGATCGGTAAGCGGCAGGTGCTGCAGGTAGCGCGAGACCGGCGCCAGGAAGTCATCCAACGACTCCCCTTCCTTGTCCTCGCAGAGGAAAATCCAGTTGGCGAACAGTTCGCAGCGCACCGCGACCAGGTCGCGCTTGCACGGGGGTTGCGGCCAGTCGCGCGTTTCCGTGACTGCGCGCTGCCTGCCGCTGCGGTCGTAGCTCCAACCGTGGTAGCCGCACACCAGCAAGGGGCCAGCGACACCCTCGTCCTTCTGCAGGATCGGCGCGCCACGGTGGCGGCAGGTGTTGTAGAACGCGCAGATGTTGCCGTCGTCGCCGCGCATTACCACGATGGGCGCGCTGCCGTGCGCCCACAGGAAATAGCTGCCGGCCTTCGGCAGTTGATCGACGTGGCCCGCATAGAGCCAGGTCCGTCGCCACAGGCGCCGCTGTTCAAGTTCGAAGAATCCCGCGTCGGTATAGCGACCGGCCGGGATGTCGGGCAATGGCGCGAAGTCCGCAGGTGGGGAAACCCGTTCGCGCTCGCGCGATGTCCGCGCACTCCAGTCTTCGACGATATCCGGCGTCATTGTGTTGGGACCCCCTTCGAGGTCCCGACCGTAACGCCGTGCAGTGCGATAAGTCCAGACGCATCGGCGTGGCTGGGTTCGCGCCTGGATCGCCTC
>JAYTTZ010000129.1:0-29592 GCA_043744805.1 Gammaproteobacteria bacterium
GCCCCATAGCCGGGCTATGGGCCTGCAAATCCGGCACCAACTGTCCTGGCTGGGGCCGATTCTCGCTATCGACGCCCCAAGTCCGACAGGCTGCTAGCAACAGCAACTGGCGGGCCGAGCCCGGCCCCACTTCAAGAAGTGCACCGCCCGCGTCGAGCCGGGCTTTGACGAACTCGATTTCGGGCAGCAGCTTGCGGGCGGACAGGAATTGCAGGCCGAAGGTGGCTTCGGCGACGTGATGCGAAAAGCGTTCGTCACGGCCCTGGAACGGCGCGGACTCGCCGGACTTGAAGGCCTCGCGGAGCGCGCGGAAGTCTTCCGTGGCGTAGTCGGTGCCAAGTTGCACGTAGCCGCCCACGTAACGCGGGTGGCTGGGGCTGGCCAGGACGAGGTCCATGCCGGGGGCGAGGCGGTAAGCCTCGTTGGCGTCTACGTCCAGGATTTCAAGGGCGAAGGCCGTCCTGCACCAGACCTCGACATGGCGGACCTGGAGGGCGAGTCGCCCAGCGATAGCCTCCACCGTACTGCCCGGATTGGCCGCAAGATCCTTGAACAAGCCGAGCTTGATGCCGAGGTCGACAAGCCAGCACGCGTTGAAGCCGCGACGCCACGCGAAGACGCGGGCAGCCTGTTCTTCCGCGGTGCGTGGCGGGCGAGTAGTGGTGGCGCCCATGTCAGTGCCGATGGCTGGCGAAGGCAACGCGGTCCATCACCGCCATCAGCAGCGCGGAGACCACGAACGTGAGGTGGACCAGCACGTACCACAGGATTTTGTCGTTCGGGATCTCGTCGATTTTCACGAACACCCGCAGGAGATGGATGGACGAAATGGCGACGATGGAGGTCGCCACCTTGAGCTTGAGCGTGCTGGCGTCGAGCTTGCCGAGCCACTCAAGTTTCTGGACGCCGACGTCAACCTCGATCTGGGACACGAAATTTTCGTAGCCACTGAACATCACCATCACGAGGAGGCTGGCCACCAGTGTGAGGTCGATCAGCGCGAGGAGGGTCAGCACGAGATCGGGCTCGGGCATGTCCGTGACATGCAGCAGTACGTGACCGAGTTCCTGGAAGAACTTCACTGCGAGCGCCAGGACCGCCAGCGAAAGGCCGAAATAGATGGGTGCCAATAGCCAGCGGGTGGCGAACAGGGCTTTTTCGAAGACGCTTTCGAATCGATTCATGGCGAATTGTGCTTAGAAGATAAAGTGATGCGGTTACGGCCCGCATCGAGGAAGGCAGGGTCAACGGCGATTCCCGGAATCGCAGGGTGGAGCCTGCGTTCCGGGAATCGAGTCAGGCGAGAGGCTTAGCGGGGCGGACGCGCGCCGCCACCGCCAGGGCGACGGAACCCGCCACCGCCACCGCCGCCGCCCGGACCACCTTCACGGGGCTTGGCGGGGTTAACCCGTAGCGGGCGGCCGTTCATCGGGGAACCGTCGAGCGCCTTGACGGCTTCTTCGCCATCGTGGTCTTCGGGCATTTCCACGAAGCCGAAGCCCTTGGAGCGGTTGGTTTCACGATCGATGACGACTTTGGCGGAACTCACTTCGCCAAAGCGTTCAAAGATTGCCCGAAGTTCATCTTCGGTCGTGGTGTAGGGCAGGTTGCCAACATAGATATTCATGTAACGCTCGTTCCTTGCCGTGCCATTGGTTGCTCGATTTTCAATCTGCGCTCACTTAATGGCACAAGCGGCGAGAGCGGATCGTGTAGCGCGGACAAGGACAACGGAGTGTCCTCCCCCCGGCGCCGATCCCCCGGGTTCGGCTGCCGCTACCGGAGTCTTGTGCGTCTGAATGTAGCAAGTGAATTTGAATCTAACAACGCGGAATTGCATCTACCCAAGCTCGTTTAGCGCTTATTACCTTGCGGGCAGCGCTTCGGTGGGTAGTCCGGCTTCCTTCCAGGCTTCATAGCCGCCGCCAATGTGCGAAACCTGGGGCAATCCCATGTGCTTCACGGTTTGGGTGGAGAGCGCTGAACGCCATCCTTTGCTGCAGTGAAAAACCAACGGGCGACCACTCGCGAAGATTTCCTTGTGGTAGGGACTTTCAGGATCGACCCAGAACTCGAGCATGCCTCGCGGCACGTTGACCGAACCCGGAATGCGGCCCTCGCGCTGGAGTTCACGGATGTCACGCAGGTCGATGATTACGGCGTTCCCGTCCTGCTGCTGGCGGAGGGCCTCGGCGGGTGTGAGGGTTTCGATTTCTGCTTCGGCGCGCCGGACCAGTTCGGCGTAACCCACTTCGAGTTTCATGCGTGTCTCCTGTTGCGCTGCGTAGACGGGTGTCGGTGAAGGACGAAAGCCCCCCCTTCAGGGGCGGTTCCGTGGCGTTGGGTGGCGGCCGTGGCCTCGCGGCGTCGCGCTTTTCGGCGAGCGGCGTGCGTCGGCTTGCGGCTTGCCTGCGGGGGGCAAGCCGGTGTGCTGGGTCAAAATGGGCTGCGTCTCGCGCCGCCGACCTTCCGGCGTCAGGCCGGTGCCAACCGGCTGCCATGCGGGAATGAGCTGGTTCGCACCATTGCCAATCAGGTCGCTGCGCCCCATGCGCTGCAGCGCCGCCCGGAGCATCGGCCAGTTGTTGGCGTCGTGGTAGCGCAGGAAGGCCTTGTGCAGGCGTCGGACGCGCAGTCCCTTGGGGACATGGACGTTTTCGGTATTGCGACCCACGCGACGGAGCGGGTTCTTGCCGGAGTGGTACATGGCGGTCGCCGTGGCCATCGGTGACGGCAGGAAGGCCTGGACCTGATCGGCATGGTAGCCGTTCTGCTTCAGCCACAGGGCGAGCTCGAGCATGTCGTCATCGGTAGTGCCCGGATGGGCCGCGATGAAGTAGGGAATGAGGTATTGCTCCTTGCCGGCCGCCTGCGAGTATTTGTCGAACAACTGGCGGAACCGGTAATAGGTGCCAACGCCGGGCTTCATCATCTTGGACAGCGGGCCGTCACCAATCGCCTCGGGTGCGATCTTGAGGTAGCCGCCCACATGGTGGGTCGCGAGCTCCTTCACGTATTCGGGCGATTCGATGGCCAGGTCGTAGCGAACGCCGGAGGCAATCAGGACCTTCTTGATGCCGGGCAGCGCCCGCGCGCGGCGATAAAGCTTGATGAGCGGCGCATGGTTGGTGTCGAGGTTGGGGCAGATGCCAGGAAACACGCAGGACGGCTTGCGACAGGCGGATTCGATTTCAGGACTCTTGCAGGCCAGGCGGTACATATTGGCCGTGGGTCCGCCGAGGTCTGAAATGACGCCGGTGAAGCCCGGTACCCGATCACGCACGGTTTCGATTTCGCGGATGACCGAATCTTCCGAGCGACTCTGGATGATGCGGCCTTCGTGTTCGGTGATCGAACAGAACGTGCAGCCGCCAAAGCATCCCCGCTGGATCGCGATGGAGAAGCGAATCATCTCGTAGGCGGGCAGCTTGGCCGCGCCGTAGCTTGGATGCGGCACGCGCTGGTAGTTGAGTTCATACACCTTGTCGAGTTCGTCGGTGCTGAGCGGAATGGGTGGCGGATTGAGCCACACGTCGACGTCCCCATGGGCCTGCACGAGTGCTCGCGCGTTGCCGGGATTGGCCTCGAGGTGGAGGATTCTCGAGGCGTGGGCGTAGAGCACCGGATCGTCCCGGACTGCGTCATACGACGGCAGCCGGATGACCGAGTGGTCCCGATTGGCCCTGCGCAGCACGCGTGCCGCGCGGAGTGCGTCCACGGAGATCCGGGTTTCTCCGCTCGAAGCCTTGCTTGCGGCGGGTTCCATGGCGTAGGGATCCTGCGGCGGATTGAGTTCGCCTGGCGTGTCGAGGCTGGTGGAGTCGATTTCGAGCCAGTCGCCGCTCGGCATCCGCCGCACGAAGGCGGTGCCGCGGAGGTCGGTGATCCCGGTCATGGGCTCGCCAGCGGCGAGACGGTGCGCGATGTCGACGATCTGGCGTTCCCCGTTGCCATAAACCAGGAGATCGGCGCGAGCGTCGAGCAGCACCGAACGGCGGACCTTCTCCGACCAGTAATCAAAGTGTGCGATGCGGCGAAGGCTGGCTTCGATGCCGCCCACCACGATGGGGACGTCCGCATAAGCTTCGCGAACCCGCTGTGCGTAGACGATGACGGAGCGATCGGGCCGCATGCCGCCGAGTCCGCCAGGCGTGTAGGCGTCGTCGCTGCGCAGGCGGCGATCGGAGGTATAGCGATTGACCATCGAATCCATGTTGCCGGCGGTCACGCCGAAGAAGAGTCGTGGTCGACCAAGCGCCATGAACGGCTCGGGGCTCTGCCAGTCCGGCTGGGCAATGATGCCGACCCGAAAACCCTGCGCTTCGAGCAAGCGCCCGACGATGGCCATGCCAAAGCTCGGGTGGTCCACGTAGGCGTCGCCCGTCACGACGATGACGTCACAGGCGTCCCAGCCAAGATCGTGCAGTTCCGCGGCGCTCGTGGGCAGGAACGGCGCAGGCCCCAGGCGAGCTGCCCAGTGTTTGCGATAGCTGAATAGATTACGGGCCGTCTGCATGGCGGGGACTCTAGCAAAATGAACGGGGCGAAGCGCCGCTGTTGATGCCATGGGGCACCGCGCGAAACAACCGGCAGTCGGGTTGGGATAGGAGCGCGCCGGCCGGCGCCATCTGGCCCGTTCAGCGGAAGAGGGCACCGGAGGGAATTATCCTCCGGTGCGAGTCCGAATTAGCTTGCCTTACCTTAGTAAGGTGTGCGCCGCGGCGGCGGCGGACGGGCCGACGCGGGGCGATCTTCGCGAGGCTTGGCCTCGTTCACCCGCATGTTACGGCCCTTGAGGGGCTTTTCATTCAGGTTCTTGATAGCCTCGTTGCCCTCGGCATTGTTCGGCATCTCGACGAAGCCGAAGCCTTTGGACTGACCCGAGAGTTTGTCCTTGATCACGGACGCATTGGCTACCGCGCCGAAAGCACCAAAGGCTTGCGACAGGTCGGCGTCGGTGACGCCGTAAGCCAGATTTCCAACATAAATATTCATCATCTGCTCTCTGATTGACGTGCGTCGTCAAGCCTGCGTCGACGGGAAACCGACGGCACAAATTTCCCGCTGCCGATGTGCCGCAAGGCAGCACAAGTCTGTGGAATTCAAAAAGCAGGTGAAGCGCGGAGCATTGGACCGTGTGAGGCGAAAGCGGGCGGTCGGCGGGCGGTCGGTCAAGCTGGCATCGTCTAGCTGGAATGTGGAGGAATGATAACTGAACTTGACAATTGCGCTAGTTTTTTTTTCCCCGCTCCAGGGGATAGATCAGGACCGGTTTCAGGCTTGCATTCAGGCCTGCCGGGCAGGCCGTGGCCAGCAGGTGACGGCACCTGCGCGGACCTCAGGTTTTTGCGTAGCGATACCGGAAAGCGTCGCCGCTCGGCACGAAGTGGCCGATCGAGGGCGACGGGAAATGCGAGGCCAGCACCAGGGTGCCTGCCTCGGCATGGCGTTCGAGGAAACTGCGCCGCGTCTGGCGCGCCAGCGCGGGGATTTCGTCGTACAGGAAATTCCATTCGGGGTGCGGGCACTGCAGTGGGCTGTGGATGAGGTCGCCCGTCACGACGCCATGTCGCCCTGCCGACTGGAGGTGCACCGAGATGTGCCCGGGGGTGTGACCAGGGGTTGATTCGAAATACAGGTGGTCGTCCAGCGCAAAGTCGGCGGCAACGAGTTGACCACATCCGGCTTCCATCACGGGCAGCACGTTTTCGCTGAATACCGGGTCGTTCTTTTCCCGCGCCCGACGTTCTGCATACGCAAATTCTTCGCTGGCGAGCAGGTAGCGTGCGTTCGGGAAGGTGGGTACCCAACGGCCATCGACGAGCCGCGTGTTCCAGCCACAATGGTCGAGGTGAAGGTGGGTGCAGAAGACGTAATCGACGTCCTCTGGCGCCACGCCGGCGGCGGCAAGTTGCCGCAACCAGTGATCGTCGGTCCGACCTGCCCAGCGTTTGAACCCGGCAGGGCTCTTGTGGTTGCCGATGCAGGTATCCACCAGCGCGACGTGCTGCGGTGTGCGGATAACGTAGGTCTGGATGGGGAGGATAAGTCGTCCGGTGGTCGGACACAGGGCGTCCGGCAAGAGCCAGCCAAGGTGGGGGGCAATGGCTTCCGGCGTTGCCTCGGCGAACATCTTGTCGGGCGCGAGGAAAGGCTCCTCCAACTCGACGATGCGGGTGACTTCAATCTCGCCGATGGCGAAGCGGTGCAGCATGACGGGACTCCGTCGAACTCAGGACTTCAAGCCGTGGCATTTCTTGAACTTGGTACCGCTGCCGCAGGGACAGGGATCGTTGCGGCCGACTTCGCGCAGCGGGTTGCGGGTGGGTGCCTGGCCGTGTTGGTGGTGACCATGGTCATGATCGCAGCCCGGGCCGTGGACATGGGGCTGGGTGGGGGCGTTCTGGGTCGTCATGGATGAGCTCCGTTCAGGGTCCAATCTTGCGCGGCAGGGCTGTGGCCTGCCGAGTTCGTCGTCGGCCAAGCCTGCCTTCTACCATGCCTGCCGCTGCAGTGGCAGCCACGGCGTTTCCCGGCGGGCAGCGATCGAGCGCCTGCTCAGCGCAGGTCGAAAATAGTGTGTTCCTCGGTCATGAAGACTCGTGACTGCTTGAAGTCGATGAACTTGGCCTCGTCTTCCTTGAGGCGACGATGGGCCTCCTGGCCGGCTTCCGTGCCCATGCCGGCTTCAAGGGCCGCGGCATCGTCCCACCACACTTCGGTGATGCCGTCGTAGGCCGGTGCGAGATCGCGTGATTCCAGGAACGCCTGATTGAGCGCCGGCAGGACGGTGTGGCTCTGGATGTATTTCTTCGCGCCGATGGCGTCTGCGAAGCCGCGCACCAGTGGGCCATGGGATTGAAGCCAGTAGCGGTGGAATTCTTCCGCGGGTACGTCGACACGCTTGCGCAGGCAGTAAACGAGTTTGATCACGGGCTGTCTCCTTGGCAGTGCGAGCGCCAGCATAGTGCTCGCGGATTGAGGGATTTTCAGGCGTCGATGGCGAGGAGTTCCTTCAGGTTGGCGTCGACCTGGGCGAGGAAGCCGGGGTCGATGCCAACCACCACCAGGTGGCCGCAGGCCGACTTCAGCACGCGGAGTTCGCTGCCTTTGATCAGTTTCTGCTCCACCTTGCAGTCGCGCGGCGGGAAGAACATGTCTTCGTCGATCGGCATCACGAAGGTCTTGGCGGTGATGCGGGCAAGCGCCTTCCTGAGATCTCCGCCCGTGTGGCGGCTGACGTCGCCGCGCTGCCACTTCCACGCCTGGGCCAGCAGGGAATTGGGATCGAGCGGCAGGAAGTAGGCGTCGAGGAAGTTGACCAGGAAATCGTCTACCGAGGAAAAGCCAAGGCCGCGCCAGATCTCCTGGGTGTAGAACTCGCTGCTGAAACCCATCACCGCCCACAGCCGGCTGTGGCGACGCAGACCTTCGCGGACGTCGTCGTTGGAGGCGTAGAAGCCGCCGTTGTAGGCCGGATCGCTGGTGATGGCGTCCATCAGGGTCTGGGTGTAGAGGAAGTCATGGTCGGTGTTCTTCGCGAAGCCGCAGATGGGCGCGGCGCGCTTGACCATCGAGGGATAACGTACGGCCCATTCGTAGGTTTGCTGTGCGCCCATCGAACCGCCAACCACCAGTGCAAGGTGTTCGATGCCGAAGAGTTCCGTCACCAGCTTGTGCTGGGCGCGGACGTCGTCGCCGATGCGGATCTTGGGGAAGGTACCCATGCCGCTGGTGCCCGGGGTGTTGTGCGGCGAACTCGACAGGCCGTTGCCCAACTGGTTGCAACAGACGATGAAATACTTGTCCGGATCGAGCGCGCGGCCGCTGCCGATATACGCAAGTTCGAAGATCTTGCTCGTGCCCGAGAACCACGACGGAATAAGGATGGCGTTGTCCTTCTTTTTGTTCAGCTTGCCATGCGTGGCATAGGCCAGCTGGCAGTCGCGCAGGGTGCCGCCGTCTTCCAGCGTGAAGTTGCCTAGCGAGAATTGCTGGTAAGGGCCATTGATGGCCTGGCTGTAGAAGTCGTTGTTGATCATGCTGATGTCCCCTCTGTCTCAGTTTTTTTGATCCGGCACCGCCAGCATGGTGGTGGTCATGTAGGCGACGGGTTTTTCTTCACCCCGGGAGACGGCAAATATCTCCGCAGTACACACATGCAGGGTACGACCGGGTCGAACGACCGTGCCACGGCCGACAAGATACTCACCAATGGCCGGGGCAAGGAAGTTGATTTTGTACTCGACCGTGACCACCTCGAGCCCGACGGCCATCAGGGAAAGCGCGGCATACCCGGCTGCGCTGTCAGCCAGCGCGCCGACTATTCCGCCGTGCGCGTTCCCCATCTGCTGCAGGAATTCGGGTCTCAGGGGAAGGTGGATTTCGCACCTGCCCGGGCCGATGCTGATCATCTTCGCGCCTAACAGGCGGGTCATCGCGGGCTGGTTGTTGAAGCTCAGCAGGCAGCGGTCCGCATAGTCCGGATCGCGCGGCGTGTGTGTCGGTCGGTCCATCTGGAAGATCCCGGGCGCGGGACCCGATGGGTTCGCCCGGCCTGTGCTGGTGGTGGTGGAAAAGACCTGCGGCGCCGTGCCGTCGACCAGCGCTGCTAGCGCGTAATCACGACCTTGCCGTAAACCTCGCGGCTTTCGATGAGGCGCAGGCCTTCCTTCGTTTCCGCGAAGGGGAGGGTGCGGTAGATCACAGGATCGATCTGCCGTCGCGCCAGCATGTCGTAGAAGCGGAACTGGGCTTCTTCAGGCAGACGTGAGCCGCGGTCGAGGTACTGGCCCCAGGCCAGGCCCACCACGGCCATGTTTTTCAGCAGGATGCGGTTGCACTCGATGCTCGGGATGCGGCCCGCCGCGAAGCCGATGATCACGATGCGGCCGTCCCAGGCCACGCAGCGCTTTACCTTGTCGAAGAAATCCCCGCCGACGGGGTCGTAGATCACGTTGGCGCCTTCGCCTCCGGTGAGTTCCTTGACCCGCTCGATCAGGTCCTCGTCCTTGTAGTTCACGAGGTGGTCGGCGCCGTTCATGCGGCAGATCTCGAGCTTGGCCGAGTCGCCTGCGCAAGCGATGACCGTCGCGCCGATCAGCTTGCCCAGCTGGATGGCGGCAAGGCCGACGCCCCCGGCTGCGCCCAGCACCAGCAGGGTTTCACCGGCCTGGAGGTGGGCTCGATGGTGCAGTCCGAAATACGAGGTCCCGTAAGTGACCGACAGCGCGGCAGCCTGCTCGTCGGCGACGTGCGGCGGTACGGTCCAGGCCGAGGTGTTGTGCACGATGAACGCGTCGGCCAGGGTGCCGCCCGAATGGCAGAAGCCCACCGCGCGATCGCCGACCTTGAACTTGCTCCCGGGACCGACGGCCTCGACCACGCCGACGCCTTCAACACCAGGCACTGCCGGCAGCGGAGCTTTGTGTTGGTATTGACCCTGGATGATGAGGAGGTCGGGGAAGTTGAGCGAAACGGCACGGGTTCGCACCAGTGCCTCGCCCGCGCCCGGGATCGGCGTCGGTCTTTCCACCCAATGCAGGCTTTCGCTGTAGTGGCCGTAATGATCAAATTGCCAAGCCTGCATGGGGGGTTCCCGGGGTGTCGTGGTCTACAGGAGGACGGTGTCGTCGGGTTCCGCGATGACTTCGTTTTCGATGTAGCCCAGTTTCTCGATTTCGATTTTCACGCGGTCGCCGACTTTAAGGTACTTGTGCGGCTTGAAGCCAATGCCGACACCACTTGGCGTGCCGGTGAGGATGAGATCGCCCGGCTCGAGCGTAAACGCCTTGGTGAGCGTGGCGATTTGCTCCCAGCAATCGAACACAAGGTGCTGCGTGCTGGAGTCCTGCCGCAGTTCGCCGTTGACCCAGGTCTTGAGCGAGAGGGCGTGCGGGTCACCCACGTCGTCCGGGGTCACCAGCCAGGGGCCGAACGGCGCGTGGGTGTCGAAGGACTTTCCAAGCGTGAAGGTCTGCGCGGCCATCTGCCAGTCGCGCACCGACACGTCGTTGCACACGACATAGCCGGCCACGACTTCGTGGGCGCGCTCCCGCGGCACGTGGCGGCAGCGACGGCCAATCACGAAGCCCAGTTCGCCTTCGTAGTCGAGCTTGTCCGAGACCTTCGGCATGTGGATGAGGGCGTAGGGGCCATTGGCCGCCGTCGACTGCTTGTTGAAGAACATCGGAAAGGTGGGCGTGGCGAGCCCGGTCTCGGCGATGTGATCGGCATAGTTGAGGCCGATGGCGAGGATCTTGGGTGGGCGCGCCACCGGCGCCAGCAGCGTGAGCGCGGCCAGCGGGATGGCCTCGCCGACCGCGCTGCGGGCGCGGTGCATCGCGTCCGGTCCTGCCGCCAGCAGCGCCACGAGGTCGCCTGGCAGGCCGCTTGCCGAGAGATCGATCAGGTGATCACCTTCGACGCGGCCAAGGCGGGCGGCACCTCCCTGGCGCGAATAGCTTGCGAGTTTCATTTGTAGTGGAGGATCCGGTATTTGTCGAAGCTCATGCTGCGGGACGGCGGGATCACGACGGTCGTCATCGGATCGCGGATGATCGCCGGACCTTGGACCACGTTACCCGCCTTGAGCGCGGCCATCTCGTAGACCTTGAAGGTCCTCCACTGGTTGGCGTGGTAGACCTCGCGCGAGCCGCAGTAGGCCTCGGCGTCGGGTTCAGGTGGCGACAGCGGATACTCCGCGAGTACTGGCCGCGGTTTGGGTGCAATCGCCTCGAGGTGGACCGCGGTGAGGGAATAGCCGGCATCCGGGAAGCGCGCGCCAGCGGGATAGACCTTGGTGTACATCACTTCAAAGGCGTCGATCAGGCGCTGCAGATCCGCCGGGGATTCCATCTCGCCAGAGTCCAGCGCAGTGTCGAAACTTTCCAGCTGTCCGATGTAACGCGCAGCCACCCCATAGCGGAAGGTGACGCGCGTCGGGTCGACGCCTTCCTTGCGCATTTCCTCGCGGGCATCGGCTTCCAGATCGCGCCACGCATTGCGGATCTGGTGCACCACCGCAGTACGTTCGGCGTCGTCCATGCTGTTGGGGACCAGGGTGCGCAAGCCGCGGCTGTAGCGGTGCATGTATTCCGCGCAGGCGGCACCGAAGGCCGAGAAACCTGCTGCCCAGGGCATGGTGATGACGTCGGCGAATTCAATGCCTTCGGCATAGCCGTACATGTGCACCGGGCCGGCGCCGCCGTAGTAGAGCAGCGTGAAGTCGTGCGTGTCGTAGCCCTTGGCGGCAATCATCGTGCGCAACAGGTCGTTCATCTGCGTGTTCACGATGTCGAGCACGCCAGCGCCCGCTTCGTATACGGACAGGCCGAGGGGCTTCGCCACGGCCTCTTCCAGTGCCTTCATCGCGGCTTCGCGATCGAGTTTCACCTGGCCGCCGAGGAAGTAATCCGGGTCCACGTAGCCCATCACGACGTTGATGTCCGTGACCGTCAGGCGATCGAAGTTGAGGCATACGCCGACCTTCGCACCTGCACTGTCGGGGCCCACGTGCAGTCGCTTGTATTCGTCGACCCACACGACCGAGCCGGCGCCGCTGCCGACCGAATCAAGCTCCACCATCTGCAACGCAAGGCGATGGCCGGCGATGTCGGCACTCTTGGTGATGGTGAGGCGACCTTCAACGATCAGGCCGACG
This sequence comes from Gammaproteobacteria bacterium, assembly GCA_043744805.1. Lineage (GTDB taxonomy): Bacteria > Pseudomonadota > Gammaproteobacteria. Next base: position 11,663 of record JAYTTZ010000129.1, read on the forward strand.
TCGAAACTGGTGCCACCCATGTCGGCGGTGACGATGTTCGAAATGCCCAGTTTCTCCCCGATGAACTGCGCGCCGATGAGGCCTCCGATGGGGCCTGAGATCATCGTTTCGTAGAGGCGTTCGTACTCCATGTTCACCGCGCCGCCATAGGCCAGCAGGGTGAGGAGCCGGCCCTGGTAGCCGTAGGATTTGGCCTGGGTCTCGACCGCCATCAGCGAATCGCGCACGAGTTCGGCGGCGAAGCACTGGAAGAGGAGGCTCTTCATGCGGTTGTTTTCCTTGGACACCGGCGCGACGTCCGCCGAACAGACGACCGGCAGGGAGACGCCGCGTTCCTTCAGCACGCGTTCGGCGATGGCCTTGGCCTGGTGTTCGTGGCGCGGATCGACGAAGGAGAACAGGAACAGGATGCCGATGACTTCGCAGCCGCGATCAATCATGGCGTTCACGGCCTTGACCACCTGGCGCTCGTTGACCGGGATGAGTTCGGCGCCCGGCGGCAGGTGGATGTTGCCCTGGTAGCAGCCGCCACCGAGGCGCTCGCTGACGCCGAACACGTTCTTCGGATGCACCAGCGGGCGGGTGTGTTTGTGCAACTGCTGGTGGAGGGTTTCGTTCTGGCTCTGGCCAAGATAGGACAGCCCGCCTTCCATGACGGTGATGTCTTCGAACCCGCGGGTGACCATCAGCCCGACCTTGCGGCCGTTGCCGGTCAGCACCGTGTTCAGCATGCCGGTGCCGCAGTAGATGTCTGCACCGCACTGCGCGTGCACGTCCTCGGCGGTGAGACCGAGGTTGTTCGCCGCATCCGTGACGGATTCCCGGTAGCTGCGCGCTTCGTCCTCGCGCCGGCTGATCGACTTGCCGACCGTGAAGCTGCCGTCGGGCTGGACGAGGATCGCATCGGTCATGGTGCCGCCTGCGTCGAAGGCAAGGATGAACCGGCGCTCTGGGCCAGTCGCGGTTGGGGATTCGGACATGGGGGGTTCCTGGTGTTGTTGACCTGTGATGGCGGACGACGTCGGGGACGGGGGGCGCGCAGCCCCGCGTCCGTTCCTGCCCGGAGCCTAGCCGGGGTGGCTCGCGGCCCAGCGCCCGGTGAGCTCGCCGGTATGGTCGGCATACCAGCCGGGCGATTCATCCGGCAGGGGTTTGCCAAGGTAGTCGCGGTAGAACTTGTCGAGATCAGGCAGCATTTCGAACACCACCGGATAGCCCGGCGCGACCACTTCCACCGAATGCTGGGTGGCGCATTCCGGGCAGAAGAATTCACGCACCTCCTGCCAGCCCGGTTCCGGACACGCCGGTGCCGGGTCGTAGACTTCCATCATCTCGGCCAGCGTGCGGCGCACGCGCAGCTTGCAGCCGAGCTTCCAGTTCTGGCGGTAATCGCCGAACTCATGCCCGCAATCGCATTTCACCACGCGCTGATTTGCGCTATTGCGCACCACGTACAGACGGTCGCCAAGGCGCAGCAGGATCTGGTCCGGCCAGGAGACGCGGCCCTGCAGCACTGCGATGTAATTCAGGAAGCGGTCCTGATCTTTGTGCGGCAGGCGTTGCAGCCTGGTGACATTGTCGTCGTCGATCGTGCCCTCGACGAGTTGGGCGATAAGTTCACGGCTGATGGCGCTTTCGCTGTGCATGGACTCAGGCCTTATCGAAGTTGAAGCTGGCGGGTACTTGCCAGAAGCGGCGGAATTCGCCGTCGAACTTGGCAAAACTCATGCTCTGCGAATACATCTCGTGCACCTCCGGCACCACGTCCCTGGCCAGGACCTTGGCTCTTTCCTGCGCCCACCATTCCGCCGCCGGCATGGATTCGGCAAGCCGCTGCCGGCGCAGTTCGGCACGCTTTGCCGTCGTTGCTGCGGCATCCAGCGTCCACTCGCCATTGGCATTCTGAGTCGCCACCACGCCGTGCATCCGGCTGACGAAGGCATAGTCGGGGGCGACACCGTCATCGAGATCCTGGGTAACCAGCGCCGGATTGCGCTCCAGGGGGTCGCCCCACCCACCCGATGAGCCGGCAGCGTCGACGAACAGATCGTGGTCGTGGAGTGCGAGTTCCGGGCAGTCTGTCTTCCAGATTTCAAGGTTCTCGACGGTGAGTTGGCCGCTGTCGATCTGGGCCAGCAGCTCGCGCGCATCGCGCGGGGTCTCACCTTCTTTGATGAGGTCGGGCAGGTTGGTGCCGCGCGCCGAGATCATGAAGGAGCCCGGGCCCGGATAGGCCCCGCTCATGCCAAGGCCCACCGAGGTCGTGCAGGACAGACCCCCGTTGGGGCGGGTGAGCGCGACGTGCTTACCCGGATCCACGCACCAGTGGACGGCCGAGTTACCCGGACCGCCGCGATACTTGCCATACCCGAAATAGCCGGGCAGCAGCTTGCGACCGAGGTAGAACAGGGGCGGCACGCAGGCTTCGAATTCTTCGGCATCGCCAATGGTCGCAATCTGCGACCAGGCCGCCCACACGAGGGGCTCGCCGTCCTTGAACGCCCAGGCGCCACGCCCCGTGCCGCCCAGCCATTCAAAATTGGTGAAACCGTAACTGGTGCCATCCGTGGTGGTGCCAGCGCCCTGGAAAGCACCCCAGTTGCCGTCGATGGTGAAGGCTTCCTCGAGGTAGCCACGGGAGAACGCCGCGCGCGACACGGCGTTGAATCCGATGCTGTTCAAGGCGACCGTCTGCGCCCACAGGTTGGCGTTGCTGGTGAACTCGTAGTCCGGGTTGTAGATGCTGCCGAGCGCATAGTGGCGCTGCACGGCAAGCTCGATGCCGGCCGTTACTTTCGTGTTGTGCGCAAAGGAATTGATCATGCCAAGGAACACCGCGGCATCCGCGCCACCCGGGGTGGCGTTGTAGGAGTGGTAGCCCCAGCGCGAAGAACCTTCGGTATCGAGCATCAGGCCCTTTTCATTCGGCTCGACGCTGGCGCGCACATGGATGAGGGTGTTCTTGTTGGCATGCGACCAGACGTTCTGCAGGCCTTCGTACTTGACCAGCCGGAACGCGCAGCCGTTGTAGGTGCCCGGCACCATCAGCGCCCGCATGTTGTCTAGGATCATGCGGCGAGATTCTTCGATGACCTCGCGAATCGCCCGTTTGTAGTACTCGGCACCGAATTCGGCCAGCAGGGCATGCGTGGCGTTGTTGATCATCGCGCAGCCAGCGAGGCGCATCTTGTCGTCGAGGATGTTCATGGTGGACGCGCGGGTGCGGCGCTCCCAGATCGCTTTCCACCAGGATTCCTGCTTCAACTTGCGACCGGTACGCATGGGCGGGCAGACGAGGCCGTCCATGAACGTGTCTACCGAGAAGGTGGCCCACGATCCCGCCACCGGCGCGCCGTTTTCCATCAGGTGGTTGATCCCCACTGCCCAGCCCAGAACCTCGCCTTCGTGGCAGATCGCGGTGAAGGAGTAGAAATCGCCCGGGTGCGGCACGCCACCGGTCTTGCCGTCGGAAACTGCGTAGACGTCGCCATCCTCGATGCCGTCGTTGACGTCGTAGTCGTTGTCGGCCATGTAGCGGATAGCGACAGGGAAGATCGCGGTGTGCGAGAGGAAGCCCATCGAGACCGCGAGGGTGTCACCTTCCGGGGTGGTCAGGCCCCACAGGCATTCACCCATTTCGCGGGAGCCCGGGCTCGCCGCGACGAAGCGTGCCGATTCGCGCGCCGCGAGCACGGCGGCATGGAGCTTGTTATAGAAGCGTTCGTATTTGATGGGGTCGGCGTCGCGCAGGGAGAGTTGGTCGATGCCATAGTAGTGACCGGTCTCCTGCGTAAGGCGGTCGCGTTCGCCGATCTGCTGGCGGAGCGTCTGCCCGGGCTTGGCCGGGGGCGGCGGGACGACGTGCTTGCGTTCGTTGACAACGGCCATTCGGGTTTCTCCCACTCTATGAGTGACGTGGCGGGAGGATTCCCGGCACGAAAAATTATCGAAAATCTGTGCGGCAGATGGTACGTTTTCGATAAAACCATCGTCAAGGACGCGCGGGGATCTTGGCCCCGGGGCTGGCGCCGGATTACCAGGACACGGAGAAACTTCCCGCAATGACCAGTCCCCGCACGCGCCCGGCCCGGACGCCGGAGCATTCCACCGACCACGCCAGCACCGCCGAGTTGCCGGTCAACGGCACCCTGGCTGCGGTCGTCTACCAGCGACTGCGCGACGACATCGTCACTGGTCGCTTGCAACCTGGCGCGCCGCTCAAGCTCAAAGCCCTGCAGGCGCGCTACGGCGCGGGCCAGAGCCCCATCCGCGAAGCGTTGTCGCGCCTGGCCTCCGATACCTTCGTCGTCGGCATCGACCATCGCGGCTACACGGTGGCCGAAACGTCCCGCAACGATCTGGCGGAACTCACGGAAGCCCGGGTGCTCATCGAATGCGATGCCCTGCGCCAGGCCATCTCGGCAGGCGACGAGGATTGGGAATTGGCGATCGTTGCTGCCCACTATCGCCTCGGCAAAATCGACTCGTGCCTGAAGGACCAGGCCGCTGCAGTGCTGGATCAATGGGAAGCCGCCAACCAGGTTTTCCACGATGCACTGGCGGGTGCCTGCACCTCGCGCTGGATCCAGCGCTTTCGCCAGTTGCTGCACGATCAATCACGGCGGTACCGCCAGATTTCCCTCCTCCGCAGTGCGCCCTTCCGCCGGATCCGGGACGAACACGCAGCCCTGATGGAGGCCACCCTCGCCCGGGATGTCGATAAGGCCTGCGTGCTGCTGGCGGCACACATGCGCGCGACCGCCGACTACCTCATGAGCAGCCTGCCTGCTGATTTTCCCTGAATAAAACTCCAACGCCCCCGCTGCGTTTCTTGTGGCGGTAAGGCGCGCTGGCTAGGATGACGCCGCGCCAGCGTTCAACCAGAAAGTCACGCCCGATCCGGATCATCCCTGCGATGGGCCCTGCAAATACAAGCCGAGGAAGCCACAAGTGAAAATTGCCTACATGCCGGACACCCATTTCGGTCCGTATGACCAGACCACGCTGCCGACCGGCCCCGAGGTCGCGGATGCCATGCATCACTGCATCCAGGAAGCCGAAATCGCCGAGCGCGTCGGCTTCGACGGACTTTGGGTTCCCGAACGCCACCAGCGTCCTGAAACCTGGTGGCCCAACACCATTACCCAGCTTGCTGCACTTGCGGCTCGCACGACCCGTGTCGAACTGGCCTGCACGGTCATCCAGCCTACCTTCCACCATCCGGTGCACCTCGCCGAGCAACTTGCGCAGATCGACTGCCTGTCCCGCGGACGCCTCACGTTTGGCGCGGGGGTGGGCTACCACGAGGATTATTTCCGCTGCTTCGGGGTGCCCTACGCAAAGCGCGGCAAGCGCTTCGAGGAAGCGATGGAAATCATCGAGGCCTGCTGGACGCAGGAAACGTTCGATTACAACGGCGAGTTCTTCAACTTCGAAGGCGTGAAGATGACGCCCAAGCCCTACCAGCAGCCACGGCCCCCGGTATGGATTGGCGCCTTCGCCGACAAGGCGCTCGAACGCGCGCTCCGCTGGGACGGCTGGTGCCTGTGGTTCCCGCCGGACGTCAAGACCCTCAAGCCGCAGGTGGAGGCGATGCGCGAGAAGGCCGACAAGCTGGGCAAGAAGGACTGGAAGTTCACCATGGGTTTCGAAGGCTGGATTGGCGACGAGCCGGATCTCCGCGAGAAGCACGGCCACCGCTGGGTGCGCGAATGGAGCTTCTACGCCGAGAAGGGCCTGTCGCCCGATGCGACGCCAGCCAACATGCTGGAAGCGGTCGAAGCCATGTTCCTGTGCATCGGCAACAAGCAGAAATGGCTCGACCGGCTTGGTGAAATCCGTGAGCACATCAATCCCGACTGGGTCTGCATCCGGACCCGCAACCCGGTCAATGAAGGCCATTACTACCCGGGTCGCGAGGAGTGCCTGGAAGTCGTCGAGCGGTTCGGCGAAATCCTCGACGAGGCCCGCTGAGCGGTAAGCCCGGGGCGTGCCTGCCGCGTTCCCCCCGGGGCATGCGGCAGGCGCTTGGCGGTGGCGTTGGGAGCGGAATGCAGGGCAGGGCGCATGGACCGATTTGATCGCATCTACCTCGTCCATAGACAGCTGCAGGGCGCGCGGGTGGGCGTGTCGCACGCGCGACTCGAAGCACTCCTGGAGTGCTCGCGAGCGACGGTGAACCGGGTCCTCCACGACATGCGCGAATACTTCCACGCGCCTATCGTCGTTGATCGCGAGCGTGGCGGTTATCGCTACGAGGCGTCCGCGGGAGAGCCACAGTTCGAACTGCCGGGGCTGTGGTTCAACGCTGATGAAACCTTCGCGCTGCTGGCCTGCCAGCAACTGCTCGACAGTATCCAGCCAGGCCTGCTGGGCAAGGAGATCGAGCCGTTTCGCCAGAAGCTGGAGCAGCTCCTGAAGGGCAAGCACGGCGGGCGCGGCGAGTTGGCGCCGCGGGTTCGTATCCTCGGGATTTCACGCAGGGTGCCTGCCCCTGAACTGTTCGGTCCACTGGGCGCCGCCCTGACCCGACGCCAGCGGCTTGACCTCACGTATGCGGCGCGCGGCAGTTGTGAAGTCACCCGGCGCGTCATTTCGCCGCAGCGGCTCGTGCGCTACCGCGACAACTGGTACTTGGATGGCTGGGATCACGCCAAGGCCGCGCTGCGCGTGTTTTCGGTGGACCGGATCCAGCAGCTCCTGCTGCTGGAGGAGCCGGCCCTCGACCTGCCGGACACCGCCCTCGATGCGGTGATGGCCAGCGGCTACGGCATTTTTTCCGGCGTCCCCGACGCAATCGCCGTGCTCTGCTTCAGCCCGACCCGCGCCCGCTGGGTGGCCGACGAGCAATGGCATCCGGCGCAGGTGGCGTGCTGGCGACCCGACGGTCGCTATGAACTGCGGGTGCCCTATGGCAATCCCACTGAACTCCTCATGGACGTGCTGAAGCACGGCCCCGACTGCGAAGTCATCGAACCTGCCGAGCTACGGCAGGCGGTGCGCACCCTGCTTGCCGACGCCCTCCGCCAGTACCCGGTGGCAGGCTGAAACACGTGCTCGCCCCCGGGCGCAGGTCGCCTTCCGAAGTGCGTAGCGTGCTCATCTACAGCACCGAGGAACGCACGGGGGACGGCCTCATCAAGCTGCCCTTCCTGGCCGGCGTGCGTCGGGCCTTTCCTGCGGCACGTTTGACGTGGTGCGCCGCGGCGGGGCAGAGCGTCTACGGTGGCTGGCTTGCGCCGGTCGTTGCGCCCTTGATCGACGAACTGCTGCTCACGGGGCCGGTGGGCGCTACGGTAGGCGAGCTACTGCCGTGGGCCCGACCGTTCGCCGGGCGACGCTTTGATCTCGTCATCGACACCCAGCTCAACGTTCGGCGCACCCTCGCACTGCGGCCAGCGGCTCGGCGACTGATCAGCGCCGCCGCCGGGTTCAGGTTTTCTGCTGTGCGCGCCCCACACTGGCCTGCGGCCATGGCAGCCCAGTTGCAGGTGCTGCTGAGCCTGGCCACCGAAGAAACGCTGGACCCTGCAAGCGTGGCGTTGGTGGACGACGAACTCCTGGCCGCCGCCAGGCATCTGCTGCCGCCAGGCCCCGTTTACGTGGGCCTGGCGCCCGGCGCGGGCGGCGCGGAGCGGCGCTGGCCGCTGGCCCGCTACCTGGCGCTGGCGACGCAACTTGAAGCGAACAACAGGGTGCCAGTGTTCATCATCGGACCGCAGGAACTCGACTACCTGCCCCGGATCGCCGAAGTCTGCCCGGGGGCACTGCTCCCTCTGCAGGCCCCCCATGGCCTGTCGGCCGACAAGGCGCCGCGCCTCACCATTGCGCTGGCGCACCACCTGTCCGCCGCGGTCGCCAGCGATGCAGGCCCGGGCCACCTGTTGGCGGCGGGTGGCGTCCCGCTGGTGAGCCTCGCGATTACACGGCGCAAGGCCGAGAAATTCCGGCCCGCGACGGCGCGGGTCCTTGCGCTGGTAGCGGAGGACGTGGGCGGAACGACCATCGACGACATTGCGCTCCGACCAGTGGCGGATGCGCTGCAGGCGCAGCTAGGAATCCCCTGATCAGGCGCGGTCGCGACCCTTGCGGAGCATGACGCCGCGCCCCACCAGCAGCGCCCCAAGGCCAATCTGCGCGCCATAGGGCATTGGTACCTTGCGCGAAGCGTGGAGGACCGGCAGCGAAGCTGGATCGAGCGGGTTCGATTCGCCAGGATCCCGGGCGCCGTTGTAGTTGGGATCCTCCCCCCCATCGGGGGCGCCGTCACCGTCAGTGTCGGCAGCGACCGGGTTGGTCTGGGTGGACGGATCGGCATCTGGCACGAACGAGCTGGTATCCGTCCCGAGCAGCGGGCCATTGCCATCCGGATCAGGGACTCCCACCGCAACGCCTTTCTCCGTGCCGTCGAGCAACCCATCGCTGTCCGAGTCGGCGTTGCAGGGATTGGTTTCGCCACCGTTCACCTGGCCATTGCCGTCGGCGTCCTCGGCGCCATCGGCCAGGCCATCGTCGTCGGAGTCGGCGTCGTACGCGCTCGGACAGGCGCCGGTCTCGAAGCGATCGGGCAGGCCATCGCCATCGCGGTCGCCTTCAAGCCGCCACGCGATGGCGTAGTCGCGGCTGAAGTTGGCCGCATCGGCAGTGGTGACGCGCAGCGTGTAACTGCGCCCTTGTGTCACTTCCACCCAGAGGTTTTCCGTGTTGTCGAAGGTGCTGTTCGAACTCGCGACCACCGTACTGGCGCCGCTGGTGGTATCGATGAGCGCGAGGTCGAGGTTGTTGAGCGTGCGCGTGGGGGCGAATACGCCCTCGGTATCCGCGATGTTCGGATGCCACACCAGGGACACCATCAGGCGGCCAGTGGACTCGAGCTTGCCGAGGGGATAGTTGGCCGTGCGATTGCTGCCGTCCGTGCCGCCGAAGGCGCTGTCGTAGTGCCAGCCCTTGGGCGCCGCCATCCCGCCGCCGTCCTCGATGCTTTTTTTCTCGCCGGCCTGGTAAAGGTTGTAGCTGTTCAGCACGTTCAACTGGCCCGCGCCGTAACGGTGGTCGAGGCCGTTGCGGGTGTCCGGGGTATAGCCCGTGACAGTGCTGGCAGTGGTGTTCCGGGTCTGGCGCTCCGCACCGGCCATCAGCAGCGCCTTCACGAGTTCAGGCGGCAGGCTGAAGCCAGGGGCGCTGTCTTCCAGCAGGGCCACGGCGGACGTGACCAGCGGCACCGCGCCGCTGACGTTGGGCCACGGGGCAGTCAGGTGCACGAGGCTGCGGCCAGCGGTATAGAAGTCATTGATGACGCTGGTCGTCGCCGCAACCGGGGTGGCCGTCGCGCCGACCGCGATCACGTTGAAGGCGTAGGCGAACAAATTGCTGCTGGTGCGCAGGGCGCCCACGACCTGGATGAAATCCTGCTGGTCCACCAGCCAGTCGATGCGGCCGAGGACGTCTTTCGCCTGGTTGGCGGGGATCGCGCCAACCCAGCTGTGGTTGGCAAGCGTCCCGGTGCCAGGCGCCGGCCGGGCGAAGTTGGCGCCGTTGCTGAAGAGTACGGCGTTGATCCATTGGTTTGCGTCGTAGCTGTTGATGGTTGGAACGTCGGGGGTCATGAAGGCATCGCCGGCAAGCGTGACGGCGACGCCCGTGGCATGCCCCGAGAACGCTGGGTTGGGACCCGCAGTACGATCAACGAAGTCAAGGCCGACGAAGGCGGTGTTCGCCGGATCTGGGCGATAAATCGGGGAATTGGGGTCGGTGCCAGTGCTGGCCTCGACCTGGTTGAGCGTGACGTGCAGGCCCTTGGAGAGGGGGGCACCCACCTGGGCCTGCAGCGCCCGGAAGCCAATATCGTCCAGCGCGTCGGCCTGTCCCTGCAACGCCGCCAGTGCAAGCACGAGGCCGAGGACGCTCGACGTTGACGGGGCAAGGGCGCGGGCTCGCAGCATGGTCGGACCCTACCGAAAGTTTGTGACCATTGCTGGGAAACCTGCCTGAATCAGCCGCTGCTTGCGCGTACCGGCTGGCCAGAGTCTTGACCGATCGGTAAGACTAGGCCTTTCCACCCAAGGTGATTGCCATGCGACTTGGCCTGATGCTCGGCTACTCCGGCTCCCATTACAAAATGCCGCTTGAGCTCGTACAAGAGGCGGACCACCTGGGTTATGACTCGGTGTGGACGGCCGAGGCCTATGGCTCCGACGCCGTGACTCCGGCCGCCTGGGTGCTGGCCAACACCAAGCGCATCAAGGCCGGCACGGCCATCATGCAGCTCGCCGGGCGGACGCCTTCCTGCACTGCAATGACGGCGATGACCCTCGATCACCTTTCGGGCGGGCGCTTCGTGCTGGGCCTCGGACCCTCCGGTCCGCAAGTGGTGGAAGGTTGGCACGGCGAGCGCTTCGGCAAGCCGCTCACGCGGCTCAAGGAATACGTGGCCATCGTGCGCCAGATCCTGGCCCGCGAAGCCCCGGTGACCCACCAGGGCGAGCACTACCAGATCCCCTTTCACGGTGAAGGTTCGACGGGCCTCGGCAAGCCGCTCAAGAGCATCCTGCACGGCAACGCCAAGCTGCCCATCTACACGGCCGCCATCTCGACCAACGGGCTCACCATGGCTGGTGAAGTCGGCGACGGCGTGTTCCCGGTGTGGATGAACCCGGAACGTTTCGACCTGCTGCGCGGGCCGCTGGAGGCGGGTTTCGCCAAGTCCGGGACCGGCCGCACCTGGGCTGAGTTCGACGTGGCGCCATTCGTGCGCGTCGCGCTGGGCGACGACCTCGACGCCTGCCGCAAGCACATCAAGGAGTTCCTCGCGCTGTACATCGGCGGCATGGGCGCCCGCGGCAAGAACTTCTACAACGACTACGCCTGCCGCCTCGGCTACGCTGCCGCCGCTGCCGAAATCCAGACGCTGTACCTGTCCGGCAAGAAGGACGAGGCCATCGCCAAGGTGCCCGATACCCTGGTGGACGAGTGCTCGCTGGTGGGATCTGCAGCCCGTATCCGCGAGCACCTCGGGCCGTGGCGCGAGGCGGTGAAGCGCGGCGAGGTCGGCACCCTGGTGTTCACGGTCAATTCATCGGCGGCTCTGCGCCTGCTGGCGGAAGAACTGCTGTAGGAATGCGGAATTTCGCGGCCCTGCGCCTGCCGCGCCCGGCCGCCAGGAAGCAAGCCCATGTTTGAAGGCGCAGAAGTTGGTCACAAACTCGACAAGGCAAGCTACGCGAAGGAAGAACCGGCCCTGCGGGAAGCCCTGCTGGAAGCCCAGTGGGCGCTGCACGAGGCGGGCACTTTTCCGGTCATCGTCCTGATTGGCGGGGTCGACGGCGCAGGCAAGGGGGAGACCGTCAACGCCCTCAACGAATGGATGGACCCGCGCCATATCCGTACCGTCGCCTTCGAAGCCGCCAACATCGAGGAAGTCCAGCGGCCGCGCATGTGGCGCTACTGGCTGGAGCTGCCGCGCAAGGGTCGTATCGGGGTGTTCTTCGGCTCGTGGTACACCGAGCCCATCGTCAACCGGGTCCAGGGCCTCAGCAACCAGGCCGAACTCGATGCCGAGATCGAGCGCATCAAGCAGTTCGAGCGGATGCTGGCGGACGAAGGTGCCCTGGTGCTCAAGTTCTGGTTTCACCTCGACAAGAAGTCGCAGCGCAAACGGCTCAAGAAGCTGGAATCCGACCCGGCCACCAGTTGGCGGGTCACTGCCAACGACTGGCGGCACTTCAAGAAATACGACAAGTTCTACGCCGTGTCCGAACACACGCTCCGCGAGACTTCGACCGGACATGCGCCCTGGCTGGTGGTGGAAGGACGCGACGAGCGGTATCGCAATATCACTGTCGGCAAGGCGCTGCTGGGTGCCATCCGCCAGCGCCTCGACCACCCGCCGACAATTGCACCGGTGGCCGTACTGCCGCAGGCACCGGCAGTCGACGGGCTCAATGTGCTCAACCAGCTCGACCTCGGCAGCAAGCTGGCGGACGCCAGGTACCGCAAGACCCTTGATGCCCTGCAGGGCAAGCTGAACCAGTTGTCACGCGCTGGAAAATTCCACGAGCGTGCCGTGATCGTGGCCTTCGAGGGCATGGACGCGGCGGGCAAGGGCGGCGCGATCCGCCGCGTCACGGCCGCACTGGACGCGCGCCAGTACCGGATCATCCCGGTGGCCGCGCCCACCGACGAGGAGCTGGCCCAACCTTACCTCTGGCGCTTCTGGCGCTACCTGCCGCGCAAGGGGCGATTCACTTTGTACGACCGCAGCTGGTACGGCCGCGTGCTGGTGGAGCGGGTGGAGGGCTACTGCAGCGAGGCGGACTGGCGGCGGGCCTACGCGGAAATCAACGAGTTCGAGGAAGAGCTTGGCGACGACGGCGCGATCGTCTGCAAGTTCTGGCTGCAGGTTTCCCCGGAAGAACAGCTGCGCCGCTTCAAGGAGCGTGAAAGCACGGGCTTCAAGCGCTTCAAGATTACCGCGGACGACTGGCGCAACCGCGAGCAGGCGCCGCAGTACGAACTGGCGGCTGCGGAGATGATTGAACGCACCTCGACGTCCATTGCGCCGTGGACCCTGGTCGAAGCCGATGACAAGAACTGGGCGCGAGTGAAAATCCTGCGCACCCTGGTCGAGCGCATCGAAGAGGCGATGGGTTGACCCCGGCCCGCTTGCCGATGTGGCGAGACCGTTTGCCCTCGGTTAGGCTTCTAGCCCCTCGTTTCGACCATCGGAGTCTCGCATGAGCTACACCCTTCTGGGCGCCAACGTCTCGCCTTACGTGCGCAAGTGCCGCGCCTTCATGGCCGAGAAAGGCATCCCTTACGTGCACGAATCGGTCAATCCCTTCCAGCCGCCGGCGAACTTCCGCCAGCTCAGCCCGCTCGGCAAGATTCCTGCCCTGCTGGACGGCGACCGCCCGATTGCCGATTCCACGGCCATCTGCCTCTACCTCGAGCGCTGTAACCCGACGCCTGCGCTCTATCCCACCGATCACTACGACTACGCCCACGCGCTCTACCTTGAGGAATACGTGGACAGCGGCTTGATGCCGGTGGCCGGGCCGATGGTTTTCCGTCCGCTGGTGCTGGGCCCGGTGGCGATGAACCAGCCACTGGACAAGGCCCTCAAGGAGGCCGCGCTCGAAGTGGTGGAGAACCAGATCGGGCCGATGTGGGACTATCTGGAGCGCCAGCTGGGCAGCAATGAATTCTTCGTCGGCAACGCACTCAGCATTGCGGACATCACGGTGGCCAGCGGTCACGTGAACCTCTGGCATGGCGGCGTTGATCCGGATCCGGTGCACTGGCCAAAGCTCTCGGCCTTCCTCGCCAGGATCTGGGCGCGTCCATCCTTCGCCGCGCTCATTAGTGAGGAGCAGAAGCCCTGGAACCGCCGCGCCGCAGTGGCGGCGATCTAGGTCCGGCGAAGTTCCCCCGCCGGGCCCGCTCAGGGCTTGGCGGCAGGGGCTTCCTTCACTTCGACCTTGAGCCCGTCCACCAGCAGGTCGGTCGGGTTCAGGATGACCGGGGTGGCGGCCGCAAGGCCGTGCACCACTTCGAACTGCGTGCCGAGGTTACGCCCCAGATCGACCTTGGCCACGCGCACCGTCCCTGCGCCGTCGACGGTCGCCACCCGTGCGCCCGTGCCGTCGAATCGGACCGTATTGGTGGGGACCAGGACCACCGCCGTGTTGACGGCAAGCTTGAAAGCGACCTGAGCATAGAGGCCCGGTAACAGGTCGCCGTTTGCGTTATCCAGTTCCACTTCCGTCAGCAAGGTGCGCGAGGCAGGTTCGATGGCGCCCGCCGTACGCACGATCTTGCCGCCAAAACGCTTGCCCGGGAACTCGCTGACGAGCACATCCGCCGGCATGCCGACGGTAATCTCGCGCATCCTCGACTGCGGCACGCCTACCCGGATCCGCAGGCGGCTGGTTTCTGCCACGCGATACATCTCATGCAGGTTGGTGCCGCTGCCGGCATCGATCAGGACGCCGTTCTCGACGTTGCGCCGGGTCACGGTGCCGGCAAACGGCGCCAGCACGCGCTTGAAGCGGGCGAGTTCCTCGTAGCGCTGGCGGTTGGCCCGGGCGGCGAGGAGATCCGCACTCCGCGCCTTGAACAGGGCGGCCCGCTCGTCGAGTTCGAACTCGGAGACTGTCTTCTTCGCGACGAGCTTCTTCCAGCGATCGAAGTTGAGCCGGGCGATTTCCAGGTTCGCCTCGGCCTGTGCGACGACGGCCCGGCTTGCTGCCAGCAGCTGGTCGACTTCCGGTGCCTCGATCTCGGCCAGCAGTTGGCCACTGGTGACGTGGTCGCCGATGTCGGCGTACCAATGTTTAACGTAGCCGCTGGTGCGGGCGTGGATTTCGGTTGCCTGCCATGCCTCGATGGTGCCCGGCAGCAGCAGGTTATCGCCGTTGCCCGTCGGTGGCTGGGCGTGCGTTACCACCACGACGGGCGGCGGGGCAGGCGGTGGCAGGTCGGCGGCCCGTGCGGCGAGGCCGGACGCGACGAACAGGGCGGACAGGGCAAGGCGCGTGCGCATCAGACCATTCCTTCCACGACCGGCGTGAACCGCCGGTTCTGGTAAACCAAACTGTAGACCACCGGTACGAAGAGCAAGGTCGCCATGGTGGCAAGGCCGAGGCCCCCGATGACCGCGAGGCCGAGCGGCGCGTTCTGCTCCGCGCCTTCGCCGAGGCCGAGCGCCATGGGGATCATGCCGACGGTCATCGCGGTGGCCGTGATGCAGACCGGTCTCAGGCGCGTGGTGGCAGCGGACAGCGCAGCCTCCACGGCACCCATGCCCCGCGCCATTTCCTCGTTGGCGAAGGACACCACGAGGATGCTGTTCGCCGTGGCGACACCCACGGTCATGATGGCCCCCATCAGCGCCGGGACGCTGAAATGCGTACCGGTCAGGAAGAGGATCCACACGATACCGGCAAGCGCGGCCGGCAGCGCGGTGAGGATGACGAACGGCGCCGTCCACGACTGGAAGTTCACCACCAGCAGCAGGTAGACCAGCACCACCGCGAAAATGAGGCCGTACGCCATCGCCGCGAAGGCGTCGTCCATGCTCGCGGCCTGGCCGCGGATCGCGATGGTGAGTGCCGGTGGCAGCTTGCCCGCGTAGGAGGCCACCACCGCTTTCACGTCGCTGACCACGCTGCCGAGGTCGCGTCCCTCCACCCCGGCATGGATGTCGAAGACCGGTTTTGCGTCGGAGCGCGTGAGCATCGCGGGTGAACGACGCTGTTCGATGCGCGCGACGTTGGACAGGAGTTCCACCTCGCCGTCGCCGCGGCGCGCGACCGGCAGGTTGAGGAGGTCGTCCAGCTTGTCGATGCGGTACTGCGGCGCCTGCACTGCCAGCGGCACCGGGCGCATGGCTTTCGGATCGACCCAGAAATTGGGGGTCACCTGGCTGCTGCCGGACAGCGCGATGAGCACGTTGCTCGCGATGTCGCTCTGGGTCAGGCCGAGATCGGCGGCGCGCACGCGGTCGACGTTGATGCGGAGATCCGGTGCATCGAGGATTTGCGGGATGCGCACGTCCACGACGCCCGGAATCGCCTTGATGCGCTTTTCGAGTTCCAGCGCCAACGCATAGGCCTTGGGCGGATCGAAGGCCACGACCTGGACGTCGAGCGGTGCCGGGATGCCGAAGTTCAGGATCTGGCTCGTCATGTCGCCCGGCTGGTAGTAGAAGCGCAAGGTCGGGAACTGCTGCACCAGGCGTTCGCGCAGTGCCTTCATGTAAGCGTGCGTCGGTTGTTGGTGGGTGGGCTTCAGCGAGACGAGGATTTCGCCGTCGAACACGCCTACGTTGCTGTTGTCGCCCCACGCAAGGTTGAAGGCATCGGGCATGCCTATGTTGTCGATCATGAGTGCGAGGTCTTCCGTGGGGATGACTGCGCGGATCACTTGGTCCACCTCGGTGAAAATCTTCTGGGTTTCTTCCAGCCGGGTGCCGGTGGGTGCCTTCACGTGCAGGCGGAACTGGCCGGCATCCACCGCAGGGAAGAAGTCCCGGCCCACCTTGGGCAGCACGAGGAGCGCACTGGCAATGACCAGGGCGGCGGCCAGCAGCGGCAGGATGCGGAACCGGAGCAGGGTTGCGAGCACGACGCCAAAGATCTCCTGGAACACCCCGAAGAGGTGTTCGAAGCCGTTGAACACCGGTGTCAAGAGGTGGCGGCGGCCGTGGTTGGCGATTTCACCGGGCAGCAGGTATTTCACCATCACCGGCACCAGGGTCCGCGACAGCACGTAGGACGCACCCACGGCGAACACCACGGCCAGCGCCAGCGGTTCGAAGAGGTACTTGGCAGCGCCTTCCAGGAACATCACCGGCAGGAACACGATGCAGATGACCATCGTCGCCACCAGCGCAGGCAGCGCGATTTCCTGCGATCCCTTGAGGATGGCGTGCTCCAGGGGCTCGCCGAGTTCGATGTGGCGATGGATGTTCTCGATGGCCACGATGGCGTCGTCCACCAGCACGCCGATGGCGAGCGCGAGCCCGCCGAGGGTCATCACGTTGAGCGATTCGCGGAGCGCGGAGAGGAGCGCGAGCGACGTCAGCACGGCCAGCGGAATGGACACCGCCACCACCAGCGTGCTCCGCCAGCTACCGAGGAAAAGCAGCACGAAGAAAGACACGAGGCAGGCCGCGACCAGGCCTTCGAGCACCACTCCATCGATGGCGGCCTGCACGAAACGCGACTGGTCGAACAGGAAGTTGATATCGAGATCGGGCGGCGCGGCGGCTTTCAGCGCCGGCAGGCGCGCCTTGATGCTGTTGATGATGTCGAGGGTCGACGCACTGCCGACCTTCAGGAAGACGATGAGCGCCGACTCCTGCCCGTCCTGGCGAATCACGCTGGTCTGCGTGCCGTAGCCGTCGCGCACGTTGGCCACGTCACGCACCCGTACCAGCGTGCCGTCCGCGCCTTTGCCAACCGGGATGTCGTTCAGCAGGGAGACGAGTTCGGGGTTGCTGTTGAGCGAGACGATGTGGTCGACGGTGCCGATCTTGGCGGAGCCCGAGGGCAAGGTGAGGTTCTGCAGGTTGACGGCCTTGCTGACGTCGAGCGGCGTGATGCCGCGGGCGGTCAGGGCCTGCAGGTCGAGATCGACCATGATCTGGCGCGGCGCGCCGCCGAAGGGCAACGGCAGGCGCATGCCGGGCACGCCGATAAGTTGCTGGCGCACGCGGAAGGCGCCGAAGTCGTAGAGCTGCGAGGGATTGAGCGAAGGGCTGGACAGCGCCATTTGCAAAATCGGCACGCTGGAGGCGTCGTAACGCACGATCAGCGGCGGCTGCATGCCCGGCGGCATGCGCCGGAGGATGGTCTGTGAAATGGCCGTGACCTGCGAGATGGCGAGGTCGATGCTGACGGTGGGCTGGAAATAGATCCGGATCAGCGCGACGCCGGCCAGGGTCTGCGACTCCATCCGTGCGATGTCTTCGACGCTGTTGGCCACCGCGAACTCGGCGTAGGCCGTGACGCGGCTCTGCATTTCTTCCGCCGAGAGTCCGGCGTACTGCCACACCACGCTGACCACCGGGGTTTCGATGGAAGGGAAGATGTCCCTGGGCGTGACGCGAATGGCGTAGCTGCCCATCAGGAGGATGAGCAGCGCCATCACGACGAAGGTGTACGGACGGCGCAGCGCCAGCTGGACAATCCACATGCGAGCTTGGGCTCCGTCAGCAGGGGCAGGGCAAGCCCTGTCGAGTACAAAGGTCGGGGATTTCGATACGGTCCGTCACGTTAACCGCCGCACCAGGGGACGGCAACCGCCAGGGGGCCACCGTCTTGGAATCGAACTGCTAGCAGCCTGTCGGACTTGGGGAGCGTCGGCTGCGAACCGACCGCAGCCGTCCATTCGGCACCGTCTTTTTGCCCCATAGCCGGGCTATGGGCCTG
>JAYTTZ010000130.1:0-29515 GCA_043744805.1 Gammaproteobacteria bacterium
GGGAGAGCTTGGCCAAACTCATGAAGGCGACGGGCCGTGTCTACAACAAGTGTGAACACCGGCTGACGTTGGAAGGGATCCTGTATCGCCTGAGAACAGCTTGTCCGTGGCGCGACTTGCCTGCTGCCACCATATGGAAATCACGCGCAGTACGCCGATTGTCCATGAATGAATATGATATGGACGAAGTCCGCGACCGCGTCTGGATCTGACTCATGACTTGGCCAATGCTTGACTCAAGCCATGGCCTACGTCCCCCGCTTCGCCATCAGCCCGCGCCTGCTCTCGCTGGTCGAGGTCATTGCCTCCTTGCGCGAGCGCATCCTGAGCGTAGCCGTGGAGTTGTCGCGGATCCCGGCCTTGCAGAAGAACACCCGTACGCGAAACGGTCACGCTTCCACCACCATCGAGGGTAACCCGCTGACACTCGAACAGGTCAGGGCGGTCGGTCCGAGGAGTACCAGCCAGGACTCGGCCAAGACTCACGCAGACCAAAAGGGCGGTTTATACTTCCAATACTCAAACTATCTCTGGCGGTATTCGGATCCCGCGCCGCTGCGCAAATCAAATCGAAGAACAGGCAGCTTGGCCAAGCAACGCAGCCGGGACTCGTACCCGGCAGAAAAGCGCCTTATGCTCCGTCTACCCGGCGAAGGAGTTACCGACTTGAAATCCCAAACCACCGCGCAACCCGATAGTCGAAACTACGACGCGCTCATCATTGGTGCCGGTGTTTCCGGTCTGTATCAACTCTATAAGTTGCGCCAGCTTGGCATGCGCGTGCGCGTGATCGAGCGTGGCCACGATGTCGGTGGAACGTGGTACTGGAATCGCTACCCAGGCGCACGCTTCGACTCAGAGTCGTATACCTATGGATACTCATTTTCACCAGAACTGCTCGCGGACTGGAAGTGGAGCGAGCATTTTGCAGCGCAGCCGGAGACGCTGCGATACCTGCAGCATGTTGCCGATCGTTTCGATCTGCGACGCGATATCGAGTTCGGCCGCGAGGTCGTCGCGGCACATTTCCAGCGGTCGGCGCAAAGCTGGGAAATTGCGTTGGCGGACGGCGGCGTACTCCGCGCGCGCTTTCTGATCAGCGCCATGGGGCCCTTCGCTGCCCCCACGCTACCGAACATTCCGGGCGTTGCGGATTTTGCCGGCGAGGCTTATCACACCTCCGCCTGGCCGCACACGCCGGTCAGCTTTGCTGGCAAACGTGTCGGCGTGATCGGCACTGGTGCGACCGGCGTGCAGCTGATTCCGCTCGTCGCTAAAAGCGCGGCGCAGTTGACGGTCTTCCAACGTAATCCAAACTGGTGTGCCCCGCTCGGTAACAGCGCCATCGACGACGCTACGCAGTCCCGCATCGCGGCCAGCTACGATGAGATCATGGAACGCTGCCGGCAGAGCTACACCGGCTTCATGCACGTCTCCGACCGACGTAACGCGTTGGATGTCTCTGCGGCCGAGCGCCACGCCGTCTACGAGAAGCTTTACGACGCGCCGGGCTTCGGTCTCTGGATGGGAAATTTTCGCGATGTTCTGGTTGACGAGCGCGCCAATGCGACCTTAAGTGAGTTCGTTGCCAACAAGATCCGTGCTCGGGTCACGGATCCGGTGCTCGCCGAAAAACTGATTCCGCGCAATCATGGCTTCGGCACTCGCCGCGTGCCGTTGGAAACCGGCTACTACGAAACCTACAACGAGCCGCATGTACGCCTGGTCGATCTCAACGAGACGCCGATCGAGCGCATCACGGCCGACGGGATCCGCACCAGCACTGAGCAACACGACCTGGATTTCATCGTTTTCGCCACCGGCTTCAACGCCGTGCTCGGCGGCTTCGAGCGGGTCGAGATCCGCGGCGGCGACGGGCGCACGCTGCAGCAGGCATGGGCGGACGGCCCGCACACGATGCTGGGCCTCACCGTACCCGGTTTTCCGAACCTCTTCACACTGGTCGGGCCGCACAACGCCGCGACCTTCTGCAACATGCCGCGCTGTATCGAGCAGAACGTTGAGTGGGTGAGCGATCTCCTTCGCCATATGCGCGAACGTGAATTGATCACTGTCGAAGCCACCGACGCCGCCGCGACCGCGTGGACGACCCACGTGCACGAATCGGCCTCTCGCATGCTGTTCACCAAGGTCGATTCCTGGTTCACCGGCGTCAACTCGAATCTGACGGGACGCCAGCAGCGGCATTTTCTGCTGTACGCCGCGGGCTTTCCAGTTTACATCCGGAAGTGTGCAGAGGTGGCCGCAAGCGGCTACGAGGGTTTTACTTTCGGGTGACCTGCGCATGACCGGACAACCGCAGACAACTTGAGGAGCACGCCATGAGCACCAGCGCCATCCGTCCGTTCCGTTTCGACGTACCGCAGGCCGATCTTGACGACCTCGCCCGCCGTCTGGACGCGACACGCTGGCCGGAACGGGAAACGCTGCAGGACTGGAGCCAGGGCATTCCTCTCGCCTACACCCAGGAGCTCTGCGAGTACTTGCGCTCGGGATATGACTGGCGCCGCTGCGAGACAGAACTGAACGCGTGGCCGCAGTTCATTACCGAACTGGATGACCTCGACATCCAGTTCATCCATCTCCGCTCACCGAACGCAGACGCGTTGCCGATGGTCATGACTCACGGCTGGCCAGGTTCGGTTGTGGAGTTCCTCAAAGTGCTCGGGCCGCTGACCGATCCGGAAGCCTATGGCGGCCGGCGTGAGGACGCGTTCCATGTCGTGTGTCCGACTTTGCCGGGCTTCGGCTGGTCGGGCAAACCACGCACTGCGGGCTGGGGCGTCGCCCGCATCGCGCGCGCGTGGGGGCAACTCATGGCGCGCTTGGGTTACACGCGCTGGGTCGCGCAGGGCGGCGACTGGGGCTCGCTCGTGACCGACTGCATCGCTCAAAGTGAGCCGCCGGCCTGCATCGCTATCCACACCAACATGCCGATGCTCACTCCGAGCGCGGCGCTGCTCGCCGACCTCACCGAGTTCGAACAGGCTGCACTCGCACGCATCCAGAAATACTGGGACTGGGAGTCCGGTTACTCAAAGGAACAGAGTACCCGACCGCAGACCTTGGGCTATGGTCTAGTTGATTCGCCCGCCGCGCAGGTGGCGTGGATCGGCGAGAAGTACTGGTGCTGGACCGATTGCGGTGGACACCCGGCCAACATCTTCACGCGCGACGACATGCTCGACAACATCATGATGTACTGGCTACCCGCAGCGGGGGCGTCGTCAGCGCGCTTATATTGGGAATCGTTCAGACAGCTCGGCAGTCCGCAACCCGACATCACCATCCCGGCTGGCGTCAGCGTGTTCCCGGAGGAAATCTTCCGCGCCTCGAAACGCTGGTGCGAAGAACGCTTCAAGAACCTCGTGCACTACAACGTGCTCGACAAGGGCGGCCACTTCGCGGCGTTCGAACAGCCGATGCGATTCGTCGCCGAAGTCAGGGCATGCTTCCGCCACGTTCGCCTGTAAACCGCGTACCCCGAGGTATCGTCAGTTCATGTCGATAACTGTCGGGCAGATGCATTGGAGGAGGTCGTCATGAGTACTGCGCCGGAAATTTTTCACTCAGCGTGTCCGCACGACTGTCCATCAACCTGTGCACTCGAAGTTGAACGTCTCGCCCCCGATCGTGTCGGCCGTATCCGCGGGGCGCGCAAAAATACCTATACCGACGGAGTTATCTGCAGCAAGGTCGCGCGCTACGCCGAGCGCCTCCATCACCCCGAGCGGCTGACGCATCCGCTCAGGCGGTGCGGTGCCAAGGGTGACGGTGAATTCGAACGCATCGGTTGGGAGGACGCGCTGGACACGGTCGCCGAGGCGCTGCTCAAGGCCGAGCAACGCCTCGGCGCGGAGACGGTATGGCCGTATTACTACTGCGGCAACATGGGTCTTGTCATGCGCGACGGCATCAATCGCCTGCGTCACGCCAAGCGCTACTCGGGCCAGCACAGCACTATCTGCGTCGGGCTTGCCTGGGCCGGCTACCAGGTGGGCACCGGCGTCATCATGGGCGTCGATCCGCGCGAGATGGCGGAGAGCGATGTCATCGTGATCTGGGGCACCAACGCCGCAGCCACCCAGATCAACGTGATGAGCCACGCGCTCGCCGCGCGGCGCAAGAGTGGCGCCCATATTGTGGTCGTCGACGTCTACCGCAACGCGACTGCCGAGCAGGCCGATACCTTCCTGTGCGTACGACCGGGGACCGACGGCGCGTTGGCCTGCGCCGTGATGCATGTGCTGTTCCGCGATGGCCTGGCCGATTGGAATTACCTCGAGCGTTACACCGATAAGCCGCACCTGTTGCAAGCACATCTCGCCACGCGTTCGCCAGCATGGGCCAGCGCGATCTGCGGCGTGCCGGTGGCAGACATTGAGGCGTTCGCACGCCTGCTCGGCGCGCATCGGCGCAGCTTCTTCAGACTGGGTTACGGCTTTACGCGTCAGCGCAACGGGGCGGCCAACATGCACGCGGTGACCTGCATTCCGGCAGTGCTCGGGGCGTGGCAGCACCATGGAGGCGGCGCGTTGCACGCCACCAGCGCGATGTATCACATGGACAGCACGCTGATCGAAGGGACGGATGTCGTCGATCCGACGGTGCGCCTGCTCGATCAATCGCGCATCGGCCCGGTGCTGAATGGCGAACCCTTCGCGCTCGCGGGTGGCCCGCCCATCAGCGCACTCTTCATTCAAAACACCAACCCGATGTTGGTTGCGCCAGATCTGAACGCAGTGGCGCGTGGCTTCGCGCGCGAGGATCTGTTCACCTGTGTGCACGAGCAGTTCATGACTGAGACCGCGCTCATGGCCGATATCGTACTTCCGGCGACGATGTTTCTCGAACAGGAGGATCTCTACGTCGGCAGTGGCCATGGACACATCCTGTTCGGCGAGAAAATTGTCGTTCCACCCGGCGAGTGTCGCTCCAATCACGAGGTGGTGTGCGCACTCGCCAAGCGTCTTGGCGCGCGACATCGTGGATTCGAACTGTCGGTACGCGAAATCATCGATGAAACGCTGCGTGTGTCCGGCTGGGGCGATCTGGCGCGCCTGGAGCGCGAACATTGGTTGGAGGTGTACCCCGCGTTCGAGCAAGCGCACTTTATCGATGGTTTCGCCCACGCGGATCGCCGCTTTCACTTCGTTGCCGACTGGGAGGGGAACGGTCCGACGCGTTTCTATGCCGGCGACATCGCCGCCATGCCGACACTGCCCGATCACTGGGACATCATCGAGAGCCCCACGTCCGTGCATCCATTTCAGCTCGTCACGGCGCCGGCGCGGCATTTCCTGAACTCGAGCTTCAACGAAACGCCGACCTCCCAGCGGCGCGAGCGGCGACCGACCCTGCTGATGCACCCGCAGGATGCACGACAACTCGGCGTGGATGACGGCGTGCCCGTGATCGTAAGCAATGCGCGCGGCGCGGTGCAGCTTGAGGTTTCGTACTTTGACGGCGTGCTGCCGGGAGTGGTGATCGCCGAAGGTCTCTGGCCCCGCGCAGCGCACGCGAAAGGTCTTGGCATCAACGAACTGACCGGCGCCGACGCCGCCGCGCCATTTGGCGGCGCGGCGTTTCACGACAACCGCGTCGCCATCGCGTTGGCCTCGTAGCGCCGCGCTAGCGCGGCTCCACTTCGCGGAGAAACCGCAGTATCTGTGCGGTCGTGGCTTGGGGGTTATCACACTGCAGCCAATGGCCGGAGCCTTCGATGATCTCGATGAAGCGCAGATCTTCGAAGTGGCTCGGAAACCAGTCTCGCCACTTCGGATCGTAGCTCAGCACGTCGTCAATCGAGCCGGCTACGAAAGCAGCCGGTTGCGAAAACTTCTTGCCTTCCGCTTCCGGCGTATCGGTACGCAGATACGGCACATTGCGGTACCAGTTGCACGGCCCGCGGAATCCGCTGGCTGTGTACTGCGCGACGTAGTAGTCCATGTCTTCGTCACTGAATCCCTTGCTCGGCCTGCTGGACTTGGGCATGACGTCGAGCAAGCCGGCCGTGCGAGGAAACTCCCGTTGCTTCATCCAGGAGCCGTTGCCGGAGAGGCCGGCGTAAATCTGCAGCAGGCTGCCGCGAATATCGGCTTCGAGTTCCTTTTCAACCACCCCCTCGTCCTGGAAATAGCGTGCGTACCAGAACTTGTCATCAAACCCCGGCGGGTTCAGACCTGCGGTATCCCAACGCCAGAATGGCACCGACAGACCCATCACCGACCTGCAGGTGTCTTCATGCAGCAGCGCGGTGTTCCACGCCACGATGCAGCCCCAGTCATGGCCGACGAGGTTGAATTGTTTGAAGCCGAGCGCCTTGCAGAGGCCGGCGACGTCGCCGGCGAGCTTGCGAATGCTGTAGTCGCGCATGGCTTGAGGCTTACTGCTGCCGCCGTAACCACGCTGATCGGGCACGGCGACGGTGTAACCCGCTTCCACCAATGGCTTGATCTGGTTGCGCCACAGGTACCAACCCTGCGGCCAGCCGTGCAGCAGGATAACCAGCGGCCCATCGCCTTCGACTACCGTGCGTAAGGTTACGCCGTTGGTATCAACCGTCTTGAATACAGGTTCTTTCATCGCGACCTCCTGCTTGTGGATAGGCCTGACGCAGACAGCACGTCTGCGAGGCCCGACGCGCAATTGTAGCGCCGGTGTCGGGTGGTTCGCATCGGTCCATGGTCATCAGGGCGCGGCGGGACTGCCGATTGTGGGTGGATGGCCGGGGCTGCCACTTGCCGAGAAACGGGCTTACACTAAGGCAACCCCACAATCGAGAACATCGCAATGCCTTTGGAAATCAAAAAAGGAATCAAAGATCTGTGCGGTGAAGCCAATGCCGAAATTGAAACGATCAATGTCGAGCAGGCAAAAGGCATGCTCGGAACACCCGGCTTCACTTTCATCGACCTGCGGGACCCGCGCGAACTGTGGCGCGATGGCGGGGTTCCAGGCGCGGTCAACGTGACGCGCGGCATGCTGGAGTTCTGGATCGATCCTGCGAGTCCGTACCATAAAGAATTTTTTGGGAACGGTAACAAGTTCGTGTTCTTCTGTGCCGGTGGAATGCGCTCGGCGCTCGCCGCCAAAACCGCGCAGGACATGGGTTTGACGCCGGTGTGCCATATCGAAGGCGGGTTCGGCGCCTGGAAGAAATCCGGCGCACCCGTCGAGCCGGTGGAACCAAAAACCTGAAATTCCCGCCTCGGCGTCCACACCTGGACCAGCAGCGCCGTACGAGGCACCAGTCGAAAAACGCTTCCCCGACGCAGCGTGCGCTTCTCTCGTGTCGCGTCCCGCAAAGAACCTTAGCAAGTCTGGTGAGTTTGGCGAAGATTGAGTCGGCGGTAGCGGTCCAATTGAACGGGACTGGATTGATATTGTTCTGCGCAACGTATCGTTCGATGCGCTCGATGAGGTCCTTCACGCGGCGGAAGGAGCCGCGCTTGATGGCTTGTTGCGTAATGAGTCCAAACCAACGCTCGACCTGGTTGAGCCATGAGGCGTATAGGTCGGCGTGAAATGACAGTGGAAGCGCGGGCGGTTGGCGAACCACGCCCGAACCTTCGGATGTTTATGGGTAGCGTAGTTGTCCATGACGACGTGGATGTCGAGTTCTGTAGGGACGTTGCGCTCGAAGTGGTTGAGGAAGGACAGGAACTCCTGATGGCGGTGACGTGGTTTGCACTGTCCGATGACGGTGCCGGTGGCAATATCGAGCGCGGCAAACAGGGTCGTGGTGCCATGGCGAAAATAATCGTGAGTGACGCCGTCGACATATCCGGGTCCATCGGGAGCAGGGGTTGAGAGCGCTCGAGGGCCTGGATCTGGCTCTTCTCGTCTACACAGAGCACCATGGCTTTGTCCGGCGGATTGAGATACAGACCCACGATGTCGCGAACCTTTTCGACGAAGAACGGATCGTTGGAAAGCTTGAACGAGCGGCTGCGATGGGCCTGGATCCCGAACAGCGTGAAGTAGCGGTGGACCGTGCTTTTGGAGAGTCCAGTCTCGCGGGCAAAGGTGCGCGTACTCCGATGCGTGGCATCCTGCGGCCGTTGGTCGAGTGCTCGCTGGATGAGTTGTGCGACCTCGTCGTCCCGATAGGTCCGCGGTCGACCTGCGCCGGGCTGGTCATAGAGCCCGACCGGCCCTTGCGCCGAATAGCGGCGACACCACTGGTGTCACTGTCGGCAAGCTGATCTCCAGCTGCTCGGCAATATCGGTATTGCTCCACCCCTGATCGGCAAACAGGATAATTTTGGCACGACGCACCAGGGCATGAGGCAGGCTGCGTGATCGCGCGAGGTTGCCGGGTTTCTCGCGTTCACGATCGTTCAGCGAGATCGAAAATGATTTGGGGCGGCCAGTTCGCATCGGGTAGCTCCTGTCCCGAAGATTACCCGATCCGATCGTTAACTATTCTGAAAGTTCATTAAGGGACGTGACACTAGAACAGGCCCGTGATGTTGCCGTGGGCGTCGACGTCGATGTTCTCCGCCGCCGGTACCTTGGGCAAGCCAGGCATGGTCATGAGATCGCCTGCCACCACCACCACGAAGCCCGCCCCCGCGGCCAGCCGCACTTCACGCAGGTTGACGGTGTGCCCGCTCGGCGCACCTAGCGCGCCCGGATCGGTGGAGAAGGACATCTGGGTCTTGGCGATGCACACCGGCAGGTGGCCCCAGTCCTTGTCGAGCTCGTTGATCTGCGCGCGCACTTTAGAGTCCGCGCTGATCCCGGCTGCACCGTAGATCTTGGTCGCCACCGCGTTGATCTTGTCCCACAGGGGCAGGTTGTCGGGATAGACGAAATGGTGCTCGGCCGTGTTGCGGTCCACTGCGGCCAATACGGCTTCCGCCAGGGCTTGCGCCCCGGCGCCACCTTCGGCCCAGTGACGGGCGACCACGGCGCGACCGCCCAGGCTCGCGACCTGGTCCTGGATGAGCTTGAGTTCGGCCTCCGTGTCGGCGGTGAAGTGGTTGATGCAGACCACGCACGGCAGGCCGTACAGCTCGGTGATGTTGCGGTAGTGGCGTTCGAGGTTGACGAGACCGCGCGCCAGCGCGCCGAGATCTTCGCGGCCCAGCGCATCGCGCGCGGCGCCGCCGTGGTACTTGAGCGCGCGGGCGGTGGCCACCAGCACGGCGGCGCGAGGCTTGAGGCCCGCCTTCCGGCACTTGATGTCGATGAACTTCTCGGCGCCGAGGTCGGCACCGAAGCCGGCTTCGGTCACCACGTAATCGGCCAGCTTGAGTGCTGCGCGGGTGGCCGAGACACTGTTGCAGCCGTGGGCGATGTTGGCGAACGGGCCGCCGTGCACCAGCGCCAGGTTATTTTCCAGGGTCTGCACGAGGTTGGGCTTGATGGCGTCCTTCAGCAGAGCCGTCATGGCGCCCTGCGCCTTGAGATCCCGTGCCCGCACCGGCTGGCGGGTGCCGGTGGTGTAGCCCACCACGATGTCGCCAAGCCGGGTCTTAAGGTCTTCCAGCGAGGTGGCGAGGCAGAAGATGGCCATCACTTCGGACGCCACGGTGATGTCGAAGCCGTCTTCGCGCACATAGCCGTTGGCGGTGCCGCCGAGGCCCACCACGATGCGGCGGAGCGCGCGGTCATTCATGTCCACCACGCGCTTCCAGCTGATGAGCCGGGGATCGAGGTCGAGCGCGTTGCCGTGGGTGATGTGGTTGTCGAGGAGGGCGGCGAGCAGGTTGTGCGCGGCGCCAATGGCGTGGAAGTCGCCGGTGAAGTGCAGGTTGATGTCTTCCATCGGCACCACCTGCGCATAACCACCGCCGGCAGCCCCGCCCTTCACACCAAAGCAGGGCCCGAGGGACGGTTCGCGCAGGCAAATCATGGCCCGGCGCCCGAGGCGGTTGAGGGCGTCGCCGAGGCCCACCGTGGTGGTAGTCTTGCCTTCGCCCGCCGGGGTGGGGCTGATGGCCGTGACGAGGATGAGCTTGCCGTCGGGGCGGTCTTTCAGGCTTTCGATGTAGTCCAGCGAGAGCTTGGCCTTGTAGTGGCCGTAGGGTTCGAGGTGCTCGGCGCCTATCCCGTAGGTGCTGGCGGCAAGTTCGAGGATGGGGCGCTTCCGGGCGGCCTGGGCGATTTCAATGTCGGACATCACGCGCTACTCCTGATGACACGGTGGACACGTCGGCGCTCGCCGCCGCCGGTGCTGAAAGCGCGGCAGTTTAGCATTGGCGCACGCGGCAACTCCCCACCGTCCGCCCGGCGGCTGATTGATCGCAAGCGCGCCCGGTCGGACTTGCCGGCGATTGAGAAAGCCCCCTCTATCTGTTAGCTTCCGGCCCTGTCACAAGAGCGGCAGCGAGTCGCCAGACGCGCCCATGAAGCTTCGCTCTAACCGTTGACAACCACGGACTCAGCCAACCTTGAATTGCCTATGACACGCTACATCTTCATCACGGGTGGCGTAGTGTCCTCGCTGGGCAAAGGCATCGCCGCCGCGTCCCTGGGCACCATCCTGGAAACCCGCGGGCTTGCGGTTTCGCTCACCAAGCTCGACCCCTACATCAACGTCGATCCCGGCACCATGAGCCCTTTCCAGCACGGAGAGGTGTTCGTCACCGAGGATGGCGCCGAGACCGATCTCGATCTCGGCCACTACGAACGCTTCGTGCGCTTTCGCACCAGCGCCAAGAGCAACTACACCACCGGGCGCATCTACGAGGCCGTCATCCGCAAGGAGCGTCGCGGTGAGTACCTGGGCGCCACTGTCCAGGTCATCCCGCACATCACGGACGAAATCATCGCCTGCATCAAGCAGGGCGCCCAGGACGCGGAAATCGCCATCGTGGAAATTGGTGGCACGGTGGGCGACATCGAGTCCCTGCCTTTCCTCGAAGCCATCCGCCAGATGCGCGTGGAACTCGGTGCACGCAACACGCTGTACATCCACCTCACCCTGGTGCCGTACATCGCCTCCGCTGGTGAAGTGAAGACCAAGCCGACCCAGCACTCGGTGAAGGAACTGCGCTCCATCGGCATCCAGCCCGACATCCTCATCTGCCGCAGCGACCGCGCGGTGGAGCCGTCGGAACGCCGCAAGATTGCGCTCTTCACCAACGTGGAGGAGCGCGCGGTCATCTCGGCCATGGACGCCGACACCATCTACCGCATCCCGGCCATGCTCCACGACCAGGATCTCGACGGCATCGTGCTCGAGAAGCTGGGCATGGAAGCGCCGCCGGCCGATCTCCATGAGTGGAACGCGGTGGTAAGCGCCCTCTCCGCGCCGCGCGGTGAAGTCACCATCGGCATGGTGGGCAAGTACGTCCACCTCACCGAGTCCTACAAGTCGCTGTCGGAAGCGCTCATCCACGCCGGCATCCACACGCACACCAAGGTCAACATCCGCTACGTCGATTCCGAGCAGATCGACGGCGAGCACCTGCTGGGCCTCGACCAGATGGACGCCATCCTCGTCCCCGGCGGCTTTGGCGAGCGCGGCGTCGAAGGCAAGATTGCCGCCGCGCGCCTCGCCCGCGAACGCAACATCCCCTACCTTGGAATCTGCCTCGGCATGCAGGTGGCGGTGATTGAATTCGCCCGCAACTGCGCGGGGCTCACGGACGCCCACAGCACCGAGTTCAACCCGGGGACACCGCATCCGGTCATCGCGCTGATCACCGAGTGGAAGGCTTCCGACGGGGCCGTGCAGCGCCGCGACGAAGCCAGCGAGAAAGGCGGCACCATGCGCCTGGGTGGCCAGCAGTGCCGGCTCGCGGCGGACAGCATGGTGGCCCGCGCCTACGGCACCGACACCGTGGTGGAACGCCACCGCCACCGCTACGAGTTCAACAACACCTACCAGATGGAACTCGAAGCCTCGGGCCTGCGGGTGGCCGGGCGTTCGATGGACGGCAACCTGGTGGAAATCGTGGAACTCCCCGGCCATCCGTGGTTCATCGGCTGCCAGTTCCACCCGGAATTCACCTCCACGCCGCGCGACGGCCATCCGCTGTTCACGGCCTTCGTGCGCGCCGCCCTCAACTACAAGGCGCAGCGAGCCGCAGCCGGCCCAGATGCTGCTGGCTGATTTCGAGGTTGGCGGGGAGCGTCCGTTCTTCCTCATCGCGGGGCCCTGCGTCATCGAGTCCGAAGGCATGGTCATGGACATCGCGGGCCAGTTGCAGGCGATGACCCGCGAGCTTGGCATCCCCTATGTGTTCAAGGCGTCCTTCGACAAGGCCAACCGCACCTCCATTAGCAGCTATCGCGGCCCGGGTCTCGAACAGGGCCTCGCCATCCTCGCCAAGGTAAAGCGCGAGCTGGGCGTGCCGGTGCTGACCGACGTGCACGAAGACACCCCGCTGGTGGAAGTGGCCGCCGTGGTGGATATCCTGCAGACCCCGGCCTTCCTCTGTCGCCAGACCAATTTCATCCGCGCCGTGGCGAGCATGGGCAAGCCGGTGAACATCAAAAAAGGCCAGTTCCTGGCGCCCTGGGACATGCAGCACGTGGTGGCCAAGGCACGGGACACCGGCAACGACGCCATCATGGTCTGCGAGCGCGGCGCGAGCTTCGGCTACAACTACCTGGTGTCCGACATGCGCTCCCTGGTGGTGATGCGCGAGACCGGCGCGCCGGTCGTGTTCGACGCTACCCATTCGGTGCAGATGCCGGGTGGGGAGGGCGGCAAGTCCGGCGGCCAGCGCGAATTCGTGCCGGCGCTGGCGCGGGCCGCGGCCG
The DNA here is from genome assembly GCA_043744805.1 of Gammaproteobacteria bacterium. Taxonomy (GTDB): domain Bacteria; phylum Pseudomonadota; class Gammaproteobacteria. The sequence goes on from JAYTTZ010000130.1 coordinate 12,742, forward strand.
CAGTGGGCGTGGCGGGCATCTTCATGGAAACCCACCCTGATCCCGACAAGGCGCTGTCCGACGGCCCCAATGCCTGGCCGCTCGGCAAAATGCGCGACCTGCTGGCCACCTTGCGCGACCTCGACGCCACGGCCAAGCGCAGCGGGGCCATGAACGCCTAGGGCCCAGGAATCATTTCACGCAATCGAAGCCGTACCCGGACCCACCCAGGGCCTGCGCGGCGAGGAGCAGCCATGTCCGAGATCACGCACATCATCGCCCAGGAAATCATCGATTCCCGCGGCAATCCCACCGTCTGGGCTGAAGTCACCACCGCCACCGGCGCGCGCGGCTCGGCCGCCGTGCCTTCCGGTGCGTCCACCGGCGAGCGCGAAGCCCTCGAACTGCGCGACAAGGATCCCAAGCGTTACCTCGGCAAGGGCGTGCTTAAAGCGGTTGGCCACATCAACGGCGAAATCGCCGCTGCCATGGGCGGTCGCGAAGTGTCCGACCAGGCTGGCCTCGACCACGCGATGATCGAACTCGACGGCACGCCCAACAAGGCGCGTCTCGGCGCCAACGCCACGCTCGCCGTGTCGATGGCAGCTGCCCACGCAGCGGCCAATGAACAGGGCCTGCCGCTCTACGCCACGCTCGCGCGCGGCGAGCGCGACCAGCTGCTGATGCCGGTGCCGATGATGAACATCATCAACGGCGGCGCGCATGCGAGTAACAACGTGGACTTCCAGGAGTTCATGATCCTGCCCGTCGGCGCGCCGACTTTCGCGGAAGCCATGCGCTACGGCGCAGAAATATTCCACGCGCTCAAAGCCGTGCTGGCCAGGCGCGGCGCCGGCACCACGGTGGGCGACGAAGGCGGCTTCGCGCCGGATCTGCCGTCCAACCAGGCCGCACTTGATCTCATCGCCGAAGCTGTCGGCAACGCCGGCTTCACCTTGGGCGGCGACATCATGCTGGGCCTGGACGTGGCCAGCTCCGAGTTCTACGCAGACGGCCAGTACCACCTGGCGTCCGAAGGCCGCCGCCTCAGCAGCGCGCAGATGAGCGAACTCCTCGCCAGCTGGGCGCGCGACTATCCCATCCTCTCCATCGAAGACGGCATGGACCAGAACGACTGGGAAGGCTGGGCGATGCTCACCCGCGCCTGTGGCGACAAGGTGCAGCTGGTGGGCGACGATCTCTTCGTCACCAACGCCGCCACCTTGAAGCAGGGTATAGAGCAGCACATCGGCAACTCCATCCTCATCAAGGTCAACCAGATCGGCACGCTCACCGAGACCTTCGACGCCATCGAGATGGCGCGCGCCGCGAAGTACACCGCCGTGGTGTCGCATCGCTCGGGCGAAACCGAGGACACCACCATCGCCGACATCGCGGTGGGCAAGAGCACCGGGCAAATCAAGACGGGCTCGCTGTCGCGCTCGGATCGCATCGCCAAGTACAACCGCCTGCTCGTCATCGAGCGCGAGCTGGGCGCACGCGCGAGCTATCCGGGCCGCGCTGCGTTCTACAACCTCAGCTGAGGCTAAAACCCGATGTCGCGCCTGGCCGGCTTGCTGCTCCTGGTGGCTGCGAGCCTTGCCTACACCCTGGTCATGGGCCGGGGCGGCATCCGCGACGCCAACCACCTGCACCAGGAGATCACGGCCCAGGCGGCCGCCAACGCCGAATTCGAAGCGCGCAACCGCGCGCTCGCGGCGGAAGTGATGGATCTCAAGGAAGGCCTCGACGCCGTGGAAGAACTCGCGCGCAGCGAAATGGGCATGGTTCGCCAGGATGAAATCTTCTTCCAGATGATCGACCCGCCCGCTGCCGCCAGCGGCACCCTGGCCCGATGAGCAATAACACGAGATTCTGGGCCGTCGTCCCGGCCGGCGGACGCGGCGCACGCATGGGCAGCGAACTGCCCAAGCAATACCTGCAGCTTGCCGGCAAGACCATCCTCGAACACACCTTGTCCAGGCTCCTCGCGGAGTCACGCATCCTCGGCATCCGGGTCTCGCTGGCACCGGGAGACGAGATCGGGCGCGGCATCATCGCCGCCCACGCGCCGCGCGTTGCGTTCGCTGACGGCGGCGCCGAACGCTGCCACTCCGTGTTGAATGGTCTCGATGCCTTGCCTGCAGGAGATCATGACTGGGTGCTGGTCCATGACGCCGCGCGGCCGTGCCTGCGTGCAGGCGATCTCTCCCGCCTGCTCGATGAACTTGCCCATGAGCCCGTGGGCGGCATCCTGGGTGTGCCGGTGCGCGACACCCTGAAGCGCTGCAACGCCAGCGGCGAGATTGAACAGACGGTGGACCGCAACAGCCTGTGGCACGCGCTAACCCCCCAGATGTTCCGCGTGGGCCTGCTGCGCGCGGCACTCCGCGATGCGCTTGCCGCCGGGCGCTTAGTCACCGACGAAGCCCAGGCCATCGAACTCGCCGGCCACATCCCGCGCATGGTCGAAGGCCATGCCGACAACATCAAAATCACCCGACCCGAAGATCTGCCGCTGGCCGAGCTGTACCTGCGGGCACCGGGACCATGACCATGACTGGAGCCACCGTATGCGCATAGGCCAGGGCATCGACGCCCACTGTTTCCGCGAAGGCGATCACGTGATGCTGGGCGGCGTCCGAGTCCCCCACACCAAGGGCCTCGCCGCGCATTCCGACGGCGACGTCCTGCTCCACGCCATTTGCGATGCCTTGCTCGGCGCCGCCGCGCTGGGCGACCTCGGCAAGCATTTCCCCGACACCAGCGGCGAGTTCAAGGGCATTGACAGCCGCATCCTGCTCCGCCGCACCGCCGCGCTCATTGCCGAAATGGGTTTCCGCATCCTCAACCTCGACGGCACCATCATCGCCGAGCGCCCGAAAATCGCGCCTTACGTGGCTGAGATGCGCGAGCGGATCGCAGAAGATCTGGGCATGCCCGTGGCAGCGGTGAGCGTGAAGGCGACGACGACGGAGAAGATGGGGTTTGCGGGGCGGGAAGAGGGGATCGCAGCGATGGCGGTGGTGTTGATTGATAGCTAGGGCCGCAAGCGGTGCCGGCTGGGGCCGCTAAGCGCCACGGTATGGCACAGTCCAGGGCGTCGGACCTGGTGCGTGAAAAGTGGGAAAAATTCAGCCTCGAAATGCGCCTCACCCTCGAGACCCGCCTGGGCCGCACCGCGCGGATGGAGCTTGCGGCATGATCGTCAGGTCGTCCCGGAATCTCTGCTGAGGCTCGTGTCGACTGAGAGATGACGCTCAGTAGTGATAGCGAAGCTGGGCAAGCAGCAAGGAATCGCCGTCAACCCTGTAAACCATGCGGTGCTCGTCGGTAAGGCGCCGCGACCAATATCCGGCCAGGGCGTGCTTCAACGGTTCCGGCTTGCCGATGCCTGCAAAGGGCTCGCGCTGCGTTTCGCGTGTGAGCTTGTTGATGCGCTCGACCATTCGTCTGTCGTGTTGTTGCCAGTGCAAATAGTCTTCCCAGGCCGCATCCGCGAATACCAGCTTCATTCCGCCAGCTTTCGGGCCTTGCCGCGACCGGCATCAAGTTGCGCGGTTGCGGCTAGCAAGCGCTTGGCGTTGCTTGGATTGCGCAGGAGGTAAGCCGTTTCTTCCAGCGCTTTGAAGTCCTCGAGCGAGAGCATCACGACTGCCTGTTGTTCGCCGTTGCGGGTGATGATCAAAGGTTCGTGGTCGTTGCAGACCCGGTCCATCGTGCTGGCCAGGTTGGCGCGTGCGGCTGAATAGGTAATGGCGTCCATGGGGTGCTCCTGTACGTACTAAAAATGGTACCAATGGGGCCTTGATCATGTCCAACGTTGGCGGGGCATCCTTCCACCACGTGGCCCAACAAGGCATCAGTCTGGGCAGTCTGGGACAGGTCACTTTGGCCGCGCGGCGCTTTGGCAATCAGTCCAGGACAGGCATCGATTTGCCGATTGCCCCGGCCTTGATTGACCACAACGCTCCGCCCCAGTTAGCGTTCACCCCGGTCGGCAAGGAAGCCGCCCGCATTGATAGCCATCAGGAGGTCAAGGATGACCCACCACTGTTCAAGCCTCGTCGGCCAAATTCAAAGTCGATGCCTTTCCCGGAATCGGGTGGCCGCGCCGGAACTTGCTCACAGTTGTAGTTGTGCCTGGTTAGCGTAGTTGCTAACTTCCCGATGGCGTTTGAGATCGAATACTTCCACGAACGCGTTCGTGCCGAAATCCAATCCTGGCCCGTCGACGTCCTGGCCGACTACCTACGTCTTGCCGAGCTACTTTCGGAGTACGGGCCGAGCCTTCGCTTGCCTCATTCGCGCACCTTTGGCGATGGTCTCTTCGAACTGAGGCCGCGCGGTCGTGCCGGCATCGGTCGAGCGCTGTACAGCTTCCTGGTCGGCAAGCGCGTGGTGGTCCTGCACGCCTTCATCAAAAAGACGCAGCAAACACCAGACAGAGTATTGATATTGGCGCGCAAGCGCCTCAAGGAGCTACAGGATGGCTGAACTGAACTACAAACCCGTTGCCCACGATCACAAGGTCATGCTCGCCAAGGCGCGCACACGGAAGGGCTTCGACGTCGCTTATGACGCGCTCGCACTTGAATACCAGGTCGCCGGGCAAATGCTCAGAGCACGCGCCCGAGCCGGGCTCACCCAGGACGCCGTGGCCGAGCGCATGGGAACGACCAAAAGTGCGATCTCCCGGCTTGAGTCTGCGGGCAGACACGCGCCCTCGTTAGCCACCCTCAAGCGCTATGCGCATGCGGTCGGCTGCGAGCTTCAAATCAAGCTCGTGCCCAAGGCTCCCTGACGTCCAGCCATTGCACTGGAGGTGCCGGGTATCTCACATGACCGGCGCTTGTCCAAACACGGCAATTCACGCCTCCAGCACCTGCGCCCCCCGCCACCGTTCACCCGGCGCCAACACCACCGGCTTCCCAATCACCGCCGCCTCCACGCACACCATGCACCGGTAATCGGCGTCCGGCAGGTCGTTCAACTCGCGGGCCTTCTCCGGGCCGGGATTCCACACCACGACATCGGTGAAGCCGCGCTGGGTGATGCGCGTGTGGCGGGTGGGTTCGATGAGTTGCAGCGGGGCGCTTGCGTCGAGGTAAACCCTGTCCACTTCGCCTTCAATCGCGAGTGCCGTGGACGTTTCCTTGCCGCAGGCGAACTGCTTGGTGGCGTCGAGGTAGTCGAGGCCAGCAAGGCCATGCAAGCGGAGTGCAGGCAAGTCACCGACGGCCAGATAGGTGTGCAGCCCGGCGGTGAAGCGCAGGGGCGTGTCGCCGGTATTGGTGATCGCAAGTTCAATGGTGAGCGTCTTGCTTTCGAGTGCCACGGCAAGCTGGATTGCAAAACCCTGCGGCCACACGGCGCGAGTCGCCGCGTTGTCGGTGAGCGAGTAGACCGCGCGCGACGCATCCGTGCCTGGCAGCAGTGCCCAGATCTGGTCGCGAACGAGGCCGTGCTTCGGCAAATCACCAAACAAACCGAACTGCGGGAACAACACGGGGATGCCACCACGAATCGCCGCGCCCGCCGCATGGCGCGCTTGCGGGCTCAGGTAGAGGCGGTTCGCCTGCTCACCCGCAGGCTGCCATTCCAGGAGATGTGCGCCGTGGGCGCAGAGGCTGGCGCGGGCGCCGTCCGGTGTGCGCAATGCGTGCGGGTCGAACGGGGTTTGCAGGCCAGGGCGCATGGACGACGTGGCTCAGCGCGCGCCTCTCAGCAGCACGTAGAGGGCGCCCGTGCCACCGTCGGTGGCGGGGGTGGAGATGAAGGCCATGACTTCTTCGCGCTGGGTCAGCCAGTGGTTGAGCTTGGGTTTGAGCACCGGCAACTGGCCCGGCGAACGCAATCCCTTGCCGTGCACGATGCGCACGCAACGGCGCCCGCGCTGCAGGGACTCCAGCAGGAAAGTGGCGATCTGCACCTTGGCCTCCGGGGTGGTCATGCCGTGGAGATCGATATGCCCCTGGATCGCGTACTGGCCCCGGCGCAGCTTGCGCATGGTGGCGTTCTGCACGCCGTCGCGCTTGAAAATGAGTTCGTCGCCCGTTTCCATTTCGCCTTCGCCGGGATCGAGCAGCATCATCTCGTCCATCACGGAGAGCTGGTCACGGCGTGACTGGGTGGGAATCGGGGGCGGTGCGGGCGGCCTCAGGTCCACCGTGTCGCTGACGGGCAGCGGACGCACACCCGCTAACGCTGCGCGGAGCGCGGCGTGATCGTCAGGGTGCAGGGTACTGGCCGGGGCTCCCGGCGTGGTATCGCGGGGTCGGTTTGTGTCGGTCATCCAGGCGCACTCCAGTCCAGACCGTCAGCGTGCCGTACTTATTCGGCCAGCGCGGCGGTGGTGGACGTTACGCGCGCATACGGCGAGGACAGCGCGCTCATGAAAGCCGCATGGACCTGCGCGGCAGGGACCGTTGCTCCGTTGAAGCTGAGATCGCGCGTGGCGCAGGCATCGGCCAGTACCGTGCAGTCATAACCCATGTCGAAGGCGGCGCGGGTCGTGGCGTCGATGCACATGTGGCTCATGGCGCCGACGATCACGAGTTTCTTCGCGTTGGCTTGGCCAAGGCGCTCGCCGAGGGTGCTGTCGCGGAACGCATTGGGGAAGTGCTTCACCACCATGGTTTCGCCGGCGACAGGGACCACCGAGGCATGGTGTTCGGCGCCCGGCGTGCCGGGGATGAAAAACGTGGCGCCGGGATTGGCGGCCAGATGCTGGACGTGGACCACCGGCCAGCCCTGCGCCCTCGCGTGGGCCAGCGCTGCGGCCGCGTGCCGGGAGGCCTCGGTCATGCCCACCAGCACCATAGCGCCACCCGGGAAGTAGTCGTTCTGGATATCGATGAGGACAAGGGCGGTGGTCATCGACGTTCTCCTGGCTGATTCGCGGTCCGTGGGAATGCGTCGCGGGTACGGACCCGCGACGGGATATTAAGGAGTCTAACCGATGCTGCGCTGCCTCACAGTTCGGGCTTTAGCCGAGTTGCCGTCGCGCGTTCTGGAACATCGCGAACCACGGCGCTTCGCTGGTTTTCACCCCGTCCGGCAACCACGAATACTGCTTGCGCAGGAACACGCGCTCCGGGTGGGGCATCAGGATGGTCGCCCGCCCGTCGTCGCTGGTGAAACCAGTGAGGCCGCCGGGCGAACCGTTGGGGTTCTGAGGATAGGCCTGCGCCGGCGCGCCGACGTCATCCACATAACGCAGGCAGCCGCGGGCGCCGGGTTCAAGCGCATCCACCCGACCTTCGCCGTGCGCTACCACCAGCGGCGCCAGCATGCCGGCCAGGCCTTCGAAGAACAGCGACGGCGAGGGCAGCACTTCCGCCATGACGAGTCGCGCCTCGAACTGCTCGGAGCGATTGCGCAGGAAGCGCGGCCAGGCCGCCGCGCCGGGGATGAGGGCCTTCAACTGCGAGAGCATCTGGCAGCCGTTGCAAACGCCCAGGGTGAAGGTGTCTGGCCGAGCAAAGTACTGGCTGAACGCGTCCCGCGTGCGCGCATTGAACCCGATCGAACGCGCCCAACCGCTGCCCGCGCCCAGCACGTCACCGTAGGAAAAGCCGCCGCAGGCCACGAGGCCCTGGAAATCGTCGAGTCCGGCGCTGCCGCTGATGAGATCGGACATAGGCACGTCGACGGCTTCGAAGCCCGCACGCCGAAACGCCGCCGCCATTTCGCGGTGGCCGTTCACGCCCTGCTCGCGGAGGATAGCGACCTTCGGCGCGGCGCCAAGTACTGCGGGCGCGGCGACAATCGCCGGGGCGTTGCGCAGGAAGAGCCCCGTCGCGGCGGGATTGAGAATCCCGCGTAGTTCTTCCTCCGCGCACTCGGGGTTGTCGCGCAGCCGCTGCATTGCGTTGGAAGGCGAGGACCAGGCCGCCAGCAGGGTGAAGAGATCTTCTTCCAGCAAGGTAGCCGCGCCGAGGTCAATGCGTACCAGGGTCTCCCGCGTCGGCGCGCCCAGCGCGTGCACGCAGCCGGCGAGGCTCGGGTACTTGTCGAACTGCGCGAGCACCGTGGCAAGTTCTGCCGCCGGCACCTGCACCACCACGCCGAGTTCTTCGCAGAAGAGCGAAGCCAGCGGATCCGTGCCCAGCGCGGCCAGATCAATCTGCAGGCCGCAGCGCGCCGCGAAGGCCATTTCGCACAAGGTCACCAGCAGGCCGCCATCCGAACGATCGTGGCAGGCCAGCAGGTAACCGGTTTCGTTCAGGATCTGCAGTGCCGTGAAGGCGTCGGCAAGCCGGGCAGGCCGGTCAAGATCCGGCGTCGCCGCGCCCAGCATTCCGTGGACCTGCGCGAGCACCGAACCACCCAGGCGTTTGGCGCCGCCGGCAAGATCAAGCAGCAGCAGCACGGTAGCTTCCCCGCCCATCTCAAGCTGCGGGGTGAGCGACTGATCCACGTCCAGCACTGGCGCGAAGGCCGTGCAGATGAGCGACACCGGCGAACTCACCGCGTGCTCGCCATCGTCGTCGCGCCACGCGGTCTTCATGGACATCGAGTCCTTGCCCACCGGGATGCAGATGCCGAGATCAAGGCACAGCGCGCTCGCGGCCTGCACGGCGGCGTAGAGTCGCGCGTCTTCGCCGGGGTGGCCAGCGGCTGCCATCCAGTTGGCGGACAGCACCACGTCCGACAGATGTCGAACGCGCGCAGACACCAGGTTGGTCAGCGACTCACCGATGGCCATGCGCGCGGAAGCCGGCGCATCGAGCAGCGCCAGCGGGGTGCGTTCGCCGAGCGCAAAGGCTTCGCCCGCGCAGCCGTCGAAATCAAGCGAGGTCACGGCGCAGTCGGCCACCGGCACCTGCCACGGTCCCACCATCTGGTCGCGCACCGTGAGGCCGCCCACCGTGCGATCGCCAATGGTGATGAGGAAGCGCTTGTCGGCGACGGCCGGAAAACGCAGCACGCGGAGCACGGCGTCGCGCAGGCTCGTGTCGAGTTCCAGCGGCGCGGGTTGCGCGGGCAGCCGTTGCACGTCGCGGAACATGCGCGGCGGTTTGCCGAAGATCACGTCCATGGGGAGATCGATGACCGCCTCGTTGCGCAGGCTGTCCCACAGGCGCAGGTGCCGCGCTTCGGTGGCGGTGCCGACCACGGCCATCGGGCAGCGTTCGCGCGCGCAGAGCGCGGCCAGCGCCGGCACGGATTCCGGCGCCACACCCAGCACGTAGCGCTCCTGCGCTTCGTTGCACCAGAGCTCAAGCGGGGCCATGCCGGGATCGGCCGAGTGGATGGCGCGGAGTTCAAGATCACCGCCGCGTTCGCTGTCGTTCAGGAGTTCGGGGATGGCGTTTGAAAGCCCGCCCGCGCCCACGTCGTGGATGGACAGGATGGGGTTCTGTTCGCCCGCGGCCCAGCAGGCGTCAATGACTTCCTGCACCCGGCGTTCCATCTCTGCGTTGTCGCGTTGGACGGAAGCAAAATCGAGCGCCGAATCACTGGCTCCGGTGCGCTGCGACGACGCCGCACCGCCGCCCAGCCCGATCAACATCGCGGGCCCGCCTAGCACCAGGATCTTCGTGCCTGCAGGCAACTGCAGCTTGGCCACATGGCCAGCGCGGATGTTGCCGATGCCGCCTGCGAGCATCAGCGGCTTGTCGTAGCCGTGCAGGGCCACGCGTTCGCCGTCCTGCTGCTGGTGTTCGAAAGTGCGGAAATAGCCGCAGAGCGCCGGCCGTCCGAACTCGTTGTTAAAGGCGGCAGCCCCGATCGGGCCTTCCAGCATGATCTGCAGCGCGCTGGCGAGCGCTGGATTGAACGGTCGCGGTAGCTCCCAGGGTTCGGGCTGCGTGGGCAGGCGCAAGTGCGACACGGTGAACCCGGTGAGTCCCGCCTTGGGCTGCGCGCCACGGCCGGTGGCGCCTTCGTCGCGGATTTCGCCGCCGGCACCGGTCGCTGCGCCCGGATAGGGTGAGATGCCGGTCGGGTGGTTGTGCGTTTCCACTTTTATGAGCAGGTGGATGTCTTCTACTTCGTCCACGTACACGCGGGTTGCCGGATCTACCCGCAGGCGGCGTCCGCGATAGCCACGTGCAACCGCGGCGTTGTCGCTGTACGCGGACAGCACGCCGTTGGGATGCGCGCCGTGGGTGGCGCGGATGTGCTGGAAGAGGCTCAGCGACTGAACTTCGCCGTCGATGGCCCACTGTGCGTTGAAAATCTTGTGGCGGCAGTGCTCGGAGTTGGCCTGCGCGAACATCATGAGTTCGGCGTCGGCCGGATCCCGGTCCAGCGCTGCGTAGCGCGCGGCGAGGTAATCGATTTCATCGTCCGCCAGGGCGAGTCCGAGCTTGTGATTGGCGGCCACCAGCGCGTCGCGGCCGTCGCGCCCCAGCGGAATGCGGACCAGCGGGCCGGGTGTGGTGTTGGCGGCCAGTGCGGCGGTGGTGGGCGCTTCAAGCGCACTTTCGGTCATGCGGTCGTGGAGGAGGGCGGCAACCGCGGCGCGGCTCGATGAGCTCAGGCCGCCAATCTGCCAGCGCACGCCGCGTTCAAGACGAAGCACGGTGTCGAGGCCGCAGTGGTGGGCGATGTCGGTGGCCTTGCTGGACCAGGGCGACAAGGTGCCAGCGCGGGGCGTGACGTAGAGGAGATCAGCGCCAGCCGGCAGGGCGTCGGTGCGCATCGCGTCCAGCAACTGGCAGAGGCGAGTTTCGGCCTCCGCGGACAGCGCCGTGGTGCTCGAGACGAGGAAGACGAAGGTGCTGGACAGCGCGCCGGGTGCCGGCAGGACTTTCTCCAGGTTCGTGCGGACGCGGGCGAGGCGGAAGGGCGAATGCGCCACTCCGCCAACGAACAAGGACAGCTGAGCTAAGGTCGTGGACATGCAGTCGGGATCCGGCGGATGGCGGGGAGAGTGGCCGGCAGTTTACACCGCACCGCCGCCAGCTTCAGGCGCAGCTCCTCAGGGCGCGTGGTCTACCTTCACCCACAGCTGGTAATCGGAAGATGCCAGCGACTGCCCATTGCCGATATTGCCCGCCTGCTGGACGCTGCCACCCACCGGGATCCAGCTGCCAATCCGCCCGCTGACCGTTACCGACGTCGCATTGCCCTGGACCGCCGTCGCGGGGTTGCCCTGCTGGAGTCGCGCGTTCAGGGCGAGTTCCACGTTTTCGCCGAACACCTGCGGCGTGATGTAGAAGCCGGAGGACACGGTCTGGTAATCGACGCCGATTTGCGCCACCGGCCCGAGGGGGCCAATGCCGTAACCCAGCACGTAGGGCACGGGGGAACTCTGGCCGATGTCGATGAGGGCCGACTGGCCGTCCAGCACCAGCACCGACTGCAGCACCTGGTTGTCGTCGCTACGCCGGGTGCTGGTGATGTCGGCATCGAGCGCGAGCTTGCCCGGCCCGGCCGCGTCACCGGTCGTCTGGTAACGCACCCTGGCACCGGCGCTGCCGGCAGATTCGCCGCCCACGCGGACCTGGCTCACGGAAATAACGAGACGGATGGCCGCGACGTCCAGGGCGACCAGTGCGGCGTGGATGTCCTCAAGGTTTTCCGGCGTGGTGCGGACGATGAGTTGGCTGGCGTTGCCGGTCAGCGTGCCTTCCGGGACCAGCAGCGGCTGCAACTGGGGGATGACGTCACGCACCAGGCGGTGGCGCAGCGGAATGACTTCGAGCTGGAGTTCGCGCGCCATGCCGGGCGTGACGCTCGCAAGGACCAGCAGGGCGGCCAGCAGCGCGCGGCGCATCACAGGTGCAACTGCCGGAGATCCATGTGCGGCTGGCCGCGCGACCAGAGTTCATCGAAGCGGCGCGTGAGCTGCGCAGACTGGCGCCGATCGCTGAAATCCACTTCAGTTTGATAGCGATCGCTGAGTTCACGCCAGGCGTAGCCGGTGCCGTCGGCCACCAGCCAGGCCTCGTTGAACTGCCGATGGGTCCGGCCCGGCACGCGGATCTCGATGAAGCCCGAGAACTGCTGCGCCAGGCGGATCAGGCGATGGCCTCGGCTAACGACCGGGCCGGCATCCAGCAGCAGGATGCGCACCCGCGCCTGGCTCGCGCCGAGCACCAGTTTCTTCACGGCACGCAGGAGCGGCTCCTGATCGTAGAGCTGAGGATCAAGATGCCGGCTGACGAGGTCCAGCGAGCGACCTGCCTGCGCCACCATCTGGATCCCGATCTCGCGCAGCGCCTCGCTCCGCACGACTTCAAACTTTCCGGCGGTCACGCCAAGGACGAAGTTTTCCCCGGGTTCCACGGCGCCGCCCGGCTAGATTCCGCGGGCCAAGGCGGCGGCCGCGCCGATGTAGCTGGCCGGTGTCATGGCCTGCAGCCGTGTGCGTTCCATCTCCGGGATATCCAGGGTGGCGATGAACTGCTGGAGGCTGTCTCGATCAATGCGCTGGCCGCGGGTGAGCGCCTTCAGGGCTTCGTAGGAATCCGCGATGCCGTAGCGGCGCATGACGGTCTGGATGGGTTCCGCGAGCACTTCCCAGGCCTCGTCCAGATCGGCCGCAAGGCGCGCGGCGTTGAGTTCGAGCTTGCCGATGCCGCGGCTGCAGGACGCGAGCGCCAGCAAGGTGTGGCCTACGCCCACGCCCACGTTGCGGATGACGGTGGAGTCGGTGAGGTCGCGCTGCCAGCGCGAAATCGGCAGCTTGGCGCCGAGGTGTTCCAGCACCGCGTTGGCCATGCCGAAGTTGCCTTCGGCGTTCTCGAAATCGATGGGATTGACCTTGTGCGGCATGGTCGAGGAGCCCACTTCGTTTTCCACCCGGCGCTGCTTGAAGTAGCCGAGCGAGACATAACCCCAGGTGTCGCGGCAGTAGTCGATGAGCACGGTGTTGAGCCGGGTGAGGGCGGCGAAGGTCTCGGCCAGCCAGTCGTGCGGTTCGATCTGCGTGGTGTAGGGGTTCCAGGCGAGTCCGAGCTGCGTGACGAAGCGCGCGTTGAGCGCGGCCCAGTCGTGCTCGGGATAGGCCGCGAGGTGCGCGTTGTAGTTGCCCACCGCGCCATTGAACTTGCCGAGGATCTCGCAGGCCGCAAGCTGCTGGCGCTGGCGCCGGAGGCGATAGGCGACGTTGGCGATTTCCTTGCCCATCGTGGTGGGAGTCGCGGCCTGGCCGTGGGTGCGGGCGAGCATGGGCACGTCGGCGTGCGCCTTGCCAAGCTCGGCCAGCGCCGATTCAACCTGCAGAATGGCCGGCATCAGCACGCGTTCGCGCACGTCCTTCAGCATGAGGCCGTAGGCGAGGTTGTTGATGTCTTCCGAAGTGCACGCGAAATGCAGGAAGGGTATGGCGCGGGTCAAGGTGGGGCTTTGTTCGCAGCACTCACGCAGGAAATACTCCACCGCCTTCACGTCGTGGTTGGTGGTGCGCTCGATGTCCTTGATGCGCTGGGCGCTGGCGAGGTCGAAATGGGCCAGCAGGTCTTCGAGCAGCATGGTCTCGGCAGGGGTGAGCGCGGTGAGTTCGGGCAGCGCGGCCTCGTTGGCGAGGAACTGCAGCCAGCGCACTTCAATCAGCACGCGATAACGGATGAGGCCGAATTCGCTGCAGTAAGGGCGCAAGGCAGCGGTGGCGCGGGCATAGCGGCCGTCCAGCGGGGAGACGGCGGTGAGTTCGGACAGGGCGAGTGTATCGGTGGAAGGCATGCGGACCATCAATTGGGGTTGTGGGACTGAAGTTGCCGGGCGCCGGGGCGGTGGGCGCGAAGCCCCGGGCCGGGACCCTTGGCGGCTACCATAAAGGCTCGCGTCCGTGGGGCGCAATTGCGCGGCCGACCGGGTGGTTCCGACAGCGGCGCGGTCGCCTGCTAGAATCGCGGGCCTTCATCCAGTCCCGGCATCCACCCATCGTGCAGAAATCCCCGCTTGCCCAACGCTTCCGTGGCTTCCTGCCCGTGGTGGTCGATATCGAAACCGGTGGTTTCAACTGCGAAACCGACGCGCTGCTGGAAATCGCCGCCGTACTGGTGGACGTGGACCCTGAAGCCGGCTGGAAACGCATCAGCACCATCGGCCACCACGTCAAACCCTTCGCAGGCGCCAACCTCGACGAGGCGGCGCTGCGGTTCAACAAAATCGACCCCTACCACCCCTTTCGCCTTGCCGTGAGTGAAGCCCACGCGCTGGAGAACATCTTCGAGAAGGTCAGGCAGATGGTGCAGCAGCACGGCTGCACGCGGGCCATCCTGGTGGGGCACAACCCGGCGTTCGATTTGTCCTTCCTCAAGGCCGCCGTAGAGCGCTGCAAGACCAAGCGCAACCCCTTCCATGCCTTCAGTACTTTCGATACCGCCTCCCTGGCCGGGGTGGCCTACGGCCAGACGGTGCTGTCGCGGGCGGCGACCGCGGCGGGCATTTCCTTCGTGGCCGAGGAAGCCCATTCGGCGGTGTATGACGCGGAGAAGACGGCCGAGCTCTTCTGCGCCATCGTCAACGGCTGGGACCGGTTCCGGGCCAGCGAGCGGCCGGAGCCCTCGCCCGAGGCGGATGGCGAAGCCCAGGCGGCTTCCGAAGGCTGAGCAGGGCTGCGCTGGGCCTGGGGGATGCGCAGTGCATCGCGCACTCATGCGCCATGCCACCACCGGGGCGCTTCAGCCGCCCGAAATTTTCGCCTGCCAGCGCTGGGCGGTTTCCGTCAGCTCCCGTTCGTTGAGCGTGAGTAGTTCGCGCTGGCGCACCACCCGACGACCGGCTACCCACACGTCCGTCACCTGATCGCGATGCCCGGCGTAGACGATCTGCGAGATGGGGTCGTACAGCGGTTGGGCCCGCATGCCGCCCAGATCGATGGCGATGCAGTCGGCGCTCTTGCCGGCGACCAGCGAGCCAATCTCACCGTCGAGCCCCAGCGCCCGCGCTCCGTTCAAGGTGGCCATCCGGAGCACTTCATGCGCTGGCGCGGCGCAAGGATCTCCCGCTACCGCCTTGGCGAGCAGGGCGGCAGTGCGCATTTCACCCAGCATGTCGAGGTCGTTGTTGCTGGCCGCGCCGTCGGTGCCGAGCGCCACGTTGATGCCCGCTGCTTGCAGTCGCGCCAGCGGGCAGAAGCCACTCGCCAGCTTGAGGTTGGATTCCGGGCAATGGACCACGCTGAGCCCGACGCTGGCGGCGCGTTCGATTTCGGCGTCGCTCAGTTGGGTCATGTGGACCGCCACCATGCGGTGGGAGAGGAGGCCCAGGTGGTCGAGCCGGGCCAGTGGCCGCACGCCGTGGGTGGCTTCGCTGTCGGTCACTTCATGTGCCGTCTCGTGCACGTGCATGTGGATGGGCAGATCCAGTTCCTCGGCCAGGGTCGCGACCTGGCGGAGCGCCGCGTCGTCCACCGTGTAGGGCGCATGCGGTGCGAAGGTGGTGTGGATGAGCGGATGCCCGCTGTAGCGGTCGTGCACGGCCTGGCCGTTGGCGAAGTATTCGCGGGTGTCGCGCGCCCAGGCGGTGGGGAAGCCAATCACGATCATGCCGACCACGGCGCGGAGATGCGCTTCCACCGCGGCGGCGGCCGTTTCGTCCGGGAAGAAGTACATGTCGTTGAAGCAGGTGGTGCCGCCGAGGAGCATTTCGGCCGCTGCGAGGCGCGTGCCGTCGCGCACGAATTCACGATCCGCCCAGCGGCCTTCGGCCGGCCAGACGTGGTCTTCCAGCCAGGTCTTCAGCGGCAGGTCGTCGGCGATGCCGCGCAAAAGGGTCATGGCGGCATGGCAGTGCGCGTTGACAAAGCCCGGGAGCAGCGCGTGGCGGGGCAGGGAGACTTCGTGGTCGGTGGTGAATTCGCGCCGGGCGAGTGCGCTCGGCAGCAGGGCCGCGATGCGTCCTTCGCGCACGACCAGGCAGTGGTCGGTGAGCACTTCGAGGCTTGGTTCGACGGGGATGATCCAGCGCGCGTGGATGAGTTGATCGGCTTGCTGCACGGGGAGGCTTCCGGGCTTGGAGGTGGCGGTTGCGGGGTGGTCGGCTCGCCTGTAGCGGCGCCGTTCGAGGCACTTTTCGTAAGGTAACATACGGGTTTTCCACGCAGCAGGAACACCCGCCGTGCAGTCCAGCGACATCAATCCCATCAAATGGCAGGACCACGCCCTGTCCCTGCTCGACCAGCGTCTCCTGCCCAGCGAAGAACGCTGGATGACCTGCGCCAGCGTGCCCGAAGTGGTCGCCGCCATCCGCGACATGGTGGTACGCGGCGCGCCGGCCATCGGCATCGCCGGGGCCTATGGCGTGGTGTTCGCGGCCCAAGCGGCGTGGCAGCAGGCGGGTGAACGCTGGCGCGAAGCCTGGCTCACCGACATCGATGCGCTTCGCCATGCTCGCCCCACGGCCGTCAACCTGGCCTGGGCCATCGACCTCATGACCGCCGTCGCCGCCGGCCTCGAAGGCGACCCGCAGCTGGAACTGCTGGCCGAAGCCCACCGCATCCATCGTGAGGATCTGGCAGCCAACCATCGCATGGGTGAACTTGGCGCCGCGCTGATCGAACCTGGCGTCCGCGTGATGACCCACTGCAATGCCGGCGCGCTGGCGACCGCCGGACACGGCACCGCGCTTGGCGTGATTCGCGACGCCTGGGCGGCGGGTCGCATCATCGAAGTCCTTGCCACCGAAACCCGCCCATGGCTGCAGGGCGCGCGGCTCACGGCGTGGGAACTGTCTCGTTCGGGGATTCCCGTGAGGCTCATCACCGATGGCAGTGCGGCCCACGTGATGCGCACCCTCGGTGTCCGCTGGGTCATTGTCGGCGCCGATCGCGTAGCGGCCAACGGTGACGTCGCCAACAAGATTGGCACCTATGGGCTGGCGCTCGCCGCGCGCG
>JAYTTZ010000131.1:0-72429 GCA_043744805.1 Gammaproteobacteria bacterium
GGTAGCAGGTGGTCAGGACCAGGCGCGACTTGCGTTGCGCCCGCAGGGCGGGCGGGATCCCGAGTTGCAGGGCAGCGACCAGGCTCCCGCACATGCCCCAACAGTGGAGCGTGCTCAGGAAGCCCAGGCTCGCGGCCATGACAAGGCTGGAAATCAGTGGGTGCATGGGAGGCGCGTCTTCAAGGTACTGGTCTCGAGGCATGGGCCCATGGCTGGCGCGTGGGTGGGGTTGGACACGCGCTGGACGCCGTTTGGCGCAACCCATGCGCGGCCCTATAGTAAGTCGACTTGGTGCGGCGGACGCTGCGCCTGATGTTCGCTTGAACCAGGAGGTCCTCCGCATGGGTGGCAAGAAATTTCGCGCAGTGGTGGTTGGTGCCGGCACCGGCGGCGCGGCGATAGCGTCCAGGCTGCAGCTGTCCGGGCGTGCCGACGTCACCCTCGTCGACCCGGCCGAGTGGCATTACTACCAACCCCTGTGGACGTTCGTCGGTGGCGGCGTGTTTCCGCGTGAACAAAGCCGGCGCCCGATGCGCGACGTCATTCCCGCAGACGTGCGCTGGGTGCAGAGCGCGGTCACCGAGTTTCGTCCAGAAGAAAACACCGTGCTTACCCGCGCCGGTGAGTCCCTGGGCTATGACTACCTCGTGGTCGCGCCTGGCATCCAGATCAACTGGCAGGCGATTCCCGGCCTGGTGGAGAGCCTCGGCAGCAACGGCGTGTGCAGCAACTACAGCTACGATTCCGTCAATTACACGTGGGAAACACTCCGGCGCTTGCAGTCCGGTCGTGCGCTGTTCAGCTTCCCCACCACGCCCATCAAGTGCGCGGGCGCGCCGCTCAAGATCATGTTCCTGTCCGAAGACCACCTGCGCCGCAGTGGGCGCCGCGCGGCGGTCGACGTCACGTACCTGTGTGGCGTTGGCGCCATCTTCCGTGCGCCGAAGTACGCGGCCGAGCTGGTGAAGATCTGCGCCGCGCGCGACATCAACGTGCACTACAAGCACGACCTCGTCGCGGTGCGCGGTGAATCCCGCGAGGCGGTCTTCCGCGATACCGACAGCGGTGCGGAGCGCGTGGAGAAGTTCGACATGCTCCACGTCGCGCCGCCGATGGGCGCGCCCGATTTCATCAAGCAAAGCCCGCTGGCCGATGCGGCGGGTTGGGTGGAAGTGAACCGCGACACGCTCCAGCACGTGCGCTACGCCAATGTGTTCAGCCTGGGCGACGCGAGCAGCCTGCCCACTTCCAAGACTGCCGCCGCGATTCGCGCGCAGGCGCCGGTACTCGCCGCCAACCTGCTGGCCGCCGCCAATGGACAGGCGCCGTCCGTGAAGTACAACGGATACACGTCCTGTCCGCTCATCACGGGCTACGGGCGGCTCATGCTTGCCGAATTCGACTACGACCTGAAGCCCATGGAGACCTTCCCCTTCGACCAGGGCAAGGAACGACGCAGCATGTACTGGCTCAAGAAATACGTGATGCCCGTCATCTACTGGCAGGGCCTCGTGCGTGGCCGCAGCTGGCCGTGGCCGTTCCCGCAGGGCTAGGCGCCCGAGCTTCCGGCGCCCGAGCTTCCGGCGCTCAGCTGCCGACGTCCAGCATCCGGTCGACCGCCTGCCGGTGGTCGGGGAAAAAGCGCAGCATGTCCAGGCAATGCTTGCGCGCGAGCGCTGGGTCCACGGCCTGGTGCTTGCCCGTCGCGCGCCGCGGCTTGCGCGGGAACCTGCCCATGCCCCCGAGGATGCAGAACCAGGACGTCGGGCTGTAGGCAAGGTTCTCGCTTTGGCGCGTGATTTCCGCCAGCAGGTCGCCACCTTCGTCCCAGGTCTCCAGGATTGCGGCCACTGAATCCGACACGTTGGGATTTTCGCGCGCCGCGATCCAGTACGCCGTGTCCGTGCGTGTATTCAATTTGTAGTGCATCTGGATGTAGTCGCGAATGCTGTCGTAGAGGCGATTGATCCTGTCGTTGAAAACCTCGCGCTGACGCGCGGCAGGGAGGCCTTGTTCGAAGCTCGCCATGAAATGCTCGACGGTGTCCTGGACGATCATCAGCGCGGTGGCTTCAAGCGGTTCGATGAAGCCCTGGGCGAGGCCAATGGCCACGCAGTTCCGCTCCCAGGTCCGTTCCAGCCGTCCCACGCGCATCTTGAGGTGGCGTGCCTCCGTCGTGTCGTCCAGTTGCAGGTGTGCGCGCAGTTCGCGTTCGGCGGCGTCCTCGTCCAGGTAGTCCGAGGCATACACATAGCCGTTGCCATAGCGGTTGGTCAGCGGGATTTTCCACGACCAGCCGCACTGCATGGCGCTCGACAGGGTTTCCGAGGGAAGCGAAGCGGGATTCTCGTGGGGCGTCGGCATCGCGACCGCACGGTCGTTGAAGAGCCAGGGCTTGTAACTCAGGAACGGGACGCCCAGTGCCTTCCCCGCGAGTACGTTTGCAAAGCCCGTGCAGTCGACGAAGAAATCTGCGGCCACGGTGCCGTGTTGCAGGGTCTCCACGGCGGCAAGGTTGCCGGAAGCGTCCTGTCGTACCGACGTGACCGTGTCCACGAGGTGCTCGACGCCGCGCGCCTTCGACCATTCGCGGAGGAATTCGCCAATCAGCCGGGCATCGAAGTGGTAGGCGTAGTCGGCCTGGTACTCGCTGCGCGGATCGGGTAGGGGCGCGCAGCGCTTCTTGGCAACCCAGTTCGACAGGAAGAACCAGTCGGGATTGGCCTGCACGTCGATGTTGTGCTGGCGCAAGGTCACGTTGTGGTGGAAGGCGCGGATGGACGCGTCATCGCTGACCGTGAAGAACGGGTGGTAGTAGCTTTCGTAGCCCGGGCGTGTGGACCATTGCGGAAACCTGATGCCGCATTTGTAAGTGGCGTTGCAGGCCGGCATCCATGCGCTTTCCGCGATACCCAGTTTCTCGAAAAAGCGCCGCATCTTGGGCGTTGCACCTTCGCCCACGCCAATGATGCCGATGGTGTCTGATTCAAGCAGGGTGACGCGGGTGCCCGATTTGCCCCAGGTGTGCGCCATCAAGGCGGCGCTCATCCAGCCCGCGGTGCCGCCGCCGACGATGAGGACATGGGCAGGTGCTGGTGTACGAGCGTTCATTCGCAGGGCCTCCGGATGACCCCATTCGAATGGGGGGAGCGCCATGCTAGCCCGAAGACCAAGGCCGGTGAACCTGCTTTGGAGCAGGCCCGTCGCGGGTGGCTCGATCATGATTTGCTGTTGCGTCGCAACAGTAAAAATCCACCTAAATCAAATAATTGACACTCCTACCCCTCGTCCATATAGTCCGGGCAGGTGTTCAAAACGTGGTTTTTCCAGCGGAAGATCCGCGTCGCGACACCGGGCAGCGTTCAGAGGGGAGGGCCCCGCTAACCAGTAATGGCCGGCGTGGCACCGGAACGTGGGCTGCTACAAGAAATACATAAGCTTTACGTTCCACCAAGGGATCCCCGAACCGTTACGCGGATACTGGAGGCTGCACCGGCGCCTGCCCGGCCTTCTTGTGTCCAACTGCGCGTCCCGGACCCAAATCAGCTTGAGGAAGCCATGGGACTGAGACATCGTTTTGCCGCGTGGGTCATCACGAATCGAATTTTTTCCCTTGCGATCCTGCTGGTCATCACCGCGTTCTTCGCGGTAGGGCTTACCAAGGTCCAGGTCAAAACGATCTTTTCCGATCTCTTCCCGAAGAACCATCCGTTCGTCCAGACGTTCAAGGCCCACTCCAATTTCGGCAACCCATTGACCGTGGTGTTCATGGTCAAGCGCAAGGACGGCAACATCTACAATGCCGACACCTTGGAAAAAATCTGGGACATGACGCGCCTGATCGACCTCGCGCCAGCGGTCGACCATGATCAGATCCTCTCGATTGCAACCGAAAAGGCGCGCTACGCCGAAGCGACGCCGGATGGCGTTGAAGTCAAGGCGCTGATGGACTCAAGGGCACCGCGCACGGCCGAGGAACTCGAAGACTTCAAGGTCCGCGTGGACCGCGCCAACAACGTAAGAACCTTCCTTATCTCCGGGGACGAAACCGCAACCCTTGTTTCTGCAACGTTCATCGAACGTACGCTCGATTACGGCGAGACGTTCAAGTACGTGCAGGACATGGCCGAGAAAATGCGCGATGAGCACCATGAGGTCTACGTCGCCGGCCAGCCAGTGCTTACGGGTTGGGTGTACCACTACCAACGCCAGATGATCGAGATCTTCGGCATTACGGCTGCTGCGTTGATCTTGTCCCTCGTCTTCTACATGCGGAATGTCCCTGGTGTGGTCGCGCCGATCACGGTCAGCATCATTGGTGGTATCTGGGGTTTTGGCCTCACTGGCTGGCTGCAACAACCCATCGAGCCGTTGATCATGGTGGTGCCAATGCTGCTGGTGGCACGCGCCTTCTCGCACTGCGTGCAGTACCTGGAGCGCTATTACGAAATCCTCCACGAGGTTAAAGACAAGCGGAAAGCTGCCCATCTCTCCCTTGGCGTAATGATGGCGCCGGGCGTGCTCGGCATCATCACCGACTTCGTCTGTCTCTACCTGATCGCGATTGCGCCGATTCCCGTCATGGAGCGTTTCGCAATCTTCACCGGCACCTGGGCCGTGGCGCTCATCCCGACCGACGTCTTCCTGTCAGCCATCCTTGCCTCGTTCCTCCCCACGCCGAAGAACGTCGACGTGCTCATTGGCAAGTCGGACAAGAAAACCTGGCATAACGATCTCATCAACATGCTCGGCCACATCGCCAACCTTTCCCACGGCGCCAAGGCGATGCCGACCACGATTGTGGTGGCCCTGGTATCAGTAGGCGCCATTTACCTCGCCGCGCAGCTGCGCATCGGCAATCCGGTCGAAGGCAGCAACCTGCTGTTCGAGAAATCCGAGTTCAACACGGCGGTGCGGGCCATCAACTCCCATTTTCCGGGCCTGATGACCCTGGAAATCGTATTCGAAGCGAAAGGCAAGGATGAAGCAAAGGACGCTTCGTTCCAGGGTGAAAAGGCGCCACGCATCATGCGCCAGGCGGAAACGCTGGCTTCCATGCTGAAGGTGCAGCGCTTCCTCGAAGCGGAACCGCAGCCCCCCGAAGCCACCTTGTCCTTCGGCGACTACCTGCCCGAAGCCAGTCGCCTCATCAGCGGTGGCAACCCGAAGATGGCGCCACTGGACAACACTGACGCAGCCGCCGACGGGGCGGTGACGGCGCTGCTGCTGGGTTCCAATGCCAAGAACTACGGCCATGTGACGGACTTCACCATGCAGAACGGCACGGTGTCGCTCTGGTACAAGGACAACAAGCAGGAAACGGTAGACATGGCGCTTGACCAGGCGAAGCGTGCCGTCGCTTCGGTCGGTATCGAGCACGCCAACTTCCGCATCCGCCTGGCGACCGGGGCGATTGCGCTCCAGCAATCCGTGAACGACGTGGTGCACCAGAACAAATGGCTTATCCTGGGCTGCCTGAACGTCATCATCCTGTTCGTGGTGAGCTTCGCCTACCGTTCGTTCGTGGCCGGTTTCATCCTCCTTATCCCCGTGAACCTGTCGAACGCCATGCTCGAAGCGGTGATGGTGCTGCTCGGCATCGGGCTTGACGTCAACAGCCTGCCTATCGCAAGTATTGGCATTGGCGTGGGTATCGACTACGGCATCTACCTGGTCAGTCGCATGTGCGAGGAATACCAGGACTCGCAGGACTACGGTAAGGCCATCCAGCACGCCATCCAGACTTCCGGCAAGGCGATCTTCTTCACCGCGACCATCGTGCTCATCAGCATCATGCCGTGGTACTTCATGTCGAAGCTCAAGTTCCTGTCGGACATGGGCCTTCTGCTGGTGATGGTGATGACCATCAACATGATCGTCTCGCTTGTCATGCTGCCGCTGCTGGTGTGGTGGATTAAGCCGAAGTTTATCGCCGCCGAAGGCCATCTCATTTCCGAGAAGATGGACCTCACCGAACATCGGGCGTGATTACACCCCGGTCCCAATCAGGAATTTCTTGCAAGATATCTGTGAACGAGGAAAACGTGGATAAGAGTAAAGTCATCGAGCGCCGCACAGCGCGCATCATTTCGGGTTTGACGCTGTTGCTTGCGAGCGCGGCTCCTCTGGTTGGCGTCGCTGCCGAGCAGGCGCCGACCGTCCAGCTGGAAGTTGTCCACAAGGGCATTCCACACGATGCGGTCTACGCCCTCAATTTCGCCGGCCAGTCGGGCCTTGCCGCAGGTGCGGCCGGCATCATCCTGGAAACCGCCGACGGCGGAGCGACCTGGAAGAAGATGGACTCACCGACGCAGGTGGGACTCTTCGGGATTACCCAGGTCGGCGACAAGAAGATCATCGTTGGCCAGCAGGGCACGGTCCTGCTTGATCAGGGTGGCAAGTGGGTCGCCGCGAAGTCCAACAGTGACAAGCGCCTGCTGAACGTCCACTTGAACGCTGCCGGCCTGGCGATTGCGGTCGGGGAGTTCGGCACCATCTTGCGTTCCAGGGACGCCGGTACCACCTGGGAAGCCCTGACGCTCGATTGGGCCTCCTATCGGGACGACGGCTACGAACCCCATATTTACGCGGTCGACGTCCAGGACTCGGGCCGGATTGTCATCGGCGCCGAGTTCGCGTACGTGCTGGTTTCCGAAGATGGTGGCAACACCTTCAAGCTCACGAACAAGGGCGAAAAGTCCATTTTCGCGATGCACATGCTGGCCGACGGCACCGGCTATGCGGCAGGCCAGGAGGGCCTGATACTCAAGACCACCGACAACGGCAGCACCTGGACCGCCCTGAAGAGTGGTTCCGACGCCAACCTTTTCGGCCTATGGGCTTCGCCCCAGGGCGAGATAGTCGCGACCGGCATGCGCGCGCTCCTGCGCAGCAGTGACTCCGGCAACACCTTTACCGCATCAGCGGACACCGAGGTCGTGCGCAACTGGTACGTGCCGGTAGCCATGGGTTCCACCGCGTCGAAAGGTGACGCGGGCGCGATGGTGCAGGACGTCGTTTACATCGCAGGCCATGACGGGGTCATTGCTCGCGTGTTGCGGTAGCACAACGGCATTAATGCCGCGTCGCACCATAAACTACAGGAGGTTTATCCATTAAATGAAGGATAAAACCCGTTGATCATCCCTTGCGCATGGGCTAGATTCGGGGCGAAGTTCAGGTAAGTGGCGCCAATGCCGCAAACCTGCCTGATAAGAAGAACGGTTGTTGCATATCAGCAACCTAGGTGGCGGACGGGACTCAGTGGATAAAACCCCACCGGTCCTGACCTACCGCTGGGGGACAGAGACGTAATCTCACGATTTATAGAGGAGAGCGGGAGTGGCCAAAAATAAACTCAAACATCTGATGCTCGCGGGCGGTACCGCCGCCTGCGCGCTCAGTGGCTCCGCGGCATACGCCGCGGATTTCAATATTTCCGGTTTTGTTCGGCAGGAAGTCTCGGTCTCCGTGTCGGATCAGGGTAACGAGTTCAACACCGCCAGCAACCCGTTCATGGGCAGGGCGATTCCGAACATCAACAATCCCGCCGTCAGCACTGGCAAGGGCTTTCCCTTCGATAACGGTGGTTTTACCAGCCCCATCGCCACGCCCACGAGCCTGACGGCTACCGGCGGCGTCCCCAGCCTCCCGTACGTTGTGGCGAACGCTGGCCGTCTCGCCGGCGCCGGCGCAGCTTGCGTTACCAAGGGCACCTGCGGCGCGACTGCCGCTGGCCTGCGTGACGACAACAGCTTCAACCTCTTCGCCACCCGCGTCGAAGTGGACGTCATGGCGCAGTGGAACGACAAGATCAAAACTTTCGTCAAGTTCCGCGCCTTCTCCGACTACCAGGAACGGTTCAACGACCAGATTTCCACTCCGGGTGGCCATTTCTCGGCTGACTATGGCTTCTACGGTCAGTCCGGCAACGTGCTGGAGTGGAACACCCCGAGCTTCATGGTCGACGTGCCGTCGGCCTATCTGGACTACAACGACGGCCCGCTCTGGATCCGCGTGGGCCAGCAGCAGATTGCCTGGGGCGAAGCCTACTTCTTCCGCGTCTTCGACGTGCCGAACGGCCTCGACACCCGCCGCCACTTCACCCTGGACGTGGCTGCCGAAGAGTTCTCCGACAAGCGCGTCGCCTCGCCGGCGGCCCGCGTGAGCTACACCTTCAAGAACGGCTGGGAAATCGACAGCTTCGTGCAGATGTCCGCCCCCACCACCATCGTCAACACCAACACGCCCTACAACGTCGTCGCTTCGGGTTTTACCTGGCGCGACACCGGCCAGAGCGCCATGCTCGAGAACGTGAACTACGGCGCGCGCATGACCATGCCGCTGACCGACAAGCTCACCATGGGCATGATGGCGGTGAACCGTGTGGCCCCGGAAGGCGTCGTGACCTGGACGGACGCCCCGAAGACGCAGGGTGACGGTTCGCCGAACCCCTTCTGCTTTGGTCCCCAGAACTATGCGGCGCACCTGCTGACCGGTCCCGGCACCGGCGGCTTCGACCTTCGTACCTTGGGCACTGGCCTCGACACCAACCAGAATGGCCAGAACGACGTCAACGAACTGCTGACCCCGCTGGCTAACGGCAAGTGCGGCGCCAACGCTTCGCCTGATCCGCTCGGCACGGCCTCCTGGCAGGAGTGGTATACCTTTGCCGGCAAGTCCCGCCTGAACCCGATGGAAGGCACGCTCGGCTTCCTCAACGGTGGTGCGCAGAACTCTTCAGGTACCAATGCCTCCACCTTGACGACGGCCAACTTTGGCCTGGCCCCGGGCGGCCCGAAGGAAATCTTCAACAACATCGGTGGCAAGCCCAACAAGAAGATCCCGTTCAGCTATGCGGCTAACCGCAACATCCTGGACGCCTTCTTCAACGCCTTTGCCTTCCCCCGTGGCTACATCACCCGCAACTTCTATCGTGAGACGATTACCGGCCTGTCCGGCAATTACATCATCGATGCGACGCCGGGAACGTGGCTCGACCAGTTGATCATCCGCGCGGAATTGAGCGTGACTCCTAACAAGAAGTTCACTTCGCTCGACCTGCGTGAAGGCACCTGGATTGAAGCCACTGAAGTCAGCTCCGCCCTTATCCTCGAGAAGTACCACAACATCGTGCCGGGCCTGCCCGCCACCTACCTGGTGGCCCAGTGGATGCACAAGACGGAGTCCGACCTGTTCGGTCGCCACCTGAGCGGCAACGAGCATCAGTTCAAGAACGACCTCGCCTGCCTGCCGACCGCTGCCGGCAATACGGCGCTCCCGAACGCCGGCGCAACTCAAAAGGGTTGCGGTCGTCCGGAAGGTCAGGATGGTGCGGACTATGTGTCCTTCGCCTTCCAGCAGCCGTTCCCGAACCTCATCTGGCGTGCTGACTTCGCGATGCTGATTGATACCAGCGGCGGCCTGCTCCTGCAGCCTGGCGTGAAGTACAAGCCCAGCACCCACTGGCAGCTCGATGTCTACGCGAACGTACTGCAGGACTTCACGCCAGGGCACAACGACGACGTGATCGAAACCCTGGACTTCGCGGATGAAATCTTCGCCCGGGTGAGCTACTACTTCTAAGCGCTGAACAACGAAGTAATCGTTCAAGGGCCGGCTTCATGCCGGCCCTTTCTTTTCTGCGCTGCGCGTCGTTAGACTCGCTTTTTACCGACCAACGACGGCTCGAACCTCCATGACGAATTCCTTTGCCGTCGCCGCGATCAACCCGCCCGAACGACAGAAAGCTCCAAGCCCGTGGATTTGATTGCCTACACTTGGGACTCCGCCCGAACCCTCGTCGAACTCGGAGGGCAGGTGGTCGCCGTCCAGTTGGTCATCTCAACCCTTGGCTTCGCGATCGTTCTGTACAAAATCCTGCAATTCACCACGGTCGGCGATGGTCGTTTCAACGCCGCCAACCGCTCGGTCGACCTCTGGCTGGAAGGTGACCAGGAAACTGCCCTCGAGCAGCTTGGCAGCTCCCGGTTTACGCTGGCCCGCGACCTTAAATTTGGCCTGGAACACATCAAGACCGGAGACCGCGAACTCCTCCGCGACGAGCTCTCACGGCGTGGCATGTACTTCCTCCGCCCTTACGGTTCATTCCTGCGCGCCCTGGAAATCGTCTACTACCTCTCTCCCGTCCTGGGCCTCCTCGGCACGGTGCTCGGCATGATCGACGCTTTCCGCCACCTTGCCGCCGTCGCGGGAACGGAAAAGGGCTCGAGCGCGCTTGCGAACGGCATCTGGGAAGCCCTGGTGTGCACGGCCGTTGGTCTCGTCATTGCCATCATCTTCACGGCGCTCCATGCCGTGCTGCAGACCCGCCTGGAGCGCGTGTCCGAAGAGACTTCGAACCTCCTCACCCGCGTGCTGACCGTCGGCGTGGGCCGTGGCTGAACCTGGCAAGATCTCGCTGAACCTTGGGCGTCGGCGGCGGCGTTCGATCCGGATCACGTTCGTGCCGCTGGTCGACTGTTTCATCATCCTGCTCATTTTCTTCATGCTCCAGAGCAGCTTCGTGATCCCACATGGCATGGACCTTCGCAACGAGAAGAAAGAACAGCTGAAGGCAGGTTCAAGCAGCCAGGAATCCTCGATGGTGTACATCGAACTCCACCAGGATGGTGGCTTGTGGCTGGATGGCGAGCGTCGCGATTTGGCCGACCTGCCGCGTGCCCTGCCGAGGAAGCCTGACAAGTCCGTGATCGTGGCCAGCGATCCCGGCGTGCCGCTGCAGCGCGCCGTCGACGTCATCGACATCCTGAATGCGCATGGCCTGACCAAGGTGTCGTTGCGCGAAGCGCGGCAGTTCAAGTAGCAGGTTGGCCATGTCAGATCTGAGCAAACGGTCGACGATGGGTTTTGGATTCCAGCAGAGCGCGGAGGACGCGCGCGACCGCCGCTGGGAAAGCACCTTCTTCATGATCAACGTGATCTTCCTGTTGATCCTGTTCTTCATCGTGGCGGCGAAATTCGATGTCCACCTCCAGGTGACCCCGCCCAAGTCCGCAGCCAGCAACACCTTGCCTCCAGCAGCCCCACAACTCGTGGTCCGAGCCGATGGTACCGTCAGCCTGAACGGCACGGACGTCCCGGCGAAGCAACTTGGCAAGGCGCTCAAGGCCGCAGGGGCACGGCAGGATCTCAAGATTGCCGCGGATGCGACGACGGATGCGGTGGTCGTCGCGAGGCTCATCGAGGAAGCGGGGGATTCCGGCATCACCCGCGTATCGGTCGAGACGCTGTCCCGCACGTCGAGCGACGCGGCGCCCTGATCCCTTTGCCCATGTCCCGGCTGCTCCTCTGGTCCCTGCTCCTGGCAGTGTCGATTGCCCTGCATGCACTGGTGTCCTCCCGCGTTGGCAACGAGATCAAGGCTACGCAGGCGGCCACCGAGGCGCTGGCAGCGCTCGAGGCCAGGGAAAAGAAGCCACTGGTCGTGTTGGAGATCGCCAAGGCCAAGCCCGAGGAGGGCAAGCTCGAGGAGCCACCCACCGATGAGCCCCTGGATTTCGAGGAGGATTTCGAACTCCAGCCGCCCGAAGTGCTCATCGCGCCTCAGGGTGTAGTGCCGCCGCCCCCCAACGTCATGCTTTCACTTAGCGCCCAGGCGGGTGGGGCGGGCGAAGATACCCAGCCCGTCGAGATCGCACTCGCGGCCCAGAAAAGCGCCGGCGCAACTCTCGCGCGCCACGCCAACGTGCCCACCGTCGGCCTGCTTGCGCCCGGCAGCAAGGGCGGCACGGGCGGCGGTAGCGGGGGCGGCATTGCCGGCTTTGGTGTTGGCATCGGCAATGCATTGGGTGGGTCTTCCAACCAGTTCGCGGCCTACGTACAGGGCATGCGCGAAGGCGGACTCGACGTGCTCTTCGTGGTGGACGCCACGGGCTCGATGGGTTGGGTGCTGGAGGAAGTCAAAACGCGCATCCTCGACATCACCTCCGTGGTGCGTTCGCTCGTGCCGATCTCGCGCTTTGGCGTGCTGGCCTATCGCGACAAGGGCGATCCGGAATTCGTCACGAAGTTGCAGGACCTCACCTACAGCACCCTCAAGCTGCACGGCTTCCTTGCGGGGCTCAAGGCGTCCGGCGGCGGCGACATGTTCGAGGCAGTCCACCTTGCCCTGGAGCAGGGTGCCGAGCAGGCCGCATGGCGGACCGGTGCGCGGCGGATCATGATCCTCATCGGTGACGCGCCGCCGTCGGAGGACAACATAGACGCCGCCATCCGCGCAGTTTCCCGCTTTGCAGGCACCGGCGGCGTGGTGTCGGCGCTGGACGTCAGCGACCAGTCGAATCCGTCGGTGGTGGAAGCCCAGGTGGGCCGCAAGGTGAACCACGCGCTATATCGCAACGAGCCGATGTACCAGTTCCGCAATATCGCCGATGCAGGCAACGGGGATGCCGGGACCCTGGAAGGCGAGAATTCCGTCACGCGTCGGCTGGTCACGCTCATCATGGGCGACAAGTTCGCGCATGAAATGAAAGCGCTGCTGGATCTCCTGTGATGCGTAGCCGCCGCGCCACCTTCTGCATCGCCGCTTGCCTGCTGTGCTGTGGTTTACCGGCGCAGCCTGCCACTACCGACCCCCTCGCCCGCGCCCAGTCGATGCTGGATGGCCTCACTGCCGCAACCCCGGCCCCGCAGTTTGCGGACACCGCACGCAACTTCGGCGCGCTGGTCGACGAATTGCGCCAGTCCGGGGCAGCCGACGAAGTCCTGACCAGGATGCGCAAGCTCGCGGCACGCATGCGCCAGCAGACCGAAGTGCGCTTGCAGGCCGCCGAGGCCGCAGCGGGCGAAGACGAAGGCGCCCTGGAACAGTTGTACCGATCGAGCGTCTGGGAAGACTTGAGCTTCTCGCTCACGGCCTTTCCGTTCTGGGGCAGCTGGCTCGATCTCACCATGGCCGACATCCCGGCGCGCGCGGGCGACCGAACGCAACTGCTGTGGCGGGCCAAGCGTGGCTTTCGCGCAGCGTCGATGCAGATCTACCAGCCGAGCCTCGTCTATGGCGGTTGGCTCGGCCTTGGTTTCGTGGCCGTGGCCGAAAAAACCCCCGACCGCGCGCGCGAGATTTTAAAAAGCCTGATCCAGTCGCTGTCCTTCGACGACCAGCACCCGGTGCGCAAGGCTGCGGAAGCCGAACTTGTCATCCTCGCGAAGGCGCCGGCACCCGGGGCACCCGTCGCGACGAGCACCTCCGGCTATGCCGGCGTCCCCAACCCCGTGCGTGACGAACTGCTGGTCCTGCTGGAGCAGCAGCGCAAGACCAAGGTCGGTGCGCGGGAAGCCGGCGCGAAACTGCGGGAACTCATCGCGGACGAACGCATCACCATGCCGCTCCTGGTCGATCTCATGCCCTACACGGCGGAAATCGTCAGCGAGAACACCGATCCCTACACGGATCTCTTCGCCGCCGAATTTGCCTTCCGCAACCAGCAGTGGGTGACGGCGGTGCAGAAGTACCAGAGCTTCTTCGCGCACCGCCGCGACAACCGGCAGCTCGATTTCAACCGTTTCCGCTATCGCTGGGCGGTGGCCTGCCTGAAGGCCGACCTCAACGACGCAGCCGCCAGGATCGCGGACGACCTCGTCGACTCACCGCGCCTCGAAGCCGAAGTGGAGCGGGCGGCCGCCAAGCTCGCCTTCGTGGCACGCGCCAAGCGCCCCGACGCCAAAAACACCGGCAGTTCGCGCGCGGCGCTGAACGACGCCGCCAAGCGTTTCATCAAGAGCAATCCGTCTGATCCAGACGCCCTCGGGGCGCGCGTGCTGCTTGCACAGAACGCCGGGGATACGCAGTCAGCGCTCAAGCTGCTAGCGAACATCAAGGCGCCGGCGGGCGCCCAGGGCAGCATCGACACCACCCGCTACTTCGTCATCGCGCGGGAGTTTGCTCGCCAGGCCAACGCACCTGGTGCAAAGCTCGATGCCCTTGCGCGCGACGGCCTCAAGGTCTTCGAGGCGCTGCCCGAAGAACAGAAGAAGAACCCCCGGAACCTCGAGTTCCTGCTGCAGCTGCGCGCGGTGGCCGATCCCGATCCTGCCGCCGTCCTCAAGGCCATCGCGCTCGCGGAGGCCAGGCCCGACGTGACGGTCAACGCCCGGCGCGCTTATTTCTGGGCCCGGCTGCGCTTGTATGACCGCCTGCATGAACCACGGCGGGCGCTTGGCGAAATCAACGCGCTCGCGGGTGTCGTGCCAGCCTGGATGGCAGAGCAGCTCTATCCCTGGCTGAAGCAGCTCACGGACAGTGCCCTGCAAGTTGAGATTGCCACCACCGTGGCGCCGCGCCTGAAAGCGCTGCCGGAGATGGAACGCCGTTTCCGCCTGCTTGGCATCGAGCTCCTGCTCACGGCGGAACAAGGTGAAGAGGCCTACACCGCGGCACGCGCCTTCGTCGCCGACTTCCCGAAGGCCGGCGACGGTTATCGCATGCTGGCGCGGAGTGCGCAGGCGACGCAGCGACTCATCGAAGCCGACAATGCCTGGGCCGTGATTACCGGCAAGGTGCCGCCATCGTTTGAAATCTGGTGGGAGGGCATGTTGTCGCGCATCGAACTCCGTGCAGTGTCCACTCGCCCGGAAGCGGCCTGCGCGCTGGTGGCCAAGGTCGCCCGTCAGAAACCCCTGAACGCAGCGCTCGACGCGCGCTGGCAGGCGCTGCGCCAACGGGTGTCCTGCGCCCCAGGCTGAACCACGCAACGCGCCCGCCGGACTCAATGCAGGAGGAGACAAGGCCACATGCGGATTATCGATTTCTTCGACAAGGCAGCCGATGCGCATCCCGCGCGCACCGCTTTCATCTCGGCCGCCGGCAGCTACAGCTATCGCGAGATGCAGGATCTCTCGCGCCGCATCGGCGGTGCCATTCAGCGCAGGGGCCTGTCGGAAGCCGGCCGCATTGCGGTCTACGCGCCCAACAATGTCCTGGCATTCGCCTGCGTGCTGGGGGCCTTCCGCGCCAACGCGACCTGGGTGCCCATCAACGCCCGCAACGCGCTGGACGCCAACATCGATTTCATGAACCTCACCGAATGCGAATGGCTGTTCTACCACGGCGTGTTCAGCGCGAACGTCGCGGCCATCCGCGCGCAAGTGCCCAGCCTGCGCCACGTCGTGTGCATCGACGCCAGCGAAGGTGGGATTGAGTCGCTCGACGCCTTCATGTGCGAAGGCGCAGGCCTTGAAGTGCCCGACATCCCCTACGACATGCATCGCATGACCACCATCCTCGGCAGCGGGGGCACCACGGGGCGATCAAAAGGCATCCTCTGGGACAGCCTGACCTGGTCCACGCTCATCGCGGAAACCTCCATCGCGATGCCGCCGGGCAAGCAGCCGCCCGTCCATCTCTGCGCCGCGCCGATGACCCACGCTGCCGGCATCCTGGCTTTCATGCTGACCCCGCAGGCGCCCACCCACGTGGTGGTGGAGAAGGTCGATCCCCTGGAGTTGATGGAAACCATCCAGCGCCACCGGGTGACCCACGTCTTCCTGCCGCCCACCGCGCTCTACGCCATGCTGGCGCACCCCAGGGTGCGGGAGTTCGACTACTCCTCGCTGACGCATTTCCTCATTGCCGCATCTCCCGTCTCGCCGGACAAGTTGCGTGAGGCGGTAGAGATCTTTGGTCCCTGCATGTGCCAGTGTTACGGGCAGGTGGAAGTGCCCATGCTCGTCACCTACCTGCCGCCGGAAGAACTTGCCCGGGCGGCCACTGATCCGGCGCGCGCGCACCTGTTGAAAAGTTGCGGCAAGCCCTGCTCACTGACCCTGATGGGCGTGATGGACGACGACGGTCAACTCGTCCCGCGCGGCGAACGCGGTGAAATCGTGGTGCGCGGTGAGCTGGTGGCGCCCTGCTACTACCAAAACCCGGAAGGCACCGCCGAGGCGCACCGCTTTGGCTGGCACCACACGGGCGACGTGGCCTGGCAGGACGACGAAGGCTATGTCTACATCGTCGATCGCAAGAAGGACATGATCATCACCGGTGGCTTCAACGTCTTCTCCGCTGAAGTCGAGAGCGCCATCAACGCGCATCCCGACGTGGAGAACTGCGCGGTGATCGGCGTGCCGGACGAGAAATGGGGCGAGATGGTCACCGCTATCGTGCTGCTGCGCCCGGGGCGTAGCGTGGCGGAGGCTGCACTCATTGAATTCGCGAGGGAGCGCCTCGGCAGCGTGAAGGCGCCGAAGAAAGTCGAGATCTGGGAGGATCTGCCGCGCTCCCCGGTCGGCAAGGTGCTCAAGACCGAAATCCGCAAGAAATTCTGGGCCGATACCGACCGCGCAGTCAATTGAGCGCATCATCCTCACCAAAAGCCACCAGGAGCCGCCATGCACCTCCGCAAGTACGACGCTAACTACAGTCGGCGCTTTTTCCTGCAGCAGTCCGCGCGGGGCATTTTCGCCGCCGGGGTGCTGGGCTCGGTGTGGGATGCCGTCGCCGAAAACGGGGGCTTCGAGAACGCCTACCCCGATGAACTGAAATCCATCGAGGTCTACACCAAGGGCAAGCTGAAGCCCGGCGACGTCATCGACGCCAGCAACGTGGACCTGGTGCAGGATCTACTCGATCCCATCCGGCTCATGCAGGTGAAGCAGATGGGCCGCAAGCTCGACCTGGTAGCGGCCACCACGGACATGACCAAGCTCTCGCCGGTGGACTACATCGAGGCGACCTTGCGTAACAGGGGCCAGGCGAAGCTCGACGAGAAAGGCAACATCTACACGCTGGACGGATCGCCGTGGATTGGTGGCAACCCGTTCCCGGAGCCCAGGTCCGCGCTGGAAGTGTTCGTGCCGATCACGCTGTCGTGGGGCAGGCACGACGTGTCCTTCTACATGGTGAAGGATTACGAGATCAATCCGGACGGCGGCCAGGGTTACTACTACGAAATCGCCTGGTGCGAGATGGCCACCGTGGCACGCGTCACCCTCGATCCAAAACCCTACATGAAAGGCGCCGAGAAGCTGCTGCGCTACCAGTCGGTGTTCTTCAACTACCCCAACGATGCCAAGGGCACGTCCTTCCTCAACATCTGGTCCTATGACCAATCGCAGTTCCCCGAACTCATGGGCTACCTGCCGGCTTTCAAGCGCGTGCGGCGGTTCCCGTCGAGCCAGCGTTTCGAGCCGCTGATCCCGGGCACCACCTTGTACCTCTCGGATGCCTGGGCGGCCGGCGATCCCTATCTCACCTGGGGCAACTTCAAGATCGTCGGGCGCGGGCCCTTCCTGGCCGGGCTGACGCAGAACTGGAACAGCGCCGATCCGAACTGGGAAGGCAAGACGCACGGTGGACCCAAGGGCCTCACGTTCTGGGACACCAAGGTGGAACTCGTGCCCGAAGTCATCGTGGTGGATGCCGAGCCCACGTTCTATCCGCAGGCGCCGGTGGGCAAGAAGCGCGTGTGGTTCGATGCGCGCACCCTGCTGCCGGTGAACATGGTCACCTACGACCGCCGGGGCGAGCCGTTCAAATCCTTCGACGGGTGTTATTCGCTGTACGAAGACGGCGACAAGAAGGTGATGGACGGCAAGAACCCGTACTGGTCATGGGTCAACGTGCATGCCCACGACGTGCAGAGCAATCGCATGACCCGTCTGGAGCAGACGCGAACGATCCGTGGTGGTTACGAGATGAAGGTCAACGACCAGGGCCTCTACGACCAGTACCTGACCGAAGCCGCCATCCGTCGTCTGGGTACCTGAAGGCAGCGCGCGCCGGCCTGTATCGGGCCCGGCGCGTCATGGAACCAGCCTGCTAACGGCCCAGCACCGTCACCGCCACCACGGCTTCTTCCACGCCAATCACGCCGCCACCGTTCTGCGCCAGCGCGATCTTCGCGCCTTCCACCTGCCGTAAGCCGGCTTCACCACGCAATTGGGTCACCAGTTCGAAGATCTGCCCCAAGCCCGTCGCGCCGATGGGATGGCCCTTGCACTCAAGGCCACCGGAGACATTCACCGGCAGGCGCCCACCCAGCGACAGCTCCCCGCGCTCGGCTGCAGGGCCAGCATCGCCGAGGGCGCTTAGTCCCAGCGCTTCCACTTCGATGATTTCACCCATCGCCGTGGCGTCGTGCACTTCGGCCAACGAGATGTCGCCAGGACCAATGCCGGCCGCCGCCCAGGCGCGGCGCGCGGCGTGTGCGGTGGCGTGGTTGGCATAGTCCTCGGGCTGCCGGTCGCTGCCGGTCTGCAGCACGCTGGCGAGCACGCGCATGGCGCGGCCCTGCCGGCCCTGCAACCTGGCCAGGCCCGCCGCATTGCAGACGATGGCCGCCGCGGCGCCGTCGCTCACGGGCGAGCACATCGGCAGGGTCAGTGGATAGACGATCGGCGCGGCGGCCATCACCTCGTCGATCGAGAACGGCTTGCGATACTGAGCCAGCGGATTGTGGACGGAGTGCTGGTGGTTCTTGGCGGCAACGGCGGCAAGCTGTCGCTTCGTGGTGCCGAAGGTCTTCATGTGCAGCCTGCAGAAGCCGGCGTAGACGTCCATGAAGACGCTGTAGGGTTTGTCGGAGGTGGTGCCAGGCGGGACTTCGACGCCAGCGCCCATGCGGACAAGCGTGTCCCGGTTGTGCTCCACGGTGTGGACGTCCCAGGCGCCGTCGAAGGCGCTGAACATGCGGGCCCGGTCGGGTGAGTACATTTTCTCCGCGCCGATGGCGAGCACGATGTCGGCAGCGCCGGCCTGCACGTAGTTGACGGCAAGGTGGAACGCGGTACTGCCGGTGGCGCAGGCGTTCTCGACGTTGATCACCGGTACGCGCTGGATGCCACATTCCCGCAGGGCGATTTCACCACGCACCATGTCCTGGCCTTCCATGTGGCCCT
The DNA here is from genome assembly GCA_043744805.1 of Gammaproteobacteria bacterium. GTDB lineage: Bacteria > Pseudomonadota > Gammaproteobacteria. The sequence goes on from JAYTTZ010000131.1 coordinate 18,862, forward strand.
GCACGCAATTGCCGTAGAACACCGCCTGGAGGTCGCTGGTCCCGGCGCCGGCGTCGGCCAGCACGCCGGCCAGTGCCTCGGCGGCCAGTTGTTTGATGGATCGATCGAGCTGCTTGCCGAAAGGCGTCATGCTGACGCCGGCTACGAATACCGTATTCATGTTTGGTTCCTCCCGTGCCAGCATGTTAACTGCTGGGCGAAAGCGTCGCGACGCACCCGCAACGATTGCCCCGTCCCCGGTGATGCCGGGTGTCCAGGAGACCCTGCTTGACTGCTCGCAAGACCCCTCCGCGCCTGCGCGCGCAAGACGAACCCGCGCTAGCCCCCGTTCCCGCGACGGACGATGGTCTCATCGGTGCCAAGCTGCGCGGCCTGCGTCACCGGCTTGGGCGCACCATGGCCGAGGTGTCGGCGTCCGCCGGGATTTCCGTTGGACACCTCAGCCAGCTCGAACGCGATCTCGTCTCGCCGTCCATCAAGACCCTGCACGATCTTAGCCGCGCGCTCGGGGTCACCATCTCCTGGTTCTTCACGCCACAGGCGCCGGTGGATCGCGTGGGCCAGTACGTGGTGCGGCACGGTGCACGCCGCCACATCAGCTTTGCCGAGGGCATCGACGACTACCAGCTTAATGCCCTCGCCGTCCGCCAGATTGGCCTCCTGTACTCCACCTTCGCGCCGGGATCTTCCAGCGGTGAAAGCCCCTACACCCACGAGGGCGAGGAAGCCGGGCTCGTGATCGCCGGCAAGCTTGAGCTCTGGATCGACGGCGTCACCGTCCTGCTGGAAGCGGGTGACAGCTTCGGCTTCCCGAGCACTTGCCCCCACCGCTACCGCAACCCCGGCCGCCACAAATCGGTGGTGGTGTGGGCGATGACGCCGCCCACCTATTGAACCCGGCGGCGAGCCGTCAGCCAGGCGCGGGAGAATTTCTTTATTTGAAGAATTAACTACTTTTTTATTGAGATCTGAATACTCCTTGGCTATCGTGCCTCGAGCCCCTACCGACCACGAGTTCGTCCCCATGAGCAAACCCCTTCCGTCCAGCGCGCGTGTCGTCATCATCGGTGGCGGGGTCATTGGCTGTTCAATCGCCTACCATCTGACCAAGCTCGGCTGGAAGGACGTGGTGCTGCTGGAGCGCAAGCAGCTCACGAGCGGCACCACCTGGCACGCGGCCGGGCTCCTTACCACGCTACGCGACACCGAAGCGCAGACCCGGCTCGCCAAGTACACCCAGGAACTCTACCGCCAGCTTGAGGCCGAGACCGGGCAGGCTACCGGGCTCATCCAGTGCGGATCCATCCAGCTCGCCATGACGCAGGAAAAGGCCCATGAAATGCGGCGGGGCTGCGCCATGGCGGCGTGCTTCGGCGTGCAGAGCCACGAAATCACGCCGGCCGAAGTAACCGCCATGTGGCCGCTGGCGGACGTCGGCAACGTGCAGGCGGCCTTCCATTTCCCCGACGATGGCCGCGTCAACCCGGCGGACGTGGCGATGGCGCTGGCCAAGGGTGCGCGCATGGGCGGGGCCCGCATCTTCGAGAACACCAAGGTCAGCGGCATCGAGAAGTCCAACGGGGTGGTGACCGGCGTGCGCACCGAGCAGGGCGACATCAAGGCGGAATTCGTCGTGAACTGCGCGGGCATGTGGGCGCGGGCAGTCGGCAACCTGGCCGGCGTCGACGTGCCGCTGCAGGCCTGCGAGCACTACTACCTCATCTCCGAGGCCGTGGAAGGGGTGCATCGCATGCTGCCCATCCTGCGCGATCCCGGGAACTCGGCTTACATCCGCGAAGAGGCCGGCAAGATCATGGTCGGCTACTTCGAACCGGTGGCCAAACCCTGGGGTATGGACGGCATCCCGGAAGACTTCTGCTTCACCGACATCCAGGCCGACTGGGATCGCATGATGCCCGTCGTCGAGAAGGCCATGTCCCGTGTGCCGACGCTCCTCGACCACGGCATCAAGCTGTTCTTCTGCGGCCCCGAATCCTTCACCCCGGACCACAACTACCTGATGGGCCCGGCACCCCACCTCAAGAACTTCTTCGTCGCTGCCGGCATGAACTCGCTGGGCATCCTCTCGGGCGGCGGCGTGGGCATGGTGATGGCGCACTGGATTGCCACGGGGCTGCCGCCGATGGACATGTGGTCGGTGGACATCCGCCGCACCCACGCCTGGCAGAACAACCCGCGCTACCTGCACGATCGCAACGTGGAAGCGCTTGGCATCGGTTACCAGGACCACTGGCCCTTCAGGCAATGGACCACCGCGCGCGGCGTCAAGAAAAGCGTTCTCCACGATCGCCTCGCGGCCGCCGGCGCGTGCTTTGGTGAATCCGCCGGCTGGGAACGCCCCAACTGGTATGCGCGTCCCGGCCAGGCGCCGGAATACGCATACGCCTGGGGCCGGCAGAACTGGTTCGACAACAACGCCGATGAACATCGCGCGGTGCGCGAGGCAGTGGGCGTGTTCGAGCAAACCTCCTTTTCCAAGTTCCTCGTGCAGGGTCGCGACGCCGAGCGCGTGCTGAATGCAATGACCACGGCCTCGATGTCGGTGCCGCCGGGCCGCGTGGTCTACACCCAGTTCCTGAATGCGCTGGGGGGCATCGAGGCCGACCTCACCGTGACCCGCCTCGACGCGGATCGCTACCTGGTGATGGCCGCGGCGTTCACGCATACGCACGTCGAGGCGCTCATCCGCAACCAGATCCCGGAAGACGCCCGCTGCGTGATCACGGACGTCTCCGGCAGTTGGTCGATGCTGAACCTGCAGGGCCCACGCTCGCGCGCACTCCTCCAGGCGCTCTCATCGCACGATTTCTCCAACACGGCCTTCCCTTACGGCGCCGCGCAGGAAATCCAGATCGGTTACCAGACCCTGCTGGCCCAACGCCTGAGCTATGCCGGCGAGCTGGGTTACGAGCTCTACATTCCCACGGCCTTCACCCTGCCTGTCTACGACGCGCTGGTGGAGGCGGGCGCGGCCTTCGGCCTGCGCCATTGCGGCTACCATGCGCTCAACTCGCTGCGCATTGAAAAAGCGTATCGCGAATGGGCGCACGACATCGGCCCGCAGGATTCCCCGCTGGAAGCCGGGCTCGATTTCGCCTGCGCGTGGAACAAGCCGGGTGGCTTCGTCGGCCGTGACGCCTTGCTGCGCCAACGCGACGCAGGCCTGCCCAAGCGCCGACTGGTCCAGTTCGTGCTGGAAGATCCGGCACCAATGCTTTACCACAACGAGCCGGTGTGGCGGGACGGGGCATTGAACGGCTATACCACTTCGGCGATGTACGGACACACCCTGGGCGCTTCCCTGGCGCTGGCCTATGTGTCCTGCGACGAGGGCGTGACGGATGCGTACATCACCGGCGCCCGGTATGAAATCGAAATCGCGGGCGAGCGCCATGCGGCGCGCGTCGCGCTCAAGCCGCTGTACGATCCGCAAGGCCTTCGCCTGCGCGGCTGACGCGTTGTGTTTAACAGGACCAGAGACAGATAGCAGCAAAGGAAGCAACCCATGTGGCGTGTAGGCATCGACGTAGGCGGGACGTTCACCGATTTGTACGCGTGGAATGACGAGACCCGCGAGCAGGTCACTTCCAAGGTCCTCACTACGCGCCCCGACCGCGCGTCGGGGGTCATCAACGCCATTCGCGAAGCAGGAATCTCCTTCCAGCAGATTTCGCACCTGATGCATGGCACCACCACCGCGACCAACGCGCTCATCGAACGCGACTATCCGGATCCGGCGATGGTCACCACCGAGGGCTTCCGCGACACCATCGAGATTGGCCGCCAGCATCGCGAGCACTTGTACGATCCCTACCAGGTCAAGCCGCGCCCTATCATCAAGCGCCGCTTCCGCTACACGGTCAATGAACGCACCGACGCGCAGGGCGCCGTGGTAAGGCCGCTCGTCCGCGCCGATGCGCTGGCCGTGGCGGAGAAGATCAAGGCGGCCAACATCAAGTCCGTCGCGGTGGCCTTCATCAACGCCTACTGCAACGGCCAGCACGAACGCGAGATGCGCGACATCATCCGCGAAGTGAACCCCGACACCTGGGTGGTGATTTCCTCCGAAACATGCCCGGTGTTCCGCGAGCACGGCCGCTTCTGCACCACCGCGATCCGCGCGGCGATCATCCCCGTGATGGAAGTCTATTTCGCGCGGCTCGAGGCCGCATTGAAGGGCGAAGGTTTCGGCGGATCGCTCCTGATCCTCAAAAGCAGCGGTGGCATCACGGGCGTCGACTACGCCCGCCAGCATCCGGAAGAACTCATCGAATCAGGTCCTGCCGGCGGCGTGGCCTATGCGGGCTACCTGAGCCAGCTCTGCGGTTACCCCAACATCATCCACACTGACGTCGGTGGGACGAGTTTCGACGTCTCCATCGTCGAGAACGGCAAGGGGCTCATCACCCGCGACCACGAGATTGAATGGGAAATCCCCTGCATCGTGCCCATGCTCGACATCCACAGCGTGGGTGCCGGCGGGGGCTCCATCGGCTGGATCGACGAAGGTGGCTCGCTCCGCGCCGGCCCGCGCAGCGCCGGCTCAAGCCCGGGTCCGGCGTGCTACGGCCTCGGCGGCATCGAACCCACCATCACCGACGCCAACCTGCTGCTCGGTCGCATTGAGCCTACCCTGGGCGGCAAGATGACGCTCGACCATGCCGCGGCGGAAGCCTCGATGGCACGCCTTGCGGTGGAGATCGGACTGTCCACTATCGAGACGGCCGACGGCATGATCCGCATCGGTTGCGAGAACATGGCCCAGGCCGTCAAGAAAGTGCTGGTCTCGCGCGGCCGCGACCCGCGCGACTTCGTCCTGGCGAGCTTCGGCGGTGCCGGCACCATGCATGCCTGTTTCGTGGCCGAGTCGCTGAACATCCCGCGCGTCATCATGCCCATCCACGCGGGGGTTGCCTCCGCTTTTGGTGCGACGGCCATGGATCTCCGGCACGACCTCGAAGCCTTCTACTTCTCTCCGGTAGCCTCGGCCGACCTCTCGACGGTCAACACCCTCTACGCGGATCTCGAGGCAGAAGGCGTACGCCTGCTCGAAGCCGACGGGGTGTCCCGCGACCGGATTGAAATCCGGCGCACCGCGCAGATGCGCTACGTTGGCCAGTCCTACGAAGTGGAAACGCCCATGCCCAGCCAGGCGCTGGGCGCCGGGGACATCCCGGCGGTCGAGGCGCTGTTCCACCAGTGCCACGAGCGGGAGTATGGTGTGAGCTCCAGCGACTTCGCGCCCGCGCTGGTGTCGGTGGCCGTGACCGTCACCGGCCGCATGGAGGCGCCACCGGCCGTAGAGATCGGGGCGCAGGGCGGTGAGCAGGTCAAGGGCGAGCGGCAGATCTGGTTCAACCGCGCATGGCACGCCAGCACGGTTTACAACGGCCACGCCCTGCCGCCAGACGCCAAGGTGTCCGGCCCCTGCATCGTCGAGTACGAACATGCCTGCGCCGTGCTGCCACCGCAGGCAATCGCTACCGTCGATCGCTTCGGCAACCTCGTGATCGACCTCAGCCGCAACCTGGTTTCCAACGCTTGAACACACCGCTCCGGGAGAAGTGAAATGAACGAGAAAGTAACCGTTGATTCCGCGATCGCGCAGACGAAGCTCGACCCGGTCACCTTCGAAGTCCTGCGCAGCATCTTCGAGTACGCGAGTGATCGCATGTCCACCGTGCTGCAGCGGGCGTCCTTCTCGCCCATCCTGGCCGACATGGTGGATTTCTCGAACGCCATCTACGACTACGACTGCCAACTGCTGTCCCAGGCGGCCAACTGCCCGATCCACCTCGCCGCGATGAAGTTCAGCGCCGAGGCGATCATCGCCCGCTACGGCCTCGCCAACATCTACGAAGGCGATGTCATCTGCGTGAACGACCCCTACCAGGGCGGCACGCACATCAACGACATGACGTTCCTCTCACCCATCTTCGTCGAGGGCGAACTGCTGGGCTTCGCGGTGAGCCGCGGGCACTGGATGGATCTCGGTGGTGGTGCCGCCGGTGGCCAGGCGTTCGCCGGTACCCACATCGCGGGCGAGGGCCTGCGCCTGCCGCCCGTCAAGATCTACGAGCGCAACGTGGTGCGCCAGGAAATCGTCGATATCCTCATGAACAACACGCGCACGCCGCATTTCGTGAAGGGCGACCTCCAGGCGCATGTCGGCTGCCTGCGCGCAGGCACCCAGGAAATGCAGCGCGCCGCCGCCAAGTACGGCGTGATCACCCTCAAGATCGCGATGAAGCAGTTGCAGGAATACACCGAGCGCATCGTGCGCAAGAGCATCAGCGAGATCCCCGATGGCGTGTACGAAGGCGAAGACTACGCGGATACGGACGGCTTCTCCGACAAACCCATCCAGATCAAGGTGAAGCTGATCGTGGAAGGCTCGGGCATCACGGTGGACTTCTCCGGTACCGACAGCGTGGTGAAAGGCGCGATCAATTCGCCCTATGCCAACACGGCGTCGGCTTCGCTGTACTCGCTGCAGTTCTTCCTCGCGCCGCATGCGCCGCAGAACCAGGGCATGTTCAACCCCATCACGCTGAAGATCCCCGAGAACTCCTGGCTGAACGCCAAATGGCCGGCACCGACCATCGGCTGCACCACGCTGACTTCCTCCAAGATCACGAGTGCCATCTGGCAGGCGCTGGCAAAAGCGATTCCGGAGCGCGTCACGGGTTCCACCAGTGCGGATTGCAACTGGTTCGTGTCTTCCGTGGTGGCAACCAATGGCGCCACCGACGTGTTCTCCGACCTGCCGGCCGGTGGCTGGGGCGCGACACCCTACAGCGATGGCATGAACGTCACCGAAGACCCGCTCGGCAACTGCATGAACATGCCGGCCGAAACGGCGGAAATCCTGTTCCCAATCGCCTACGAAGCTTTCGAACTGCGGCAGGACAGCGGTGGACCGGGACGCTATCGCGGTGGACTCGGTGCGATCTTCAAGGTGCGTTACCTCGCCGAAGGTGCGCTCAGCATGGAGACGGCCCGCACGCTCGAAGGCAGCCCTGGCGTTGCCGGTGGCGAGCATTCCGACGTGCAGCGCCAGACCAAGATCCACGCCGATGGCCGGAATGAAGTCATCGGCGGCCTCGACACTGACGGTAGCTGGAAGAACCCGCTGCTCTGCGCGCATCCGTTCAGCCACGGCGAGACGTTCATGTTCGAGAGCACCGGCGGTGGCGGCTATGGCCTTGCGCTGGAGCGCGACCCGCAAGCGGTGCTCGACGACGTGCTGGACGAATACGTGTCGCTTGGCGCGGCCCGTGATCGTTACGGCGTGGTGATCGATCCAGCCTCCATGCAGATCGACGCGCAGGCCACGACGGCGTTGCGGCAGCGACTCGCCGCCTAGGCGTGCTGTTGGCGATCCGGGCTCGCGCCTGCATTGCTGTGGAACACCAGCACTGCAACCCGGGGACCGGATCGCCCCAAACTTCGGCACGCCTGCAGCGGGTAACGCGCGCCGGCAAGCGATGATCGAATCCACACCCGTGCCCGCCGTGCCGCCTGCCTTACCGCAACGATGAACGTCCGGGCGCTGTGGCTGGCGCGTCATCGCCCCTGGGTGTTGCTGTGGCCGCTGGCCTTCGCCCAGGTGGTGTCCTGGGGCTCCCTTTACTACAGCTTCTCGCTCTTTGCCGGACCCATCAGTGCCGAACTCGGCTGGACGCTGCCGGCCTTGAACGGCGCGCTCACTGCGGGCCCGCTCGTGACGGGCCTGATGGCATATCCCATCGGGACCCTGCTGGATCGCAGCGGCGGACGCCACCTCATGAGCCTCGGTTCTCTGGGTGCGGGCCTGTTGTTGCTGGCCTGGTCGCAGGTGCAGTCGCTTGCGGGGTTCTACGTGCTGTGGCTGCTCCTGGGTGCGTGCATGTCCTGCGTCCTGATCGAACCAATGTTCGTCGTCATCCACCAGCAGTTTGGTGCCAATGCCCGGCGCGGCGTGATTGCAGCGACCTTGGTCACCGGATTTTCGGGCACGGTGTTCGTGCCGTTCATCGGCTACCTGCTGGCGCACATGGACTGGCGCAGCTGCCTGCTGGTGCTGGGTGCGCTGAATCTCGCATTCAACGTACCGGTGCATTTCGTTTTCAACCCGCCGCGGCGTTCGAACACGCGCAGTGCGCCGGTCGAAGACCCCGCTGCTGGTCGCGCCATACTGCGCGCGCGGCTGCGTAATCCCGTCTTCTGGGGGCTGGTGTGCTGGTACACCTCCTACAGCTTCACGGCCTCGAGCCTCATCTTCCAGCTGGTGCCCGTGCTGGGCGCTGAGGGGGTTGCGCGCGACGACATCTATTTCTGCTTCGCGCTCATCGGCCCGGCGCAGGTCGGCGCGCGGATCCTGATGGTCACGCTCGGGCGTCGCGGGAGCACGGCGCGATTCGGGGCCATGACCACGTCCATCGTGCCGGTGGCGCTGCTGGTATTGCTCTACGCACCGCCGACCACGACCTGGTTGAGCGTCTTTTCGGTCTGCTTCGGCATCGGGCACGGCGTCACCACGATCCTGCGGGGCGTTGCCCCGGCCGAGTGGCTGGGCCGTGAACACCTCGCCCGGACCATGGGCGCCATCGCGCTGCCGATGATGTTCGCGATGGCGCTGGCGCCCTTGATCACGGCCTCGGTGTGGTCGGCGACCGGCAGCCCGCGCGCGGTCTGGACGCTGATCCTCGCCGGGTCCTGCATGGGTATGGCGGGCTACGCGCTGGCCGTCGGCGCGCGCTATCGACAGCGTCGGCACGCCGTACTCCTGCCGACCGCAGAGCCCCCCGGGCCTGGCGCGTTTCCGTGACGCCTCAGCGACACGCCGGCTGGCGCGACTACCTGGGACTCTGCTGCCTGGTGCTGGCCGGGGAGGCCATCTTCAGCCTGCCGTTCCATGTGCCACGCTTCTTCAAGCCGACGATGCTGGACGCCTTCGGGATCACCAACACGGCGCTCGGGGACGCCTTCGCGATCTACGGGCTGACGGCGATGCTGAGTTACGTGCCCGGGGGCTGGCTCGCGGACCGCCTGCCGGCACGCGGGCTCATCGTCGCCGCACTGCTGGCGACGGCACTCGGTGGCGCCTATCTCGCGAGCTATCCCGGCCCGGTCGGCCTGCGCTGCCTATATGCCTGGTGGGGCGTGACGACGATCCTCCTCTTCTGGGCGGCGATGATCCGCGCGACGCGGGAGTGGGGTGGGCCGCTGCGCCAGGGTCGCGCCTTCGGGCTGCTGGAAGCAGGGCGCGGACTGATGGCTGCCGTGTCGGCAAGCCTGGCGGTGCTCGTGCTTGCGCACGCGCTGGGTGGGCTTGCGCCGACGAGTGCGACGCGGATCTCGGCGCTCCGCGAAGTCATCCTCTTCTACACCGGCATTACGCTCGCCATTGCCGGGCTCTGCGCGTGGCTCATGCCTGCGCGCGCGCCGCACATCGAGACCCGTCCCGTAGCAGAGATCCGGCGTGGCACGGCAGTCAGCATCTGGTTGCAGGCGGCAGTGGTCGTCGCGGCGTACTGCGGCTATAAGGGCCTCGACAACTACGCGCTGTATCTTGTTTCGGCCTTCGGCATGGACGAGGTGCGCGCGGCCTCCTTCATGGCGGGTGCGGCGTGGTTGCGACCCCTGACGGCTTTGATCGCCGGCGTGCTGGCGGATCGACTGCGGCCCAGCAGCCTGCTCGTTGCAATCTTCGGCGTTTCCGCAGTGGCCGCGGCCTGCCTCGGACTCGTCGGACCAGGCCCTGCATTCAATGGCGTACTGATGGCCAACGCCATCACCAGCATCGCGATGGTCTACGCCTTGCGCGGGGTTTACTTCGTCCTCATGGAAGAATCCGGTGTCCCGGCCGCGCGCACCGGGTTTGTTGCGGGCGTGATTTCGGTGCTGGGCTTCTCGCCGGACGTGTTCTTCGCGCCGCTCGCAGGGCGTCTGCTGGATGCGCACGCGGGCATCGCGGGTTTGCAGCAGTACTTCCTGCTGCTGGCCGCCCTCGCGACCTGTGGCGCGCTGGTCGCCGGTCTGCTGGCACGCCAGTTAAAGAGCTGAGCGACCTCGCATCAAGCCTCGACGGATTCGATCGGCAATGTTTCTCTGGCTGCTGTGCTGCCTGTCGCCACCGCGCGCCGGCGCCGCGACGCCGACAGGGTCCGGCATGGCGCGGCGCGAAGCGGCCGATGGCGTGGTGATCGGTGAACTGCTGGGGCCTCTTGCGGTGACCGGCGAGCACGGCAAGTCCGTGGGTGCCTATACCGTCCTCTCGGCGCAGGACTATCGCGCCGATGTCCTTCCCTCGGGCGAGCTTGCCGGCGTGTCGGCGCTGGTCTACCCGATGCCCGGTTGCAAGGGCGCCCCGTTCCCCGCTGCACGTCCGCCCACGAAGCCCCTTGACCGGACTTCGTGGGCAGCCCGGAGAAGCACGTCCCGGACTGCTTGTCTCGCCTGTTCTTGCCCGTGTCCTTGCGTGTGCAAGGCAGCCGCTGTCCCGCTGGCCTCAGCCCAGCCGGAAGCCGGCGTGATTCCCGGCTTTTGATTCGCGCCACTGCTGCAGGTAATCGGGGATCCCGCGCGGGTAGTTGATCATCTGGCGCGCCTTGCCGGGGACATTCGCCGACATGTACCAGGACTCCGCCTTGCCGAACAGGGTGCCCGCCGCGTACTCGTCGATGCGCTTTCGCCAGGCCTGGTCGGACTCCGGCGAAGACTCGATGCGGGTGTGGCCGCGGGCGCGCAGGAAGTCGAGCAACTGGACGATTTCCTCGCCGTGCAGTTCCGAACTGCTCGGCCCGTTCGAAAGCCCCGCAGGCGCCTGCGGCCCATAGACGAAGAACATGTTCGGGAACCCGGTGGTCATGGAGCCGAGATAGGCGGACACGCCGTCCTGCCAGTGTTCCTTCAGCGTCTCGCCCCCGGTGCCGTGGATATCCATCTGGGTCAGCCCGCCCGTCACCATGTCGAAACCGGTGGCGAGGACCAGCGCGTCGAGCCGGTGCAACTGCCCATCGCGCGTCAGGACACCGTCGGCAGTGATGCGTTCGATGGGCGACGCCAGCAAGTCAACCAGCGTGACATTGGGCTGGTTGTAGACCTCGTAGTAGCGCTGTTCCAGAGAAATGCGTTTCACGCCATACGGATGTGGCGGCAAGGTAGGGGCAAGCTTTTCGGCGACCTGCGGATCGCGGATCCGCTGGCGGACCTTGTCGCGCCAGAACTCGTAGGCCACGGTGTTCAGCGTCTCGTCGGTCCAGATCTGCGCGAAGTTGCCGAGCCACGGAACGAATCCGCCTTCTGCCCAGTACTGCTCGTACTGCTCGAGGATCTGCGCGCGACTCAGGCCCTCTGCGGATTCGCCGGCATAGTCGTTGAAGTCGTACTCGTAGCCACCAAAGGTCCGGGCACGCTTTGCATACTTCTCCTCCAGGCCAATCTTGAGCGCGTTGTTCTCGGCGTGGTCGAGCTGGCGTTGCCGCATGGGCAACGCCATGTTGGGCGTGCGCTGGAAGACCGTGAGGTGCTCGACCATCGGGCCCAGTTCCTGGATGACCTGAACGCCGGTCGCGCCCGTGCCGATCACGCCGACCTTCTGTCCCGTGAAATCGACGCCGCCCTGCGGCCAGCGCGCCGTGTGGTAGCACTGGCCCTTGAAGTCTGACAGTCCGGGGATCTCGGGCTGGTAGGGCCTGGAACCGATCCCGGTGCACAGTACGAGGTTCCGTGCGTGCGCGATGTGGCCGCTGTCGGTGCGCACGATCCAGCGGCGCGAAGCTGCGTCGAAGCGCGCCCCTTCCACGCGGGTCGAATAGCGGATGTCGCGGCTGAGGTCGAGCTTCTGGTCGACGTACTCGAAATACCTGCGCAGTTCATCCCAGCCCGGGAAGAGTTCGCTGAATTCCCAATCCTTCCAGAGACCCTTCAGCGCAAGCTGGTACATCGGACCATGCGTATCGCAACGTGCGCCGGGATAGCAGTTCCAGTACCAGACGCCGCCGAGCCGCGGCGCGGCTTCGAAGATCTTGACCGAGAAGCCGAGGTCGCGCAGGCGATCCAGCTGGTAGAGACCCGAGAATCCGGCACCAACGACGAGGACATCGAGTGTCTCGATCGCGGAGTCGGGTGCTTCGCAGCCTTCTTTCAGAACGGCATTCATACGTGCTCCCCTCGAACCCGCTGTTCCCGTCACGCGGCTGCAGGCGATTATTGTTTTTCTGGATTGGCTTCAGGCCAGGCACGGCGAACTGGGCGTTACGCGACGCTGGCTCTGGCGCCAACTTTCGTTTGCCGACGTGGCGCTGTCAACACGCCCTTGCCCGCTGCGCACGTTGGGATGCCGGTGTCCGGCGCGGCGCCATAACAGGCACGCATGTGCAGCCGAACCAGGCTCGACGACGGTTTACCCTGAATGGGGCAAACGTCGGGCAAGGGCGATTCCGGCCGTCTACCGCTCATGGGACTCATGCGCTAAGGTCGATGCCCGCCGACCAGGTGTCCAACCGACCAGGAGTGCTGCAATGCCAAAAAAATATACCTTCCTCGCTTTCACCAACCCGACACCCGGGAAGGAGGACGAATACAACGCGTGGTACGAAGAGCATCACCTGAAGGACGTGATCAATTGCCCCGGTTTCGTCTCGGCGCGACGCTTCCGGCTTGCGAGCACGCAGTTCCAGTTCAACACGGTCACGCCGGCCTATCGCTACCTCGCGCTTTACGAAATCGAGACCGACGACATCGAAGGTTCGCTGCAGGAAATCGTCAACCGTGCCGGTACGGCGGACATGGTGATGGTGGATGCGATCGACATGGGCAGCCTGAGTGCGCCGGTCTATGAAGAAGTCACACCCCTGATCCTCGCCAAGGACGTCAAGCGTCCCCGACGCGTTCAGGCCTGAAGCTGGCGGCCATGACGGGTGTCGTCGCGCCACGCGCGCACGACCCCGTCGTGACCATGGGTGAAGAGGTGGCGCGCTTCCCGAAGATTGGCGACCTGCTGGAGCCCGCGTAGGACGGCTTGATCCAGATGCCCTGCGCTGCCGCTTCGCAAAAAGACACGGCCCCGCAAAGGGCCGTTCCAGCCCGGCGGGTGAACTCAGCCGAGATTGACCTGGATATCCTTGAGCACCCCGTCCTTCACCACCGCAATCTCGTTGTCGAGCTGCGCACCGCAGCCCGGGCAGAAAAACTGGCGGAAAGTCACGGCGTCGTCGATGAAGCGCATCGGATCGCCAATGAGCGGATTGCAGTCCTCCACCGGGTGGTCTTCGCGCAGGCATCCGTCCTTGTAGTTGCCATCGATCGGGCCGAGATCCGTCGCGCACTTGGCGCAGGCCCAGTGGGCGCCGTGTCCGGTGTGGCGTAAATGCAGGTTGACGCTCGCTTCGCACAGGACCGCGCCGTCGAGCGTGGAGGTCTGGCGCGCCCCCCTGGCGACGCGCGCGCTGCGCAGCGCCGCGCGATGCGTGGCGCTGGCTTCTTCGTCCAGCCTGCCTGCGTCGTCGAGCACCGCGCCGTAGAGGGTATGCGCGGCTTCCGGCGTGACGGCGTAGTGCTCCAGATCTTCCGCGATGTCTTCCAGCGCCCGGTCCATCGGATCGCCAAAGCCGCCGCCACCGGTCCAGCGCACGGCATAGACGTCGGACTTGTGCTGCAGGAAGTTCTCCTGGCGCAGGCCGAGCATTTCCTCCTTGCCGGTCACTTCGCGGATGTCATCCACCATGTGGCTGGAGGACATCCTGGCGAGGATGTCGGTATCGCGCAGGAAGGTGTAGGCATTGGTGGTGGACGGGTAGCCGCCCATCATCCCGGTAGACGTGGGCGTGGCGTTGCCGGACGACAGGGTGTCCTGCGTGATGACGTCGGTGTTGTGCGGAATGAAGCAGCTCTCGGCCGAAAGCCCGCCGCGGTACTTGCCGGCGCCGCCGGAGTCCGGCAGTTCCTTGCGGTACAGGAAGAGGATCGGGAAGCTCTGTTCGGTGTGCTCGATGTTCGGCAGCTGGCAGATGGGCGTGCGTGACTGGCCACCGGTATTGATGCCGTCGGCGTGCGAGAACGCGCCGATGGCGCCGCCGATGGGATCGATCAGCAGGTAGCCGTAGCGTTCCCCCCACTGGTCGGTGCCGCGGAACAAGGTCGCGGGCCACTGGCTGGTGCCACCGATGCACATGATGTCCTTACGCATCTCGGCGTCCGGGTAAATCATCTTCGACAGCACGTTGTAGGCGGGGTAGAGCGAAATCTCCATCGACTGGATCGGCGCGGTGGACACCGACGCCGGGAAATTCGCGCAGTTCAGCGTGCCCGGGACCGGATCGAACTCGATGTGGCGCAGCGCACCGCCCACCGCGAAGTACTGGTCCCAGCACAGCAGTTCCGTCACCGCCACCATGATGGCGCCGCGCCAGCCGGAGTAGGTGGCGTTCATCGCGCCTTCCTGTTCGGCCGTGCCGTCGTTGGTGAACAGCAGCTTGTTGCCTTCCTTGCGCAGCTGGATCTGCACGCGATGGGTCCGGCGATCGCCCGGACGGCAGGCTTCGATGTAAGTGCGGTCCTGCCAGAGGCCGTCGGGGATGCGGGTCATCTTCTCCAGGAAGGACTTCTCGGAATTGTCGATGATCTGCTTCATCACGCCCTTGACCGTGGCCGGCCCGTAGCGGCGGATGAGTTCCAGCACGCGGTTGCGCGCCGTGGTGTTGCCGGCCATCTGCGCGCGGAAGTCGAGCGCCACCAGTTGCGGCTTGCGCGAAGCCCGCAGGTAGACGGCCTCGATGTCGCGGCGGATCTCGCCGTTCTCGATGATCTTGATCGGGGGCAGCATGATGCCTTCGTCGTAGGCCGATTCCGCCGACGGGCAGAAGCTGCCCGGGGTGATGCCGCCGATGTCGTACTGGTGGAGGCAGTTGGTGACCCAGCAGAAGAGCTCGCCTTCCCAGAACACCGGGCACAGCAGCATCACGTCCTGCTGGTGCGCGGCGCCGACCCAGGGATCGTTGGCGAGGAACATGTCGCCGTCGTTGATGCCCGGGTTGTCGCTGCGGTTTTCAAGCGTCCATTTCACCTGGGTGTCCGTCACGCCGGACATGTACTGCATGTAGGGACCGAAGTAGACGAACTCCGCGTCCTCGGTCAGCAGCGAGGGATTGAGATCCAGCGCGTACATCGCCACCGGCGATCCCGACAGGCGCTGGATGGTGGCGCCATGTTCTTCGTTGATCTGCCAGAGGTTGTGGCGCACCACCTCGTAGGTGATCGGATCGATGTTCTTTTCCCAGTCGCGGTGCAGCTTCAACTTGGGCGAAATCCGCAGTTCCTTCGGCGGCACGTAGGGGTGGTTGACGCCATCGAAGTCGACGCCGGTGATTTCACTGATGCGGGGCATTGGGGTTTCCTCTCAGACCGTGCGCTGGGCGTCGGTGTCGATGACGAAGTTGCGGAGCGCGTCCACTTCCACGCGCTGGCCCGGATGGATCACGATGGACGTGGTGGTGGTTTCGATGACGCAGGGGCCGTCGATCACATTGCCCGGCAACAGCGCGTATCCGTTGTAGATCGGGCTGGGAGCGGATTTCTTCCATTCAGCCCAGTAAATCGCACGTTCGCCGGTCCTGGCCTGTGCAGGGAGCTCCAGGGTGAGTTCGGTTGCGGCGACGAGGCTGGGCTTGCGCGAATGGGCGCTGGCCCTGACGCGGAAGGTCACGCATTCGAGGCGGGCGCCCGGCAGCGAAGCGCCACGACCATAGAGTTGCTCGTAGCGACGCACGAAACGTCCCCGCAGATCGTCCAGATCGGCGTCCGTCAGGTGGTCCTTGTCGACTTCAACTTCCACTTCGTTGATCTGGCCGCGGTGACGCATGTCGATCGAACAATGGTAGGTCTGTTCCGCTGCCGGCACGCCGTCTTCGTCCAGCTGCGCATGGCCCTTGGCCGCCAGTTCCGCCAGCACCGCATTGATGCTGCCGACCGCGAAGGGCGAGGACATGATCCGAACCTGTTCGTTGACGTGCAGGGTGTCGGCCGAGGCTGCGCCAAACGCGCACCAGGTCGAGGCCGTATCACCCTGTGGCACCACCACACGCTTGATGCCCGCTTCGCGGGCCGTCACCGCCATGTGCACGGGGCCCGCGCCGCCGAAGGCGAAGAGTACGAATTCCCGTGGGTCGAGGCCCTTCTGGATGGTGGCCTTGCGCACGAGGTCCGCCATCTGGAACTCTGCGATCTGGGCCACGCCGCTGGCGAGTTCCAGCAGGCTCATGCCGAGTTCGTCGGCCAGCAGTTGCAGGCCGTGCGCCGCGCCTTTACGGTCGAGCTTCATGGTGCCGCCGGCGAAGTTCTCGGCGTCGAGGTAACCGAGCACCACGTCGGCGTCGGTGGTGGTGGGCACGTCGCCACCGCGGCCATAGCAGATGGGGCCCGGCATGGCGCCCGCGCTCTGCGGACCCACGCGCAAGGTGCGGGTGGTCTTGTCGATCCACACCTTGCTGCCACCGCCCGTGCCCATGGTCTGCACGTCGACCTTGGGCAGGAAGTATTCGTACTGGTGTACCAGGCTCTTGTAGGAGACCACGGCCTTGCCGTCGTGGATGACGCCGACGTCGAACGAGGTGCCGCCCATGTCGGTGGTGATGATGTTGGGTTCGCCCATCACCTTGCCGAGGTAGAGCGAACCCGTGACGCCGGACACGGGACCGGAATCAAGCGTGAGCAGCGGCGCCTCGCGCGCAGTGCGGACCGCAATCGTGCCGCCCGCGCACTGGGTGATCTGCAGCGGCGGCTTGTAGCCCATGTCCTTCAGGCGCTGATCGAGGTTGGTCAGGTAGTTGACCGTCAGCGGGCCGATGTAGGCGTTCAGCGCAACTGCCGTCGTGCGCTCGTACTCGCCCCACTTGGGCGCGAGTTCGTGCGAGCAGGTGACGTAGAGCCGGGGCGCGATTTCCGCGGCGATCGCCTTCACCCGCGCTTCGTGCGCCGGCGCGAGGAACGACCAGAGGAAGCACACGGCCAAGGCCTCGATGCCGGCATCGACCAGCGAGAGGATCGCGGTGCGCACTTCGTCTTCGTTCAGTTGCACCACCACTTTGCCAAAGCAGTCCACGCGTTCCGACACGCCGCGGATGAGGCGCTTGGGGATGATCGGGTCGGGCTTGCTCGATTCCGGGATATGGACGATGAGCTTGATGTCCTGGCCGGACAGGCCGCGCGAGCCGCGCATGATGTGGATGACGTCGTTATGGCCGCGGGTGGTGATGAGCCCCACCTTCGCGCCCTTGCGCTGGATGATGGCGTTGGTCCCTGCCGTGGTGCCGTGGGCGAGCATGGTAATCGAGCTCAGCAGGGCCGGAAGTTCGAGGCCCACGCGCTCGCCCGCACGGCGCAGGGCTTCCAGCACGCCATCGGCGAAGTTGCCGGGTGTCGAGGGCGCCTTGGAGATCGTAAGCCGGCCGCCATCGTCCATCAGGACGCAGTCGGTGAAAGTACCTCCGATGTCGAGGCCGCAAAGATAGGAAGGCATAGGACTCTCTTGGTCGTTGGGGAGTGGTTGGAGGGTGCGTCGCGCGTGGGGAGCGAGGCACGGCAGGTGTCGCCCGGATTATACGGTCGTTCAAATTTCCGGCAAGACGGGGTGTGGATCAGAACTGCTTGTGCTCGAGGAAATCGTCGATCTGGAGCCCAAGCCCGAGGCGCCGGGCCTCCGCATAGATTGCGAAGCCTGCCACGACGTCCTGCAGGCCGGTGCCGACCGACTTGAAGAGGGTGATTTCCTCGTCGCTCGTACGGCCAGGCGCGGCGCCGACGGCGAGCGCGGCCAGTTCGTGGACCTTGTCCTGGTCCCACAGGCCCTGCGCCATCGTCTCCAGCACGTCGCCGCATTCTTCTTCGACCTGGTGCAGGGAGTCGACCACCACCCGCGCGGCGCGCGCGAAGGTGGTCGGGTCGATCTCGCGGAGCTTGCCGCCGGTGGAGCCGATGGAGTTCACGTGCTGGCCGGGCTCCATCCACGCGCCATGGTAGGCGAAGGCGTTGGCATGGCGGGTGGTGTTGGTGCCGATGACGACGATATCCGCGCCGCGCACCGCCGCTTCAGCGCTGGCGCTGGATTCGATCTCGATACCGAGCTTGGTGGACATCTCGCGCGCAAAGCGCTCCCGGTTGGCCGGGGTAGGAGAGAAGACGCGCGCGCTGCGGATTTCGCGCACCGCGCACACCGCCTCGAGGTTGGTGCGGGCTTCAAGTCCCGAGCCGATCACGCCAACGTGGTGGCTATCGGTGCGGGCCAGATAGCGGGTAGCGACACCGGTGGTGGCGCCGGTCCGGGCACCTGTCAGCCAGGCAGCATCCATCAGTGCCAGCAGTTCGCCGCTGCGTTCAGCGTAAATGCCGATGAGATACCGCACGCCGTGTTCAACCGATCCGTTGAAGATCTTGAAGCCCATGAGTCCGCGCCCGCGCATCACGGCGGGCATCACCCGGAAGAAGCCGTTGCTCGTGGCGAGGTTCATGCGCGCCGGGACGTCGACGAGGTTCGCTGCCTGCTCGCGCACGCCTTCATCAATGAGGTCGACCATCTGGCGCATGTTGGTCGCCGCGCGCACGGCGTCGGGATTGAGGATCAGGGGCATGGGCTTACCTTGTGTCAGCAGGGATTGCGGCCAACGAAGAACTCGGCGTCTTCGGATTCGGTGCAAGGCAGGCCGGCGGCGACGAGGCCACCGCGCAGGCCTTTCATCTGTCGATCGGTGAGTCGCATGGTGGGCGCGCGCAGCGGACCACCATTGAAACCCTGCAGCCAGCCCTGGTACTTCCACAACATGCGATGCAGGAAATTGCTGCCGGCCAGCACCGCCATCGCGGCGCCGTTGGCGACGCGCGCAGGGTGCAGCGCCCAGTACTTCGCCATGGCCGCGTCATGCTCGCCGCGCTGGATGAGGGCGAAAATCTCCGGGATGGCCCCGCCGTAGTACTCGTAGTTGCTGGTGCCCATGAAGGGCATCGGCAGCACGGTGGCCAGTGGCAGGCCATTGCTTTCAATCGGCTCGATGACGAGCACGCGATCATTGAAACGCCGATAGACGTCCACGAAGCCCCCAACGCTCGGCATGCCGCCTTCGGCCTTGATGGCGACGATGTTGGGGCAGTCATCCAGCAGGCGCGCAATCAGATCCGGACCGAAGCCGGCGGACGGATGGATGCGTTCGAAGTTCCACAGCGGCACCGGGAACAGGATGATGCCGAGTTCGGTCGCCGCGCAGAACTGCTTGGTGTACTGGTAGAGGTCTTCTTCCGAGCGGGGATAGAAATTGGGCGGATAACCCAGCAGCACCAGCGTCGCACCGGCCTGTTCACTGCGCTGCACGGCGTCGATGTTGTCGGCCAGCGTGTTGAAGCTCGCGTGGTGGATGAGATGGAACCGACCGGCCGCCTCGTTCGCTGCGCAGCGCATCAGCCGTTCGTATTCGGGAATGGTGTTGGCGGTTTCCGAGACCAGCAGCGCACCCCAGAACTTGAGCGCGATCTCCAGCCGGATGTCATGGCGCAGCGCCGCTTCGTTGACAGTGGAGAGATCGGCCGAGCAGGTGGGGTTGACGACGTTGGCCACGCCTTTCATGTGTGCCTGGGCCCAGGCCCGGGCGGTGTGGCGATCAAAGGCTTGGTGGGGCACGAGAGCGTTCCTTGTCATTACAGCGTGAGTTTCAGGCCACCGTCGACGTAGATCGTCTGGCCGGTGATGTAGCCCGCAGCAGGCGTGGCGAGCAGTAATACGGCTTGGCCAATCTCCTCCGGCGAGGCCCAGTGGCCCAACGGGATGCGGCTCGCGAACTCGGCGTCCACCTGTTCGGTAGTGCGCTCGCCGCGCTGTTGCGCCAGGTTGTTGCGCACGCTGAATGATCCCGGGGTTTTCACCGCACCGGGCGCGATGACATTGGCGGTGACGCCATGGGTCGCGAACTCGAGTGCAAAGGAGCGCGTGAAAGCTTCGAGGCCCCCTTTGCTGGCGTCGTAGTGCGCCATGCCGACGTAGCTCTTGGCCGTGTTGATCGAGGACACGTTGATGAGGCGCCCGTGTTTGCCAGCTTTGGACAGCCAGGGGGCTGCGGCGCGTGCGGCGGCGAAGGCGCCGCGCAGATTCACGTTGATGACGCGGTCCCAGAGTTCCAGCGACATTTCGGAAATCGGGCTCATCGGGTAGATGCCGGCGTTGTTCACCAGGATATCGAGCCCGCCGAGCGTGCTGGCGGTGAAGGCCACCGCAGCCTCGACATCGGCAGCGTCAGCCATGTCGCAACGTCGCGCCGTCGCCTTCAATCCCCGGCTGCAAAGGCGCGCGGCAGCTGCCATGGCGGTGGCGTCGTCCACATCTGCCAGGACGACCGTTGCGCCGGCGCCGGCGAGGCTCGCGGCAATGCCTTCGCCGATGCCTTTGGCGGCGCCCGTCACGAGCGCGACGCGGCCGGTGAGATCCAGCAGTTTACGGGTGGATTCGTCCATGGCGTGCCTCAGAAGAAGAGGGTGAGGTTCTCGACCACGTCGTGGTCGAACAACACGAGACGCTGTTCGCAGCGCCAGCCCGTGGCTTCCCGACGCCACCAGTCGCGGCGCTCGGCGACGAAAAGGTGTTCGTCCTGCCCTTCGCGGCTGCGGAACACCATGAGGTTGGACGTGACCCGGATGCGCGCAGCATCCTGCTGGTCGAGCAAACGCACGTTGGACACGCAGTGCCTGACTCGCGACGGAGGCTCTTCCGCGTGCGCAGCACCAGTGCGCAGGCGCTTCACGCGCAGGTCCAGGGTGAACTTGCTTTCTTCGAAGTGGGTGAGCCGGGCGGGATTATCGAGGTCCTCCTCGGCGCGTCCGACGTTGGCTCGAACCGGCGCACGGTAGATCACGTCGTCGGTGAAGAGCCCAAGCCAGTCTTCCAGCCGGTCATTGTCGAGCAGCCAGGCTTCCTCGATCAGCAGTTCCTCGAACTCGAGCCGCAGCGCCGAGAAACTCATGGGTCCTCCCGCGTCATCACCTCGCGCCAGAACTCGTAGAAGCCGAACACGCCGATCTCGGTGGACGGCGGATGGATGAGCCCGGGCTTGTTGGCCATGTACTTGCCGTGGCCGGCGCCTTGCTGGTAGTTGAGCGGATAGTCGCGTCGCACCACGCCGTCCATGGCTTCCACTGCGGACTGCCAGGCGACGCCGTCATCCTGCTCGTAGATGCCGGAAGGCGAGAAGGTGAGGACCTGCGTCTTGCGTACGATGGCCTCGACTTCCGGAGGGGCGTCGTTCTCCACCAGCCCCCAGGCCCAGGCGTGCATCTGGTGGGTCCCCATCGGGTGCCAGACGCGGATGGAGGTGAAGCCGAGGAAGGACAGGATGGAGAAGTTCGGGAACACCGTGCCCACGTGCACGTTGTGCACCAGCTTCTGCTGCTCAGGGCTCAGGGTTTCCCGGGCTTCTTCCTTGATGCGGGCGAAGAACTCTGCCTGCTCGGGCGGCATCGGCGGCGCCGGGATGTCGAAGTTGATCCAGCCATGCCCGTTCGGGCACTTCACCTCGAAGTCCTTCTCCCACGGCGAGTCGCCGCGGAAGTCGCCGTCGGTGGGCCCGAGGCCGATCAGCAGCATGCTGCGATGGAGCGTGCTGGTGTGGTAGTTGTCGCCGAGGAACTGCTCAGCCGCCAGCTTCCAGTTGCCGCCCAGCCGCCAGCGATGGGTACCCGGCATGCACTTCATGCCGTTTCGTGAACGGTTGAGCACGAGGTCGAGGTACCAGCGGAAGTCGCCGAGATAGTCGTCCAGGGAGACGCTGTGCGCATCGAAGTTGGCGAACACGAGGCCGCGGAAGCGCTCGACGCGCGGAACTTCAATCAGTCCCCAGGCCGACTTGTCGAGCTCCCCGTGGTAGGCGGTTTCGAACTGCGGCACGCCGCGCAGCTGGCCTTTGCAGTCGTAACTCCAACCGTGGTAAGGGCAGACGAACAGCGGGTTGTTACCGTGGTCGACGCGGCAGATCTTCGCCCCACGGTGGCGGCACGAATTGATGAACACGCGGATCTCGAGGTCTTCGCCGCGCACCACGATGACCGGCTCCTCGCCCATGAACGTGGTTAGGAAGTCGCGCGGGTTCGGCAGCTGGGTTTCGTGCGCGACGAACAGCCAGCACTTGGTGAAAATCTTCTTCTGCTCCGCGCGGTAGACGTCGGCGTCGACGAACACGCGTGGACTGACCGTCTTTTGGTTGAGGTCGACCAAATCTCCATAGGCGTCCATTGTCGTGGCTCCCTGCCGGGTCAAGTCGGGTGGCGGTGACCCCAGATGCTGCCGTTGGTGTGCAGTTGCGTGCGCCAGGTGCGGTCGTCCACTTCGTTGGCACCCCAGCCATACTCCACGCTGAAGCCCGACGGCGACTGCAGGTAGAAGCTCAGCGCCCCGTCGTTGGTGTGGCGGCCGAGCGTGAGTTCGATAGGAACCTGCTGGTCCTGGCACAGGTACCAGGCCTGACCCACGTCATCGATGGATTCGACCTGCAGCATGAAGTGGTGAAGGCGCTTCGGGAGCTTCATTTCCATGAAGGCAATCGAATGGTGACGGGCATTGCAGCGCAGGAAGGCCAGGTTGATGTTCGCCTCGATGCCGCGCTCGGGCTGCGGTCGCACCCAGTCGCTGAGTCGCAGGCCCAGCACGTCGCGGTAGAAGTGGAGGCTGCGATCCAGGCTGTCGACGGTCATGGTGATGTGTCCAAAGCCGAGATCACCGGTCACGAAGCTCGACATCGCCCGTGGGGAGCGAAACGGATTGGCGCGATCAACCAGCGGACCGCAATAAGCTTCGGACTTGACGCCGTTGGGATCCTCGAACTCGATTAGCGCCACCACTCGACGGCGATGCAGCGCGCCGCGATCGCCCCGTCGCACGCTGGTGCCGTTGGCTTCGAGCCTCGCGGCCAAGGCATCGAGTGCGGCCGCGTCGGGCATCTCCCAGCCAAGCAGGCTGAGATCGTCGCGCTCGCCGCGAGTGAGGCAGATGCGCCAGCTGTAGTCGTCCATTCGCAGGTAGGTCAGGTCTTCGACGGTCTCGGCGCGCAGTCCCAGGATTTCGCTGGCAAACTGCTGCCATCGAGCGGGGTCCGAAACGTCAAGGCCAATGTAGCCCAGTTGCGCGGGGCAACGGAAATCGCTCATGGTGTTCTCCCCTCGGTCAGCGAGGCGAGGCTGCCGACGTGCGCCGCTCATCCGGGCTGCCCTCCGTGGAGCGACCCTGGAAATTTTAATGCTTGTACGACTCTCCAGCGCGAAGCTAGCACCCGGATGGATACCCAACAATCCCCCATATCAACGAAAAATCGAATCCTCGACGCAGCCGAACGCCTGTTCGCGGAGTCGGGATACGATGGCGTGTCACTGCGCCAGATCACGAAGGAAGCAGGGGTCGAGCTCGCATTGGCCAACTATCACTTCGGCCCGAAGAGTGCACTGTTCGTTGCGGTAGTGCAGCGGCGTGCGGCCGAACTCAACGCCGCGCGGATGGCCCTGTTCGAAGCATTGCCGTCACCTCCGACGCTGGACGGCCTCATCGATGCCTTCGCGCGGCCGTTCATGGAGCAGAGCCTGCGCGGCGGACCGGGCTGGAAGAGCTACGCGCGGCTCATCGCGCAGATTTCGACATCGTCCCGCTGGACCACCGAAGTCATGTCGTCGCAGTTCGACGTAGTGGCGGCGGAGTTCGTGAAACGTGCTGGCCTGGCCCTGCCCGGCGCCGACGTGAAGGATCTCTACTGGGGTTTCCATTTCATGCTGGGCGCGATGGTGATTGCCTTCGCTGAAACTGGCAGGCTTGAAGTGCTTTCGCGCGGCCGCTGCAAGTCGTCCCAGCTCGACCGCCTTTACCAGCGCATGGTGCCGTTCCTCGCCGCCGGCTTCGAACGCATCGCACCACCCCGGGCCGCCCCCAAACCAACGCCCAGCAAGCGAGGAAAGAACCCATGAACGGAGCTTTTGCAGCGTCCGGCGTGATCAGCATCACGACCGATTTCGGCCATCGCGGCGCCTTCGTGGGCACCATGAAAGGCGTGATCCTCCGACGCCTGCGCAACGCGCAGATCGTGGATCTCACCCATGAAATCCACGTGCACTGGCCGGCGGAAGCGGGCTTCTGGCTGGAGCGTTCCTATCGCTATTTCCCTGAAGGCAGCGTGCACCTCGCCGTGGTGGATCCCGGGGTGGGGACGGACCGCAACGTGCTCCTCGCAGTGGGCAACGGGCACGCCTTCCTGGCCCCCGACAACGGGCTGCTCGCGGGTGTCATCGAGCGCAGCCATGCTCAGGTGTACAAGGTCGACCCGGATCGGCTGCGCGGCTTTGGCATCGACAAGCTGAGTGCCACGTTCCACGGCCGGGACTTGTTTGCGCCACTGGCGGCGGAACTCGCGGCAGGGAAGATCAACCCAGCGCAGATTGGCACGCTGACCCGCGATTACGTGCCCGAACTCACGGACGCGGCCCATCGCCGCGGTGGGGAGATCCACGGCACGGTGATCACCACCGATCACTTCGGCAACCTCATCACCAACATCGAGGCCGAGATGCTGGCGCCGCTCAAGGTGCTGGCAGTCCGCGCCGCCGGCCATCGCATTCCCTTTCGCCGCACCTACTGCGACGTTGCGCCCGGCAGCCTGCTGGCGCTGGTGAATTCCTGCGAGGTACTGGAAATCGCTGCAGCGGAACAGAACGCGTCGGCGCTGATTGGCCTCTCGCGAGGTGGACCGGTGGTGGTGGAAGTACAGTGAGTCCGGAAGCCCTGGCGGCCCAGACGGTCGCGCACTATGAGCGCAACGCGGAAGGTTATCGCGACGGCACGCTGGACCACGACGTGGGCCAGAACATTCGCGCGCTGCTGGACGCGATCGAAGCGCAAGGTCCTTGCACGGTGCTCGACTTTGGCTGCGGGCCCGGGCGTGATCTCAAGGCTTTCAGCGCCCTGGGCCACCAGGCCATCGGCCTCGACGGTGCCAGCCGCTTCGTGGCGATGGCGCGCGAGTACAGCGGCTGCGAGGTCTGGCAGCAGGACTTCCTCGCGCTGTCCCTGCCAGCGGCCCGGTTCGATGGCATTTTTGCCAACGCGACCCTGTTCCACGTACCGCGCAGTGCGCTCCCCGGGGTGCTGGCGCAGCTCCACCAGGCCCTGAAGCCGCGCGGCGTGCTGTTCGCGTCAAACCCCCGCGGCGACGACCGCGAGCAGTTCAGCGGGGCGCGCTACGGTGCCTATTTTTCCTTGCAGGGCTGGCGGCAGCTGCTGCTGGCCGCCGGCTTCGACGAAATCACGCATTACTTCCGGCCCAGCGACGCGCCACCGGCCGAGCAGCATTGGCTCGCCAGCGTCTGGCGTCGGCGCGAGGCCTGAGTTCTCAAAGCTTGCCGAGGAAGTCGAGCTTGCCGATCGGCACGCCGTTGTGGCGGAGCAGGTTGTAAGCCGTGGCGCCGTGGAAGTAGAAGTTCGGCAGCGCCCACTGCTGCAGGAAATCCGCGCCGTTGAAGCTGAACTCACCGGCCGGCGTCTTGAGTTCGATCCGTCGCGTGGCGGCCTGTTCGAAAGCGGCCGGGTCGCGGCTGGCCAGGAAGTCGATGGTTCGCGCGAGGCGCGCCTTCAATTCCACGAGGTTCGTTTCCTTGTCTTCCCAACGCGGCACTTCCTGTCCCGCGAGTCGGGCGGCGCCGCCCTTGGCGAAATCCGTCGTCAGCTGCACCTGGCGGATCAGCGGGAACATGTCCGGGAACAGTCGTGCCGCGAGCAGGGCCGAGAAATCGAAGCCCACGGACTCGGCGTGGGTATGCGCCTTGTCGAGCAAGGTGCCCAGGTTGACGAGGCCGCGCGTGAACACGGGAATGGTCAGGTCGTAGAGGTTCATGGGACGTCGCTCCAGGCGGTCATTCGCATTGGTAGGATTCGATGAAGGCATTGCCCACCAGCATCGCGGCATTGAAATCCAGTTCTTCGGAATGCCGCTTGAGGTAGTCCAGCAGGGTCGCTCGCAGTTGCACCACGGTCACGCCCTGCGGGATGCAGAACAGTGACTTCTGCATGCGCCAGGCTGGCGCCGCGTTGTCGGTGTCCGCGACACCGGCGAGATAGCCAAGGCAGGTGTTGACGTAGTCCGCGCGTTCCGAAGTGCAGCGGGACACCAGATCGACCCCGTCGAGCAAGTTGGCGTTGGCTAGCAGCGGGGCGCAGAGCAGGGAAGCAAGCAGCGGGAGTCGTCTGGACATCGGGTTCGGCGGGTACTCTGGACGCGGTCGGGAAACGGCCCGTCTAGTCTCAAGCCCGCCCCCGATCCGGTCAATCGCCGCGAGGCCCGCCACCAGCAGCGGCCGACGGGCCGCGTTTTTCACGCAGATTTGAACAGGTTGAGTGTTTCAGCCATCCGCTGGGTCAGGCCGCGCAGTTCCTCGGCCGTCCGGTGGGAGGCCTCTGCCGCTGCTGACGTTTCAATCATGTTGTTGTGCATTTTCATGACCGTCTGTTGCACGGTGGAAGTAACGTTGCGCTGCTCGTCGGTAGCACCGGCAATCTCCGCGTTGAGGCGGCGATTCTCGTCCACGGCCACGCCGATTGCGGACAGCGCAGACTCTGCCTGGTTGGCGGTATCGGCCGTGGAGACGGCCTGTTGGCGGCTCTGTTCCATGGACGTCGACACACGGCGGATGGCAGTCTGCAGGGCATCGATCATCTTGTGGATTTCTTCGGTCGATTCGCCCGTGCGCTGGGCCAGGGTGCGTACTTCATCGGCGACCACCGCAAATCCACGGCCCTGGTCACCGGCGCGTGCGGCTTCGATGGCGGCGTTCAGCGCCAGCAGGTTGGTCTGCTCCGCGATGGCCCGGATGACCTCGAGCACCCGGCCGATATCGGTGCTGTTGCGTTCGAGGTTGAGGATGGCGTTGGTCGCGTCCTGCATGTCGGCGGCCAGCCCCGAAATGGAATTCATCACCGTGCCGATGACGCTGCGGCCATGCACCGCCCGTTCCTGGGAGCGATCAGACGCCGTGTTGGCCACCGAGGTGGTGTCGGCGATGGACTGCGCGCTGCTGGCGAGTTCATTGATGGCGGTCGCGATGTGGTCGGTTTCATGCTGCTCCCGGTCAATGTTCGCACTGACCGATCTCGTAGCCTGGGAGAGCTGGCCGCTGGCGACCGCGACGTCTGCACTCAGCGCGCTTATCGACCCGATCGTCACCCGGAGCCTGCCCACGAAGGCATTGAAACCGGCCGCGAGCTCGCCCACTTCGTCCTTGGAATCGATGTCGAGGCGGGCGTCGAGGTTACCCTCGGACAGCGCGAATTTCTTCAAGTGTTCGGCCACTTCGGCGATGGGCCGTGCGACGGTCCGCGAGAGCAGTGAGGTCAGCAGGACGCTGACGATGACTCCGGCCACGACGGTGGCGATGAGGATGCGCGAAACCATGGACTGGAGCTCGCTGATGGCTTCGGACTGGCCTTCGATGGCGCGGTCGCCCAGCGCTTCGAGTTCGGTCAGGACGGCCAGGGCGTTGTCCACGCCCTGGCTGAAAACATCGCGCTGCGTGCCGAGGACTTCGGGTGTGGCGAGTGGGTCCTTGATGGCCGACAGGAGGGAGTCCCTTGCAGCCCCCAGCGTGGCAGCCGCGCTCGCCAGTCGCTGGCGCGCTTCCATCGGCAGCAGTTCGGATTTCACTACGCGGTCCAGGCCGGCCTTGACCTGTACTTTGGTCTTGGCCAATTCACTCGACTGGAAAGTGAGGTCGGCGCCGGGCTGCAGCGCCTGGAAAACCTCGATGGCGTCTCTTTCGATGGCAATCTGGGCTTCCATCATACCGTCCGCCGTGTCCCAGGCTGGACCCGTGATGTAGGCCAGCTTTTGCACGAGCTGTTCCTTGGCGTACCAGCCGACGCCGCCGGTGATCACGATGAGGCCGCAGAGCAGCCCGAAGGCAAGGCCAAGCTTGGTGCCAAGACGCATTGAATTGAACCAGGACATGGGCAACCTCTCATCGCGCACAGGCACGCACAGTTTTACATTTTTACATTCGATTCCCTTAGCGGCGCCCGGCGGGGAATCCTTGACTGCATGCGGTCGTGGCGATTGGGTAGGTCCAGGCTGGTGGGCGAATCAGTCCTCGAAGTGCGGTGTCCGGTGTTCGCCCAGGGCGGCGATGGCCTCGGCGACGTCCGGTGCAAAGAGGAGGGCGGCGTTGCGCGCGGCGACGAACTCGAGGCCCTCGCCAACGGGGTGGTCACGGCTGTAGTTAAGCGTTTCCTTGGTCCCCCTCAGCGCCAGGGGGGATTTGGCGGCAAGCTGTCGCGCAACGTCGAGCGCGTGGGCGCGCAGGCTCTCGAGGTCGGGCAGCACCGCGTTGAGGAAGCCGCGGCGCTCAGCTTCCGCCGTTTCGAACCGACGCCCGGTCATCGCAAGTTCACGCGCGATCCCATCCCCGATAAGGCGCGGCAAGCGCTGCAGGGTGCCAAGATCCGCGATGATGCCGACGTCGATCTCCTTCACTGAGAAATAGGCATCGCTGGCGGCGAAGCGGATCCGGCAGCGTGTCCACGGCGCGCATCACGTCGGCCAGCTCTTCCCACATTTCCTGATTGAACGCATTGGCGCGTTCGGGGCGGTTGAACTCGACGTGGGCGATGCCGTCGGCCAGGGTGGCGATGAGCGTTGAGTACTCATTCATGCAGGGTGCCTTGTTCGGTTTGTTGGCAATCGCGACACTCGCCCGCCACTTCGATGGTTTCGCGGACCACCTTGAAATGGAGTCGTCGCGCACACTCGTCGACGTATGCCGACAGTTGGGGAGCTGCCAGTTCCGCGACGGTCCCGCATTGGGTGCAGATGAGGAACTGGCTGACGTGGCCTTCAAGGGGTTCGCCGCAGCCGATATAGGCATTGAGTGAAGTGAGCCGATGGATAAGGCCGGCTTCGAGCAGGAAATCGAGCGCGCGGTACACCGTGGGCGGCGCGGCCTGTGCGCGTTCCTGGCCGAGCAACGCCAGCAGGTCGTAAGCCTTGACCGGCAAATGGCTGGCCCAGATGAGTTCCAGTACGCGGCGCCGCAGCGGGGTGAGGCGGCGGCCGCTCGCGGCGCAGGCGCGCTCAGCCTTGGCGAGCGCGGTTTCCACGCAATGGCCGTGGTCGTGGCTGCGGGCCGCGAAGCTCTTGAGGACGGTGGGTCGGGTGCTCGGCATGGGTGGGTCTACTTTCGCACTGTTACTGTGTAACGTCAGTGTTTAGTATGGCGTGTCCGTCGTCGCAACTCACGCGACGCGCCGTCGCGGAACCCCTGATGACCACGCCCGACCCGCATCTGCTCTACTGGATTCTCGGCTTCACCCTGTTGGGAGCGGTGCTGAGCCTTGCTGCGGGCGGTGCCTACCTGCTGTTGCCACCGCACTGGCGGGAAAAAACCGTAGCACACCTCATCAGCCTCGCGACCGGCACCTTGCTGGCCGTGGCGTTCATCGATCTCCTGCCCGAAGCGGTGGAGCACAGCAAGGATGGCCACCCCGAGCGCGTGTTCGGGACGGTGCTCGCCGGGATCTTCGTGTTCTTCCTGCTGGAAAAGACGCTCATCTGGCGCCATGCGCACCAGGTCGATTCCCACGGCCACGCCCACCCTAACGGCCTGCGCACCGCAGGGGCGCTGGTGATGGTGGGCGACACCTTCCACAACTTTCTCGACGGGATCCTGCTCACCGCCACTTTCATCGCCGATCCGGCGCTGGGCATGGTGACCGGCCTGGCCATCGTGGCCCATGAAATCCCGCAGGAAGTGGGTGACTTCGCGATCATGCTCGAAGGCGGTTACTCGCGCTGGCAGACCTTCGGCCTGAATGCCATCGCGAGCCTTGCGATGGTGGTGGGTGCGCTGCTCGCGTGGTGGCAGTTGCCGTTGCTGGAAGGCCATCTTGCCTACGTGCTCGCGTTCACTGCGGCAAGCTTCATCTACATCGCCATCGCCGACCTCATCCCGAGCCTCCACCGTGGCGTCACCGCACGTGAGACTTTCGCGCAGGTGTTCTGGATCGGCGTTGGCGTGGCGCTGGTGTCGATGATCCAGCACCAGCACGGCTAAGGTGGGCCCTGGCCTGCAACGCTCAAGTCGCCCTTCCGGAGGCCACGCATGACCGCACCCAATCTCCTGCTGCCGCTTGACCAACTGCGCGCCCGCCAGAGCGCCAAGTGGACGGTTTACGCCCCCGACGTCCTCCCGGCCTGGATCGCGGACATGGACTATGCGGTGGCGCCGCCCATCCGGGAGGCCCTGCAAGCGCGACTGGCGCGGGAGGATCTGGGCTATCCCATGAGGTATCCGCGTGCCGGTCTCGATGCCCTGTTCGCGGACCGCATGGCTGCGCTGTACGGCTGGACTGTGCAGCCCGCGCAGGTCGAGTTCTTCAGCGATGTGGTACAGATCATCCACGTCGCCCTGCAGACCCTGCTGGCGGAAGGCGAGGGCGTCATCATCCAGACGCCCATCTATCCGCCGTTCCTGCAGTCGGTGCAGGAGACCAGCCGCCGCCAGGTGCTGTGTCCGCTGGTGCGGGGCCCAGCGGGCTACGAAATTGATTTCGACGCGATGGACGCGGCCTGTGATGCGGGCACGCGCCTGCTGCTGCTGTGTCATCCGCATAACCCGACGGGGCGGGCGTTCACCCGGGAGGAACTCGAAGGTCTTGCCGAACTGGTCAGGCGCCGTGACCTCATCGTGCTGTCGGACGAAATCCACGCGGATCTTATGCTCGACGACCGGCCGCATATTCCTTTCGCCGCGCTGGGCGACGACATCGCGAGCCGCACGATCACGCTGACCTCGCCCAGCAAGGCCTTCAACATCGCGGGGCTGTGCCTCGCGGTCGCGGTGTTCGGCTCGGCCTGGCTTCACCAGCGGTTTGGCAAGCTCACTGCCCACGTGCGCGGCGGGCGGAGTGCATTTGGCATGAGCGCCACGGCGGCCGCGTGGACCGATGGCGCGGCGTGGCTCGCTGCCGTGCGGGCCCAACTGCGGGAAAATCGCGCAACGGTTACCGAGTTCCTGCGCGCACGCTGGCCGCAGCTTGGCTACTTTGCGCCCGAGGCCACTTACCTCGCCTGGATCGATTGCCGCGCCCTTGGGCTTAGTGAGGAGCCCTACCGATTCTTCCTGCGGGAAGCGCGCGTCGCGCTGAGCGAAGGGCCAAGTTTTGGCACCGCGGGCGAAGGCTGCGTGCGGCTCAATTTCGCGACCTCGCCGGAAATCCTGGCGGAGATCCTGCAACGAATGGATGGTGCGCTACTGATGCAGGGAACGATCGGGCGATGACGCTTCCACCTCAAGCGTCATACCACCGCATTCAGACCAAACCTGTCGCCGATGCCATGGTATGGCTGAGCAAGCCGCGATGCCCTTTCAAGACCTCCTCAAGATCCGTTTGCGGAATCGCCTGATACAAGACTGTTAGGGTGCCAAATCATGGCGGAGGGGTGACCGAGTTTTGTCACAGTGCGCTGGCAAGCTGATTCAGTCTGGGTTAATTGGCTGAACTCCACGCTTGTGCAGCCTCGATAATAAAAGTCTGCACGGAGAACTTGCATGAACACGAAATCCGCGACATTCCTGCTGATCGCTTTGTGGGGGGGGGGGCGCAGGCTGCTAACTGCATACTAGATACGTCCACCCCCGCCAAGACAAAAGCCGCGCTCACCTGCTTGCAGAACCGGCTCGCGGCGCTTGAAGCGTTGAAGAAGCTAGGTTCTCCGGTAATTCTCTATGAGGACCAATTCACGCGCTTTGACCTCATCGGTAAAAGCCGCATCCCGACCACCTTCCCCGGGCCGAGCATCCGGATGTCGGTGCGGATTACGAACAAAACGGCGTCGTTGCTTAGGCTGGCGACCGATCATCAAAATGCAGGTGGACGTCCACTCGTTACCGATGACTCGGCGGTGTCTATACGCGCAGGCTATTCGGGAATCGCTAATGCTTATAGTGCCAGTCAGCCAGGCTCCTACTCCCCGATCAGTCCCAGCAAATCGATAACAATTTCACTGCAGGCAGATTCGGTGGCTAGCGCCGTCTTCACCGGAAAATACTTTGATGTTTCTTTTCAGCTCCTGCGCTACAACCCTGCGACCTTCCAGGGTGAACCCTTCTCGGTGTCGTTCACCGATATTCCGATTCCCTGAGCTCAGCGGCTGTCGCGCCCATCGGAGCGAGTCCTGATCATGTGAACCGCTGCGTGGTCAGGTCGCCGTGGCTGGCAAATACACCAAGGGCCACGACGACACGTTGAAATTTCAGCGGGAGGGGACCGCCGCGGCTTCTCGTGGCCGACTTGATGTTCGGTACCCGAGATGCAGCCACTGATTCCGGATTTGCCGCGGGCCTAGCAGCCTGTCGGACTTGGGGAGCGTCGGCTGCGAACCGATCGCAGCCGTCCATTCGGCACCGTCTTTTTGCCCCATAGCCGGGCTATGGGCCTGCAAATTCGGCACCAACTGTCCTGGCTGGGGCCGATTCTCGCTATCGACGCCCCAAGTCCGACAGGCTGCTAGGTCTTGGGCGGACCCCGTCGAATTCGCGCGAGTACGCTGTCCGGCGAGGGTGCGAGGTTGGTCAGCGTTACGCCCAATTCGACCCACCACGTCACGCCAGCATCACGGTAGGCAGCGATCTCCGCAGCGTTCTCCGGTCCAGTCGTGCTGCCGTACTGGATGTAGTCGTAGCGACGCCCAGCATCGCGCAGGCCGTCGATATAGGACTTCACCTCGGCGAATTCCGCAGGGGAAAACGTGCCGCCCTCCATCAGGTTGGGCGGCAGCGGAACGACGCCATCCCACAGTGCCGCCCGCCGGAATGGTCGTTTGGTAGGCCAGACGCCGGCCACCCAGACTGGAATCCCGGGCTTCTGCACGGGCGGGGCGAAACCTTCGCAGCGGATCGTGTAGTGGGTTCCCGCATGGTCGACGGGCTCGCCACTCCAGAGCCGCGCCAGCAGCGCCAGGCCTTCATCCAGCATGTCGCCCCGTACGGCCTTGTCGCTTTCGTGGCCGAAACCCGACCATTCGGGAATCACGGGAAATCCCAGTCCAACGCCAAAAATGAGGCGTCCGTCGGAGAGGCGGTCGATTGAAATCGTTTCCCGCGCGAGTTTGGCCAAATCGCGCCGGGGCAGCGGCGTCACCAGCGGGCCGAGCTTGATGGTGCTGGTCTTGACGCTTATCGCCGCCAGCGCTACCCACGGATCAACGCAGGGTTCGATGCCCGGGAACTGGAGGTGGTCCCAGATGAAAAATCCGTCCCACCCTGCCTGTTCGGCTTCTAGCGCAAAATCGGCGAGGAGGGCGGCGGAACCGAAGGCCCCGAAATTCGGCAGATAGAATCCGTACATCATGGTGTGTGCTCCGGGCTCGGCAGGGGCGTGTGTGCGGCTTGGCCAGCCTCTACCACAGGACGCCTGCCAATGCCAGCCCCCGGTGATAGCAGGCGCAGAGGCCGGGCTGCCCGGTTGTTCAGCCCGGTGCGCGGGACCGCGCACCCGTGCGCATCCCCAGCCCGACCACGACTCGGGCCGCCGCGAGGCGCGCGTCGGCATGAGCTGGGAGCGCTTCGGGAACGTGGCCATTTCGCGTCAACGCGACGGCGGGCGCCAGCGCGTCCTCGGTCGCCGTTCTTGCTCCAGAGCCCGTGATTGAACTCGCCTTGTGCGCCACGTCGCCAGCCCGTTCATCGATGCATCAACGGAATCAACGTCGTTCAGGCTGCGTCGGTTTCGACAGCACTCGGCAGGCTGCTCAACACAAGCTTTTCCAGCGCGACTTTCGTGGTCGCATTGTCGATGTCGATGCCGACCAGGTTTCCCTGATCGTCGTAATCCAGAACGACACCTTCAGAAACTTCCCTGCTTTCGGAACTCGGGTTCCCTGAAAGATCGAAATACAGGGAGTCGGTGTCTTTGTAATACGTGAGTTTCATGGTTTGTAGCCTCGATCAGGGAACGCGTTATGGATGGTCTTGCGATCTTCAAGCGTGACCACTCGAAGGTAGCGATTGCCCAGTTCCTCAATGCGCGCCCAGAACCGGAATCGATTGTGTTCCTGGGGCTCGCTGTGCTCCGCATTTTCGACAACTCGAACGCACCCCTCCTTTCTCAGGTAGGTGCGCTTGCTCAAGACTTCGTTCTCGAAGTAGTCAGTGAATCGGTAGTCCTGCATGTCAAGAGCATATCTTGCCAGTGGAGCCATATCGAGAATTCAGGTGTTGGTCAGGAATGGAATTCGTAGTCAGATGGCGCGGGCGGTGACATCGCAATCCGCTGCGAATACCGCCTGACAGCTTGTTACTGCCGAAACACCCACCCCAACAGCCCGTTGATGAGTTCACTCCCCACCGCGAGGTTCGCCGTCGGGTGATTGACCAGCAAGGTCACCGCGTAGGTTCGTCCGCTCTCGGCCAGCACGTAACCCGCGACCGCCGTGACGTCGCCGAGGTGACCGGTCTTGAGATGCATGCGCCCGTTCTCGGGCCCCTTGCGGAAGCGCTTGCGCATGGTGCCGTCCTGGCCTGCAAGTGAGAGCGAGGCGAGGTACTCCGGCATGTAGGGGCTGCGCCAGGCGCGTTGGAGCATCTCGCCCATGGTGCGCGCGCAGATGCGGGTATGGCGTGAGAGGCCCGAGCCGTTTTCCATCACGAGGCCTTCGATGGGCACGCCAAGGGCCTTCAGGTGTGCCGCGATCACCGGCATGCCGGCTTCGGCGCGTAGCGGTGGCGCGGCTTCCCGATCGGCCAGCGCGTACATCAGCGCGTCCGCCATCACGTTGTTGCTCCACTTGTTGAGCGGACGGATGAGTTCGGCGAGCGGTGGCGAATACCAGCTGTGGAAAGGCGTGGAGCCGGGCGGCATCACGCCGCGACTCACGCCGCCCTCGATCTCGCCGCCCCACTGGCGCCAGAGCATGCTGAAGAGTCCATAGGCGTAGGTCGCCGGCGCCATCGCCGTACGGGGCAGGCTCTGCGTGCCGCAGGCGCGGGGATAGTGGCCGCTGAAGATCACGCGATCATCCGGCTGGTCTTCCGGCGTACGCAGGTTGATGAGGCTGCGTACCTCGCCACAGGGTCCATCCACCAGCTTGAGCTCATTGATGATCACGAGATTGGGCAGCGGCGGATCGGCGGTGATGGCGATGCTGCCATCACCGCGCGGCGTGAACGTGAAGGTGAACGCCTTGAAGTTCACCATCATCGCGTTGGGCTGCACGTTGTAGAGCCGCTCCGGCTGCTGGTCGAACTCCCCTGCATCATGCGGGGGTGGCGCAAACATCGAGTCATCGATCACCAGCCCGCCCGTGATGTGCCTGAGGCCCCGGGCGCGGAGTTCGCCGGTGAACTTCCAGAGTTCTTCGGCAATGAGGTAGGGATCGCCATGCCCTTTCAGCAGCAGATCACCTTCGAGCACGCCGTCCTTCAGCGGGCCGAGCAGGTGGGCATCCGTCCGCCAGCGGTACTGGGGGCCCAAAGTCTCCAGCGCCACGAACGTGGTGACGAGTTTGATGGTGGACGCCGGATTTCGCGGCACGTCGAGGTTCAGCGCGAGCAGCGGCGTGCGGGCGTCCACGGCCTGCACCATCACGCTGATGGCGCTGTCGGGCAGGTGGTGCTGGCGCAGGATGCGATCGAGCAGCGCGGGCAGTTCGGCATGGGCTGGTACGAAGCTGCCAGTGAGCAGCAATACGCCAACCAGCAACCGGCTGGGACTCAGGCGCATTGCCCACCTCCGAACAGGCCATCCTGCACGTGGCGGTCGTAGCGAAGCGCCGTGTCCACCACCCGCAGCGCAGGGTGCAGGACATGGGGCGCGGCGGTGGCGCTGTCGAGGATGTGCCGCACTTCGAGCCCGCGCAGGGTGAGGGCGTCGGCGATGAACTGACGATGGCAGTGCGTGGGACTGGCCTCGGCGCACATGAGCGCAATGCCGAGGCGCGTGGCGCCGTGACACACCCGCTCGAGGGTCGCCTGGAAGGCCTCGCTTTCCATGTGCGTGGCATAGGCCTGGAAGGCGGGTTCCGCCAGCGCTGCGTGGGGGGAATCCTGCGGCGCCTGGCGCAGTCCGCCCAAGGCTTCGCCGAGCCAGCGGTAACGCAGCCCCGCCTGGCCCAGCGCGGCCTCCAGGGCCTCGCGATTGAACTGGGGATGGCGGCGGGACCACGGCGAAGCGCGGACGTCCGCAAGGACCTGCACGCCGTGGGCCAGCAGGCGTCCGCGGAAGTCGGCAAAGGCCAGGTTGCTGTGGCCAACGGTAAAAATCACAGGCACGGCGCGCAGTTTGCTCCGTTAAAGTGGGGCACCGGAATCGGTTTGATTGTCCACCAGCCCGCCCGCGCTGTCGCGGGTTTCGAGGAGGTATCGCCATGGCCCTGCTCACCGTTGCCGCCACGCAGATGGCCTGCGTCGACGACCCGGCAGTGAATCTCCGCGCAGCCACGCAGTTGGTGCGGGTCGCGCATGCGCAAGGCGCGCAGCTCATCCTGCTGCAGGAGCTGTTTGAATCGCAGTACTTCTGCCAGGAGCAGCACCCCCGTCATTTCGCCCTGGCCCACGAGGCCGCGACGAGTCCCTTGCTGGGGGCGATGTCCGGGCTGGCCCGCGAACTTGGTGTAGTGCTGCCCGTGAGCTTCTTCGAGCGCGAGGGGCAGGCCTACTTCAATTCGCTCGCGATGATCGATGCCGATGGGACGTGCCTTGGCATCTACCGCAAGTCGCACCTCCCGCAGGGGCCGGGCTACGAGGAGAAGTACTACTTCTCGCCGGGCGACTCCGGCTTCCGCGTGTGGGACACCCGCTGCGGCCGCGTGGGTGTGGCGATCTGCTGGGACCAGTGGTTCCCCGAAGCCGCGCGCGCCATGGCGCTGATGGGCGCTGAAGTCCTGCTCTATCCCAGCGCGATTGGATCCGAGCCCGCCGACCCGTCCAACCACAGTTTCGGGCACTGGCAGCGCACGATGCAGGGCCACGCTGCGGCCAACATGCTGCCCCTCGCGGCGTGCAACCGGATCGGGCGCGAATGCTTTGGCGGCAGCGAAATCACCTTCTATGGAGGATCTTTCATCGCGGACGAGACGGGTGCCGTCATGGCCCAGGCCTCTGCCGATCAAGCCGAAGTGATCACGGCTTCGTTTGATCTTGCAGCGCAACGGGAGCGTCGCGCGGCGTGGGGCCTGTTCCGCGATCGACGGCCCGAGCTTTATGCCCGCCTGATGCACAACTGAGCGGCTCGCCAGCTCCGGAGTCTGACGTTAGCATGCGGTGGCCTGGCACCAACAAGACAAGCGCGCCGCCGTTCCGGCAGGCGCGTGGAGAAGGGGAGAGCGCATGACCAAACCTGCCCGTGGGAAGCCCCCGCTGCTGCCCAAAGGATTCAAATCCCTGTCGCCACTGGTCGAGGACTGGGTGCTACCCGATTCCCGCGCCCGCCTCGAAAAGCGACTCATCACCCCGCCACAGGAGATCCGCAAGTTCTACGACGCGATGCTCGCCAAGGCGCCGCAGGCACTTGCCTACCTTGGCACGCGACAGCTTGGTGAACTCGACGCAGCGGAGGAGCGCCTGCTGAAGCTGCTGCTCTCGCTGGCGGAAATGGGACCAGCCGTCGAGTGGTACGGCACTGGCGAGTACCCCGATGGCTTCGACGCCCGCCGCTTCAAGCTCATCGAGCAAATCCCCGACAACCAGGCCCAGGGGGTGGTCGCATGAACGTGCAACAGAAACTTACCGATGATTCCCTGGCCGCACGCTACCCCGAGCTTGGTACCGGCCCGATTCCCACCGACGTCTACCGCGATCCGGCCTTCTACGAGCGCGAGCTCGCCGCCATTTTCCGCCGCACCTGGCAGTGCGTAGGCCGGGTGGAGCAGGCGCCGAAGGTCGGTGATTTTTTTCAGAAGGCAATGCCGACCTTTGGCTTTTCGGTACTGGTCGCGCGTGCCCGCGACAACCAGCTCCATGCTTTCTTCAACGTCTGCCAGCATCGCGGCAACCACGTGGAGTTGCGCCAGAAAGGCCACTGCGTGGGCTTCACCTGCCCGTTCCACGGCTGGACGTATGGCCTGGACGGCAAGCTCGTCGGCGTGCCGGATGCGGGCGGGTTCTTCGACCTGGACAAGAAGAAGCTCGGCCTGCGCGAACTGGCGCTCGAGACCTGGCAGGGCTTCATCTTCGTCAACCTCGATCCATCCCCCAGCCAGACCTTGGCCGAAGCCATGGGGCAGCAGGGCAAGGATCTCGAAGGCTATCCCTTCGAGAGTGGCAAGGCGGTCTTCGAATACGCAGGCACCATCGACTGCAACTGGAAGTGCATGGTCGATTCTTTCTGCGAGACCTACCACGTGCCGGTGCTGCATCGCCATTCCGTGTCGGACACCCTGGCCGGCCCCGACAACCCCTTCGGCCGCCTCATCGATTGCCGCCTGAAGGGCCCGCATCGCACGCAGTCGGTGTGGGGCAACATGGCCTACAAGCCCAATCCCGTGCAGGGCCTCGCCTGGCAGAACGCACCGGGACCGGCCGTCACCAGCGGCGTGGTGGACAGCAGCGTGACCTTGCCCAAGGGACTCAACGAAACCCGCGCCGCGCACTGGTCGCTCGACGTCACGGTGTTCTTCCCCAACTGGCTCATCGTGATGGGCAGCGGCATGTACTTCACCCACCAGATGTGGCCACTCGCCGCCAACCAGGTGGTGTGGCAGATGCGTGGCTTCCTGCGGCCGGCCACCAACGCCGCGCAGCGCTTCGGGCAGGAGAACTCGATGGTGGAGTTGCGCGATGCGGTGCTGGAAGACTGCAACACCCTGGAGCGGATCCAGGTGGCGCTGGACCAGGGCCTCCTCACCGAGATGCAGTACCACGATCACGAAATCGCGCTCCGCCACCAGTACCACGTGGTGAAGCAATGGGTTGAAGACTTCGAAGCACAACCGGCCGCCAAGGCCGGCAAGGGGAACACCTGATGAAGCGTTTGACGCGCGCGGCAGTGGCCGTGCTGGGGCTGGCTGCGATGGGTGCCGCGCTGGCGACCACCGTGGTGGACGACAAAGCGCTCGCCAACCCCGACCAGGGGGGTAACTGGCTCAGCTATGGCCGAACCTACTCCGAGCAGCGCTACAGTCCCCTGCAGCAGATCACCGACAAGAACATCGGCAAGCTGGGCGTCGCCTGGACGCTCGATCTCCCCAATGACCGCTCGCTCACCGGCACGCCGCTGGTGGTGGACGGCGTCATGTACTTCAACGGCAGCTTCAACACCGTAAAGGCCGTGGACGTCCGCACCCGCAAGATCCTGTGGGAATACGATCCGAAGTCCATCGACCACGCGGGCGATCGCGCCACCATCATGTGGGACTGGAATCGCGGTATCGCCTTCTGGAAGGGCCAGGTCTACCTGGCCACGGTGGACGGCCGCTTGATCGCGGTGGATGCGAAGACCGGCCAGGAAACCTGGAGCGTCGAGACCATAGATCCCAGGAACCCGCTGTTCATTTCAGGCGCGCCCAAGGTGTTCCGCGACAAGGTGATCATCGGCAACGGTGGTACCGAGTGGGGGCCGGCGCGGGGCTATGTCACGGCCTACGACGCGGCGACGGGCAAGCAGGCCTGGCGCTTCTACGTGGTACCCGGCAATCCGGCGGACGGCTTCGAGGACGAGACCCAGGCCATGGCGGCCAAGACCTGGACGGGCGAGTGGTGGAAACACGGCGGCGGCGGTTCGACCTGGAACGGCATCACGTTTGATCCCGAGTTCAACCGGGTGTACATCGGCACCGGCAACGGCTCGCCGTGGAACCAGAAGATGCGCAGCCCCGGAGGCGGCGACAACCTCTTCCTGTGTTCCATCGTGGCGCTCGATGCCGATACCGGCAAGTACGCCTGGCACTACCAGACCACGCCGGGCGAGGCTTGGGACTACAACTCCAACATGGACATCGTGCTGGCCGATCTCAAGATTCACGGCAAGGTGGTGAAGGCGATCCTGCACGCGCCCAAGAACGGCTTCTTCTACGTCATCGACCGCGCCACCGGCAAGCTGCTGTCGGCGGAGAAATTCGGCAAGGTGGACTGGGCCGAATACATCGACCTCAAGACCGGCCGCCCGGTGGAGCGCAAGGGCGCCCGCTACGAAGACGGCGAGGAACTCGTGTGGCCAGGTCCCTTCGGCGTGCATAACTGGCCGGCGATGTCCTACAACCCGGTCACGGGGCTCGCATACATCCCGTCGATCGAAATGGCCGGCATGTTCAGCGACAAGTACACCAAGCCCAAGGCCTGGCAATCGCCCAACTTCAAGTTCGATCCCGGCGTTGATTTCCTGCGCGCCGACGGCCCGGCCGACTGGGGCACTTCGTTCCTGCGCGCCTGGGATCCCCGCACGCAGAAGCTGCGCTGGGAAGTGCCGACGCCGGGGGTCTGGAACGCCGGCACGCTCACCACCAAAGGTAATCTCGTGCTGCAGGGACGGGCCGATGGCGTGTTGGCGGCCTATTCGGCAGACACCGGCAAGGTGCTGTGGCAAAAGCCCTTGGGCCTCGGGATCTCGGCGCCGCCGATCACCTACGAGATCGACGGCAAGCAGTACATCGCGCAGCTGGTCGGCTGGGGCGGTTCGGTGACGGCCACCGGCGGATCGCTTGCCGCCCAGCATGGCTGGACGTATGGCGCGCAGCCGCGCCGGCTCGTGGTGTTTGCGCTGGACGGCACGGAGAAGCTCAGCGCGCTGCCGCCGCCGAAGTTCGCCAAGCCACTCAACGCGCCGGAGTTCACGGTATACGAGGAACTCGCCGAACGCGGCAGCCATGTGTGGAGCCAGTCCTGCGGCATGTGCCACGGCCCGGCGGGTACCGCCGGGGGTTACGCCCCGGATCTTCGCGCGTCGAGCGTCCTGCTGGACGAAAAGGCGCTCCACGCGATCGTTTTCGAGGGTGTGTTGAAGGAACGCGGCATGCCGCAGTTCAAGAACATCACCAAGGACGATCTGGAAGCCGTGCGCCACTTCATCCGGCGCGAGGCCAGGAAGCAGAACCTGACGCCGTGACGGCAGCGGGGATGATTCGCCGGCCCTCACACCGTCTGCAGGTACCAGTCGTAATCCTGTGAGCCCACTTCGCCCATGAACTGCCGGCACTCGAAGCGCTTCACGGCGCAGAAGATCTCCACCAGGCGCGGCGTGAGATAGCTGGCCGCGACGGACGACTGCGCGAAGCGGGCGATGGCGTCCGGCCAGAAGTGTGGCAGCACCGGCGCATGGCTCGCGGCGTAGCCGTTGCCCACCACCGGCAGACCGGGATCGATTTGCAGCGTGAGGCCGTGGTGCACGCCAGCCAGCACGGCTGCGGCAGCCAGGTAGGGATTGGCATCGGCGCCGCAGACGCGGTGCTCGACGTGGCGACTGTGCGCAGGGCCAGTGGGAATGCGCAGCGCAACGGTGCGGTTGTTCACGCCCCAGGTGGGCTTTAGCGGCGCATAGCTGTTGGCGCAGAAACGGCGATACGAATTACCGTGCGGCGCGAACAGTGCCATGAAGTCCGCCGCGGTCGCGCCCATCCCGCCGATGGCGTGGCGGAGCGCCTCGGTACCGGCGGGATCCTCGCTGGCGAAGATATTGTTGCCGTGGAGATCGTTCAGGCTCAGGTGCAGGTGCATGCCCGAGCCCGACTGCGCGGCGAAAGGCTTGGCCATGAAGCAGGCGAGGTAGCCGTGTTGTTGCGCCACGCCCTTGATGAGCCGGCGGAACATCACGCCTTCGTCCAGCGCACGCATCGCGTCGGTGCGGTATTTGAGGGTGATTTCGAGCTGTCCGGGGCCAAATTCAGAAATCGCGGTTTCCGCCGGCAGGCCCTGCACGTCGCAGGCGTCGTAGATGTCGCGCAGGAATGGTTCCAGCGCTTCGAGTTCTTCCATGCAATAGACATGCGGGTGTTGTCCACGCGGCGCCACCGGCACGGGTGGGCGCGCCGTCGCATCGCCGTCCAGCAGGTAGAACTCAAGCTCCACCGCCATGGCGGGTACCAGGCCGTCCGCACGGTAGCGCTCGACCAGGCGCAGTGCGGCGAGGCGCGGGTCCGCAACCGCCGAGGGCATGCCGAGTTCCGGATCCAGCATCACCATCACCTGTGCCGTGGGCGATTTCAGCCACGGGCAGCGCACGAGGGTGCCGGGGATGGGGAACAGCAGGCAGTCCATGTCGCCCACTTCCCACAACAGCCCCGTGTTTTCCACGTCTTCGCCGCGCAAGGTCAGCGCGGCGCTGGAACTCGGCAGGGGACGCCCGTGTTCGTACAGTTCCAGCAGTTCATCCGCCCGCAGTGCCTTGCCGCGCTGCACGCCGTTGAGGTCGGCGTGGAGGATGTGGACGTAGCGGATGTCCGGATTGCGCCCAAGGAATTCGAGGGCTTCAGTGAC
Source organism: Gammaproteobacteria bacterium (assembly GCA_043744805.1). GTDB lineage: Bacteria > Pseudomonadota > Gammaproteobacteria. The sequence goes on from JAYTTZ010000131.1 coordinate 61,318, forward strand.
GGGGGCTCGGTGCGAGGTCATGGGGATACTCCAGTGGCGGGCTAGCGGGCCGTGGTGCGCGCGAGATCGCCAAGTTCGGTCAGGCAGGCGTCGAGGCCGTCGAGGAGGGCCTCGACGTCGTCCAGCGCGGTGGCAGGACTCATCAACATCATGTTGTGGAAAGGCGTGAGGACCACGCCGCGGTTGAGCAGATACAACTGGAGCAGCGCTTCCAGCGGCGCATCAGTCGCTGCCGCGGCTTCGCGTGCGGTGCGCGGTGCGCGTTCGGAAAATTGCAGTTCGCTGCGGGCGCCCAGCATGCTGAGCCGCCAGGGCAGATCGTGGCGTTCGAGGACCTCCTGCAGCCGACCCGCAAGATGCGCCGTGCGGTCGAGCATGTGCCCGTAATGGGCGTCCGTGATGAGCGCGGTCAAGCTCGCCTTGAGCGCGGCGATTTGCAGCAGGTTGCCTGACAGCGTGGTCCCGATGCCGGTACGTCCCGGACCCGCCGCGTGCCAGGCTTCCAGCATGCGTTGTCCGAGTTCCGCACTCACGCCATAAACCGCGCAGGGCAGGCCGCCGGCGATGGCCTTGCCGATTACTAGTCCGTCGGGCTCCAGCGCGTGGGCGCCGCCATACCCGTTGGGAGCGGTGGAAAGCGTGTGGGTTTCATCCAGCAGCAAGAGGGTGCCGTGGTGGCGTGTGAGTGCGCGGAGTTGCGCATGGAAGCCCGGATCGGGCAGCACCATCCCGCAGTTGGTCATGGCGGGCTCGCACAACACGGCAGCCACGTCGCCCGGTGCAAGGGCTTTCGCGAGGGCCTCGACGTCGTTGAATTCGACCACGCGCGTCGTGCGCGTCATCGCGTGGACCTGGCCGACCAGTCCGGACTGCATCACGGTGACGCCGTCGTGCAGGATCACTTGCGTGTCGTCGACGGCGCCGTGGTAGCAACCATCGAACACCACGATGATCTCGCGCCCGGTGGCGGCGCGCGCCCAGCGCAGCAGGAAACGGTTGCCGTCCGAGGCGGTGTTAGTGATCTGCCAGTATTCAAGCTTGAAACGTGCTGAAAGGAGTTCGCCGACTTCCGCGGTCGCCGCGCCCGGCAGCATGGCGGAAAGTCCTGAGTCGACTTGCGCATGGAGCGCCGTGCGCAGGGCTTCAGGGCCGTGGCCAAACATCGCGGCGGTATCGCCGAGGCAGAAATCCGCGTAGGGCCTGCCGTCCACGTCGACCAGTCGCGCGCCCTGGGCGCGTTCAATGACCAGTGGAAACGGCAGTGGCCAGTCCTTGAGCCAGTGCAGCGGTGCGCCCATGAACCAGTGCTGGCTCCGGGCGGCATGCGCTGCAGAGCCGGGATGCGTCTGGCGGAAAAGGGCCGTTTCCCGTTGGTGGAGGCTGGCGAGGATTGCTGCCGGAAACGTCCGGTGCTCGTTGGTGGTCGGGGAAGGCATGGCCGCATGATAAACCGCCGGTGGACGCGGGGCGGCATTGGGGCGGTAGGCAGCGTCCTGCGCGGGCTGCAAAGGAGGGTTTCGAGGCCGGCCGGGTTCCTGCTTGCGCAGGAATGAAGCTAAGAACGTCGGCGGCCGCCTGCGGCACGCGCGATTCCGTCGCTCCGGGTTTCGTTCGAGAATCACGTTTTCTCCCTGGAGCGACCCCATGAGCAAGCGCCTGACGACCCTGCCCCGCCTCGATGGCTTCGCGATGCCGGCCGAATGGTCGCGGCAAGCCCAGGTGTGGATGGCCTGGCCGGAGCGGCCGGACAACTGGCGTCGCGCAGCGGCGCCGGCACAGGCCGCGTTTGCCGCCGTCGCCAACACGATTGCCGAACACGAGGCCGTCAGCCTGCTGGTCTCGGCTGCCCAGTACAACAACGCCCGCACCGTGCTCGACGCCCGCATTCGCCTCATCGAGACCAGCACCAACGACGCCTGGTTGCGCGACACCGCGCCGACCTTCGTACGCAGCGCGGCCGGCGAAGTGCGTGCGATCGACTGGGTCTTCAACGCCTGGGGTGGGCTGGACGGTGGGCTCTACCACCCGTGGGACGCGGACGACGCGGTGGCCGGGAAAATCGCCGAAATCGAGCGGCTTGACTGTTATCGCGCGCCGCTGGTGATGGAAGGAGGCGCCCTCCACGTGGACGGTGAAGGCACCTGCCTGGTGACCGAGGAATGCCTGCTCAATCCCAACCGCAACCCGAGGTTGACGCGTGGCGACATCGAACGGCACCTGCGGGATTACCTTGGCGTCGACACCGTGCTGTGGCTGGGACGCGGCATCCTGAACGACGAAACCGACGGCCACGTCGACAACCTCTGCTGCTTTCTCCGGCCCGGCGTGGTGGCCCTGGCCTGGACGGACGACCAGCAGGATCCGCAGTACCCTCTTTCACTCGAGGCGCTGCAACGGCTGGAAGCCGCCCGCGACGCCCGCGGACGTGCACTGGAGGTCATCAAACTGCCAGTGCCGCGAAGCCCGGTGCTGATGGGCGCGGACGCTGCGAGCGAAGTGCTGGCGACGCCTGGCACCCTGGTGCGACCGGCGGGTTTCCGGCTGGCCGCGTCGTATGTGAATTTCCTCCTCTGCAACGACGCGCTTATCCTGCCGGCCTTCGATGACCCGCACGATGCGCTGGCACGCGACATCCTGGCCGAGCAGTTCCCGGGGCGGGTCATTCGCCAGGTGCCGGGGCGCGAGATCCTCTATGGCGGCGGCAACGTCCACTGCATTACGCAGCAGCAGCCGGCATGACTTCAGGGCGAGCGGCCTTGAGCCCTCAGCCCGCCTCGACTCGCCTCAACACCGGATTTGCCGCGATGGACTTGCTCACCGGGCACTGCGCGGCGGTGCTGGCCAGACGCTTGCGTTGGGTGTCGTCCAGCGGGCCGTCCAGCTTGAGCGTGTACTCGAAGGCATAGGCATCGGGCACGCTGCGGTCGAGCGTTACGGTCACTTGCGCTTTTTCCAGCGGATAGCCGTATTTTTCGGCGGCGATGCGGATGGTCATGCTCATGCAGGCTGCAAGTGCAGCTTCCAGCAGTTCATGCGGGCGGAAGCCGTCACCGTCGCCGCCCTTGTCCGCGGGCATGTCGGCCTGGGCGGAAACGCGCTCGTTGCCGATCGTGTTGCGATAGCCCTTGCCGAGTTCGCGCGCGGTGATCACGGCTTGGGTTCTGGTAGGTCGTCGCCAGCCAGCGCCATCTGTTCGTCGCGCAGCCTGGCATGTTCGGCGCGGCGCATCAGGATCCCGGCCACCACCACGCCGATGCTGACCACGCCCAGCATCAGCGCGGCGAGCGCGTTGATTTCCGGAGACAGCCCGAGTCGCACCTTGGAGTAGATGACCATCGGCAAGGTAGTTGCGCCCGGGCCGGAGGTGAAGCTTGCGATCACCAGATCGTCCAGCGACAGGGTGAAGGCCAGCAGGAAGCCCGAAACCAGCGCGGGCATGATGAGCGGCAGGGTGATGACGAAGAACACCTTGCCCGGCGGCGCGCCCAGATCCAGCGCGGCTTCTTCAATGGAGGGATCCATGCCCGTCAACCGTGACTGCACGATGACCGCGACGTAGGCGAGGGCAGAAGTGGTGTGGGCGATGACGATGGTGAGCGCGCCGCGCCCCGCCGGCCAGCCGAAGGCCTGCTCCAGGGCGACGAACAGGAGCAGCAGCGACAGGCCGGTGATGACTTCTGGCATCACCAGCGGCGCAGTCGAGAGTGCCGTGAGCAGTGCACGTCCACGAAACGGCCCAAAGCGGGTCAGGGCCACGCCAACGAGCGTGCCCAGCACCACCGCAAGCGAGGCGCTGATGAGCCCGATGCGCACCGACAGTCCCGCTGCCGAGAGGATCTGGTCGTTCTGCAGGAGCGCGGCGTACCAGCGGGTAGAGAAGCCCGCCCAGACGGTGACGAGTTTCGACTCGTTGAAGGAAAAGACGACGAGCGAGGCGATGGGGATGTAGAGGAAGGCGAAGCCAAGGCCCAGCCACACCCACAACGCGCGGGGCAAGCGCTGGCTCATTTTCCGGCCTCGGCGCGCCGGGCGAGCCAGGACTGCAGGCCCATGATCACCAGCACCATCGACAGCATCACGATGGCCACCGCCGAAGCGATGGGCCAGGCACGGTTGGAGAAGAACTCATCCCACAGCACCTTGCCAATCATCAGCGTGTCGGTGCCGCCCAGCAGGTCGGGGATCACGAATTCGCCCAGGGCCGGAATGAACACCAGCGAGAAGCCCGCAATCACCCCCGGCATCGACAGCGGCAGGGTGATGGTGAAGAACGCCTTCAGTGGCCTGCAGCCGAGGTCTTCGGCCGCTTCCAGCAAGGTCAGGTCCATTTTCTCCAGGGCGGAGTAGAGCGGCAGGATCATGAACGGCAGGTAGCAGTAGACGATGCCGACATACACCGCGAAGTTGGTGCGCATCATCACGATGGGCTCGTCGATGATCCCGAGCCACATCAGCAGGTTGTTGATGACACCGCTGTTGTTGAGCAGCCCGATCCACGCATAGATGCGCAGCAGGAAGGACGTCCAGAACGGCAGCACCACCAGCATCAGCAGCACCCCGCGCCACGCGGGTTCCGCGCGCGCTATGGCATAGGCCATGGGATAGCCGACCACGAGGCAGATGAGGGCGGAGAAGAACGCCACCTTCACGGAGTTCAGGTAGGCGTTGAGGTACAGCGGATCGCTGGTGAGGAAGGTGTAGTTGCCGAGGTTGAGCTTGATCGAGAGGTAGCCTTCGGTGGCGAGGTCAACCAGCGACGAATAGGGCGGCTGGGCGATCAGCTGGTCCGCGAAGGAAATCTTCAGCACGATCACGAAGGGGACGAGGAAAAACAGCGCCAGCCACAGATAGGGCATGCCGATGACCGCGTCACGTCCGGTGAGGGGCAGTCGCGTGACCAGGTTGAGCAGCAGGCGGATCGGCGCGAAGCGCGCCAGGGTCGTGGCCAGGCCATGGTGGCCGGCCGCGAGCCGATCGCCCAGCGGGAGCTGGCCGGCGCGACTCATGAACTCAGGACCACGCCGCTGGCCGCGTGCCAGTGCAGCCACACTGCGTCGTCCCAGGTCAGGGCGTCCTCGGACTGCCGGAAGAGATTGGGGCGGGTCACTTTCACCAGGGCGCCATTGGCGAGCTTCACGTTGAAGACCGAAACGTCGCCCATGTAGGCGATGCCGTCGATGATGCCTTTGACGCAGTTGTCGCGGGTGTCGGCCGGTGGCTCCAGGGTGATGTTGATCTTTTCCGGCCGCAGCGCCACCCACAGCCGGGCGTTCGGCGAAGCCGCCACGCCATGGTTGATGTAGATGGAGAAGCCGGCGTCTGCGGTGTCGATGCGCACGAAGCTGCTGTCCTCGTCGATGATCCGACCGGCGAACATGTTCACCGAGGCGATGAAGTCGGCCACGAAACGGTTGACAGGGAATTCGTAGATTTCACTGGGCGTGCCCACCTGGGCAAGCTGGCCGAGGTTCATCACGCCGATCCGGGAGGCCAGCGTCATGGCTTCCTCCTGATCGTGGGTGACCACGATGAACGTGACGCCGAGCTTGTCCTGCAGGTTCATCAGTTCGAACTGCGTGGATTCGCGCAGCTTGCGGTCCAGCGCGCCCAGGGGTTCGTCGAGCAGCAGCAGCTTGGGCTCCTTCACCAGCGAGCGCGCCAGCGCCACGCGCTGCCGCTGCCCGCCGGAGAGCTGGTGCGGCTTGCGGCGCGCGAAGGACGAGAGCTTCACCAGATCCAGCATCGAGGCCACGCGCTCGCGGATCTCCTTCGCCGGCGTGTGGTCCTGGCGCAGCCCGAAGGCCACGTTGTCCTGCACGGTCATGTGCGGGAACAGCGCGTAGGACTGGAACATCATGTTGACCGGACGGCGGTAAGGCGGGATGCCCGCCATGTCCTGCCCGTCGATGAAGATCTGGCCGCTGGTGGGATCCTCGAAGCCCGCCAGCATGCGCAGCAGAGTGCTCTTGCCGCAGCCCGAGCCGCCCAGCAGGCAGAACAGTTCGCGGCGATAGACGTTGAGCGAGATATCGTTCACGGCGACGAAGTCGCCGAAACGCTTGCTGACGTTGCGGATGGAAATGTAGGGCTGCGCGTTCGGGTCCCGCCAGGGTTCGTCTACCGAGACCTCTGATTTCCTGCCGTCGTGCATCTCCGGGCCTCCAGCGCGCCTGTGGTGCCTGCCGTGCCTACTGGTTGGTCTTGATGCGCGTCCAGGTGCGCGTGAGCACCCGATCAAAGGTGGGCGTGTTGGTCACGTTGGGGAAGAGCTTGGCCTTGGTCGCAGGGTCCGGGTAGATCGCCGGGTCGTTCTTGACCTCGTCGTTGACGAACTCGGTGGCCGCTGCGTTGCCGTTCGGGTAGCTCACGACGTTGGACACCGCTGCAATGACTTTAGGACGGAGCACATAGTCGATGAACTTGAGGGCGTTCTCGACATGCTTGGCGTCCTTCGGGATGGCCATGGTGTCAAACCACATGAGCGCGCCTTCCCTGGGGATGAAGTATTTGATCTCGACCCCGTTCCTGGCCTCCGCAGCGCGACTGGCTGCCTGGAAGACATCGCCGCTCCAGCCGAGCACGAGGCAGATTTCGCCGTTGGCGAGGTCGTTGATGTACTGCGAGGAGTGGAAGTACTTGATGCTTGGCCGCACGCCCATGACCAGCGCTTCGGCTTTCTTCAAGTCTTCCGGTGATTGGCTGCCCGTTGGCAGGCCGAGATAGCGCAGCGCGGTGGGGATGACCTCGACCGGCGCGTCGAGCAGCGTGACGCCGCAGTCCTTGAACTTGGCCACCACTTCGGGCTTCAGCAGCATGTCCCAGCTGCCCAGGGGCGCGTCGGGCATCCGTTCCTTGATCTTCTTGACGTTGTAGCCGACGCCCGTCGTTCCCCACAGCCACGGCACCACATGCTGGTTGCCCGGATCGTAGCCCTCCAGGATCTTCATGATCTCCGGGTCGAGGTTCTTGTAGTTGGGCAGCTTGCTCTTGTCCAGTGCCTGGAAGATCCCGGCCTGGATCTGGCGGGACACGAAGCTCGCCGAGGGCACCACGAGGTCATAGCCGGTGTTGCCGGCCAGCAATTTGGCCTCGAGGACTTCGTTGGAATCGAAGACGTCGTAGCGCACCTTGATCCCGGTTTCTTTCTCGAAATTGGCAATGGTGTCTTCGGCGATGTAGTCCGACCAGTTGTAGATGTTGAGGACTTTGTCGCCAGCGTCGGCGGCTTGCGTCACGTTGAGGCCGAGACTCGCAACGAGCATGGCGACGGTGCGCAGGACGCGGCGAAAGGGGGATTGAATCAGCATGGACGGCACTCCTGGGTAGCACGGCGATCGTTGCGACAGTGGGGGCTTGCACAGCACGGGCCAGCGGGCACTTTGACGATAACCATTCACTTACGGCCCCGCAACCGGCGCAGGCAAGCGCAATCTGGTGCAGCCTGCCCCGCGCTGGAGCGCCTCGACGGTGTGTTGGCGTGGATGGGCCGGCACCTCCAGGTGTCGGAGGGCTTGGACATCACGCCGTGCCGTTCGACGCGTCGTGGGGCTAAGCGACGCCCAGCGTCCTGGCCGTCAGGTCCAGGCAGCGCCGCGCCAGCGAGATGAATTCGTCAATCTCTGCGCGGCTCATCACAAGCGGTGGCGACATGATCATCGTGTCCCCTACCGCGCGCATCACCAGCCCGTTCTGGAAGCAGAAGTCGCGGCAGACAGTGCCAGCTTTGCCCGCCGGCTCGAAGCGGGCGTGCGTGGCTTTGTCCTTCACGAGTTCGAGTGCACCGATGAAGCCAATGCCGCGGGCTTCGCCCACCAGCGGGTGGTCGGCGAGTTCGTGCCAGCGGGCCTGCAGGTAGGGGCCGGTGTCTTCGCGCACCCGCTCCACCAGGCCTTCGTCGCGGATGATGCGGATGTTCCGTTCCGCCACCGCGCAGCAGGTCGGGTGCCCGGAGTACGTGTAACCGTGGAAAAACTCGCCGCCGTCCGCGATCAGCGTGTCGGACACTTCATCACTGAGCATCACCCCGCCAATCGGCAGGTAGCCCGAGGACATGCCCTTGGCCATGGTCATGAGGTCCGGCTTGAAGCCGAAGGTCTGGTGGCCAAACCAGTTCCCCGTGCGGCCGAAGCCGCAGATGACTTCGTCGGCTACCAGCAGCACGCCGTACTTGCGGCAAATGCGTTCGATTTCGGGCCAGTAGGTGGCCGGCGGGATGATGACGCCGCCAGCACCCTGGATGGGTTCGCCAATGAACGCGGTGACGGTTTCCGGCCCGATTTCCAGCAGTTTTTCTTCGAGTTTGCGCGCGGTCGCGAGCCCGAATTCCTCCGGCGTTTGCGCGCCACCCAGCCCGTACCAGTAGGGCGGGTCGAGGTGCACGATACCCGGGATCGGCAGGTCGCCCTGGGCGTGCATCGCTGGCATGCCGCTGAGGCTCGCACCCGCCACGGTACTGCCGTGGTAGGCCTGCCAACGGCTGATGATGGTCTTGCGCTGTGGCTCGCCGCGCACGTCGCGATAGCGCCGCACCAGGCGCAGGATGGTGTCGATCGATTCCGACCCCGAGCCCGTGTAGAACACGCGGTTCATGTGCGGCGGCGTCACTTCGGCCAGCAGCGCGGACAGTGCGATGGCAGGTGGGTTCGCGGTCTTGAAGAAGTTGTTGTAGTAGGGCAGTTCGCGCATCTGCGCGGCCGCGACCTCGGCCAGTTCGTGCCGGCCGTAACCCACGTTCACGCACCACAGGCCTGCCATCGCGTCGAGCAGGCGTATGCCTTCCGAGTCCCACAGGTAGACGCCTTCGGCGCGGGTGATGACGCGCGTGCCCTGCTCGTGCAGCGCCTTGTGATCGGTGAAGGGATGCAGGAAGTGCTGGCGGTCCAGCGCCTGCCAGCCGGCGGTGTCGTGCTTGTCGCTCAAGGTGCTCATACGTTCAACAGAAGGAACTCCCGCTCCCAGGAACTGATGACGTGGAAGAACGTCTCGTATTCCTTGTTTTTCACCGAACGGTACGAGCGCACGAAGCGCTCGCCCATGATTTCGTTCAGCGCCGTTGAGGAGTCGAACTGGCGCAAGGATTCCTCAAGGCTGCGGGACAGCTGGTAGCCCAGGTTGTAGCCGCTGCCGGTCACCGGCGGACCTGCACGCAGGCCTTCGATCATGCCGAGGTAGCCGCACGCGAGGGAAGCGGCGATCGCGAGGTACGGGTTGACATCCGCGCCGGCCACGCGGTTCTCGATGCGTGTCGACTGCGGATCGGACACCGGCACCCGCAGGCCCACGGTGCGGTTGTCGTAACCCCACTGCACGTTGATTGGTGCGAAGCCGCCGCGCGCGATGCGGCGGTAGGAGTTCACGTTGGGCGCGAAGTAGGCCATCGCCTGCGGGATGTATTTCTGCAGGCCCGCGATGTGGGCGAGGAAAAGATCAGTCGGCTTGCCATCGGGTGTGGCGAAGATGTTCTCGCCGGTGACCTTGTCCACCACGCTCTGGTGGATGTGCATCGCGCTGCCCGGTTCGTCCTTCAGCGGCTTCGCCATGAACGTGGCGTAGATGCCGTGGCGGTAGGCCGCTTCGCGGCAGGTGCGCTTGAACAGGAAGGCCTGGTCCGCGAGGCTCAGCGGATCGCCATGCAGGAAGTTGATTTCCATCTGCGCGGCGCCCGACTCGTGGATGAGCGTGTCGATGTCGAGTTCCTGCACTTCGCAATAGTCGTAGATGTCCTCGAACAGCGGATCGAACTCGTTCACGGCATCGATGCCGTAGGCCTGGCGCGCGGTTTCCGGGCGGCCCGAGCGGCCAATCGGCGGCTTGAGGGGGAAGTCGGGGTCGATGTTCTTCTCGACCAGGAAGAACTCGAGTTCAGGCGCCACCACGGGCTTCCAGCCGCGGCGATCGTAGAGCTGGAGGATGCGCTTGAGCACGGTGCGCGGCGCGAGGTCGACTTCTCGACCGTCCTTGTAGTAGCAGTCGTGGATGACCTGCGCGGTGGGTTCAGCGGCCCAGGGCACCAGCCGGATCGTGGAAACGTCCGGCCGCAACAGCATGTCGGGCTCGGTGGGATCGGTGGTGTCCTCGTCCGGGTAGTCGCCGGTGACGGTCTGCACGAACACGCCTTCCGGCAGGCGCAGTCGTTCCTCCTTCCAGAACTTGCTCGCGGGCATGATTTTGCCGCGGGCCACGCCGGAGAAGTCCGGGATGATGCATTCGACTTCGGTGCAGTTGCGTTCGCGCAGCCAGCGCTCGAGGGAGCCGCTGCGGGTGCTGGCGTCGTTTTCGGCGGGAAGGGTCATATGAAACCTCGCTCGGGATCGCAGGCGAGGCACGCATCGGCGTTGGGCCGAAGTCTTGCGGAGCCGCCTGCTCAGGGGATGGGGACCATGATAAGCACAGGCTCGTGGTGCGGTCGAGTTGGCTTGCCGCCGCCCGACGCCGCAGCGCATCATGCCGCGGGTCAGCCTCCGGTCACCCCATGTTCGAAGCTTCTTCCAGCCAGCACGTCGACTCCTGGTACGCCACCAGCGCCCGGGTCTTTGCGGGCCTGCCGACCTTGCGTGGCGAGGAACATTGCGATGTCTGCGTGGTGGGTGGTGGCCTGACCGGACTCTCCGCCGCACTGGAACTCGCCGAGCGGGGCATGCAGGTCATCGTGCTCGAAGCCCGGCGCATCGGCTGGGGTGCCTCAGGCCGCAGCGGCGGGCAGGTCATTCCGGGCTTTGCCTGCGAGATGCAGAAAATCGCGCAGCTCACGTCACCGGCCGACGCCAGGCGCCTGTGGGCGATGTCGCTGGAAGCCGTGGCGCTGGTCCGCCAGCGCATCGAGCACCATGCCATCGACTGCGACTGGCGCCCCGGCCAGTTGCACGTGGCGGTGAAGCCGCGCCAGGTGGCGGAACTCGCCCGGTTCCGGCGCGAACTGGCAGAGGTCTATGGCTATCCCCGGCTCGAGTGCTTGGGCGGCGCCGAACTCGCAGGCCACGTGAAGAGCCCGCGCTACCTGGCCGGCCTTTACGATCCCGACGGCGGCCACGTCCATCCCCTCAACTTCACGGTCGGCCTCGCGGCCGCCGCCCGCGCAGCCGGCGCCCGGATCTTCGAGCACTCGCCGGTGGT
>JAYTTZ010000132.1:0-2094 GCA_043744805.1 Gammaproteobacteria bacterium
TCGCCGAAGACTAAGACCCCACCGCAATACCGGGTGGTGATGCTGAACGACGACTACACTCCGATGGAATTCGTGGTGCATGTGCTGGAGAAATTTTTCACGCTGGACCGGGTGGCGGCAACGCGAATCATGTTGGAGATCCATACTCGGGGCAAAGGCGCCTGCGGCGTCTTTACCCACGAAATCGCGGAAACGAAGGCGGCGCAGGTGAACGCCTACGCACGCGAGAACCAGCACCCGCTGCTGACCACGCTGGAACCGGCGTAACTCCCGAGCGTCTCTTTGAACAGGAAAGGCAGGTACACACCATGCTGAGCAAAGAACTGGAAACCACCCTGAACCTCGCGTTCAAGGCGGCCCGCGAACAGCGCCACGAATTCATGACCGTCGAGCACCTGTTGCTCGCGCTGGTCGATAATCCAACGGCGGCCAAAGTGCTGCGCGCCTGCGGGGCCGATCTCAACCTGCTGCGCCGCCAACTCACCGAATACATCCGCGACACCGCACCGGTGCTGGCGGAAGACGATGAGCGCGACACCCAGCCCACGCTCGGGTTCCAGCGCGTGCTTCAGCGCGCGGTATTCCACGTCCAGTCCTCCGGCAAGAAGGAGGTCACGGGCGCCAACGTGCTGGTAGCCATCTTCGGCGAGCGCGAATCCCAGTCCGTGTTCCTGCTGGGCCAGCAGAACGTGGCCCGGCTCGACGTGGTGAACTGCATTTCCCACGGCATCAACAAGGTGAACGAGGATGAAGCCGGCGGCGAAGCCAATCCGGCGCAGGAAGAGGACGGCGAGCAGGGCGAAAGCCAGCGCAGCGCGCTGGACAACTACTGCACCAACCTCAACGAGCAGGCCCGCAAGGGCAAGATCGATCCGCTCATCGGCCGCCATGACGAAGTCGAACGCACGGTCCAGATCCTCTGCCGCCGGCGCAAGAATAACCCGCTGTACGTGGGCGAAGCCGGGGTAGGCAAGACCGCCATCGCCGAAGGCCTGGCCAAGAAGATCGTCGACGGCGAAGTGCCGCAGGTCCTCGCCAACGCCACCATCTATTCGCTGGACCTTGGCGCACTGCTGGCCGGCACGAAGTACCGCGGTGATTTCGAGAAGCGCCTCAAAGGCGTCATCAACGCACTGAAGCGCGAGCCTGGCGCGGTGCTCTTCATCGACGAAATCCACACCATCATCGGTGCGGGCGCCGCCTCCGGCGGCGTGATGGACGCCTCCAACCTGATCAAGCCGCTGCTGGCCTCCGGTGAGATGAAGTGCATCGGTTCCACCACCTACCAGGAATACCGCGGCATTTTCGAGAAGGACCGCGCGCTGGCGCGGCGCTTCCAGAAGATCGACGTGCCGGAACCGTCCGTGGAAGAGACCTACAAGATCCTGCAGGGCCTGAAGTCGCGCTTCGAGGAGTACCACGAGGTGAAGTACACCAGCCAGGCGCTGCGTTCCGCCGCCGAGCTGACGGCCCGCTACATCAACGACCGGCACCTGCCGGACAAGGCCATCGACATCATCGACGAAGCCGGCGCGCGCCAACGGCTGGCCCCGCCGTCCCGGCGCAAGAAGACCATCGGCTCGCCCGAGATCGAGGAAATCGTCGCCAAGGTGGCGCGCATCCCGCCCAAGAGCGTGTCCACGTCCGATCGCGAAGTCCTGCAGCACCTCGAGCGCAACCTGAAGATGGTCGTGTTCGGCCAGGATGAGGCCATCGCCATGCTGGCGACCGCCATCAAGATGGCGCGCTCCGGTCTCGGCCAGACGGAAAAGCCCATCGGATCTTTCCTGTTCGCCGGCCCCACGGGCGTCGGCAAGACCGAAGTCACCCGCCAGCTCGCCAGGGTGCTCGGCATCGAGCTCGTCCGCTTCGACATGTCTGAATACATGGAGCGCCACACGGTGTCCCGCCTGATTGGCGCGCCCCCGGGCTACGTGGGCTACGACACCGGCGGCCTCCTCACGGAAGCCATCAACAAGCAGCCCCATGCGGTGCTCTTGCTGGATGAAATCGAGAAAGCCCACCCGGATGTGTTCAACGTGCTGCTGCAGGTGATGGACCACGGCACCCTGACGGACGCCAATGGGCGCAAGA
>JAYTTZ010000133.1:0-29322 GCA_043744805.1 Gammaproteobacteria bacterium
CCGGACACCGAGCTACTGGTGGAAGTCGCGCTGGAACTGCTGGTCGATTCCCCGCCCGGCCCGGTGCTGGATCTTGGCACCGGCAGCGGCGCGATTGCGCTGGCCCTCGCCTGCGAGCGGCCGGATCTGGTCGTGATCGCCCTCGATGCCTCGTGGGGTGCGCTCAAGGTCGCGCAGGCCAACGTCGCCAGGCATGTCCCGGGTCGGGTCGGGCTCCTGGCCGCACGCTGGCTTGATCCAGTAGCACCGGCGAGCTGCGCGCTCATCGTGTCCAATCCGCCCTACCTGGACGAGACCGACCCCGGCCTCGCCGCCGATGGCGCGCTGCGCTTCGAGCCGCGCCCGGCGCTCGCCTCCGGCCCAGAAGGGCTCGACGACCTCACGGCGATTATCGCCACCACACCGGACAAGTTGCGACCCGGTGGCTGGCTCGCGCTGGAACATGGCGCAACGCAAGGACCTGCCGTGCGCAGGCTGCTGGCGGTGGCCGGTTTCAGCAGCGTCGCCACGCGCCGCGATCTGGCGGGCCTCGAACGGGTGAGCCTGGGCCGCAAGCCCGCTGATTTACTCCCCTGCGACGATTCACCGATACTCGCCTGATGGAACCCCGCCAGCTCCTGCGCTACAGCCGCCAGATCCTGTTGCCGGAAATCGACGTGCCCGGACAACAGCGGCTGATCGACGCCTCCGTGGCCATCTTTGGCCTGGGCGGGCTCGGCTCGCCGGTCGCGCTCTACCTGGCCGCTGCGGGTGTCGGCCACCTCGAACTGATTGATTTCGACACCGTGGAACTGTCCAACCTGCAGCGCCAGGTGGTGCATGCCACGGCCGATCTGGGTCGCCCCAAGGTGGAATCGGCGCGCGACCACCTGCTGGCCCTCAACCCGGAAATCACGGTGGCCACGACCTCCGCCGTGCTGGAAGGGAAAGCACTCGACGCACTGGTGGGCAGGGTGGATCTCGTGGTGGACTGCACCGACAACTTCCCGACCCGCTTTGGCCTCAACGCCGCCTGCTTCCGTCTGAAAAAGCCGCTGGTCTCGGGCGCGGCGATTCGGTTCGAAGGCCAGGTCAGCGTGTATTTTCCCGGCCAGGGCGAGAGCCCCTGCTACCGCTGCCTCTATGACGACGGTCCGGGTACGGCGGAAACCTGCGCGCAGACCGGCGTGGTCGCGCCGTTGCTGGGCATCATTGGCAGCGTGCAGGCGATGGAAGCCCTCAAGGTGCTGGCCGGCATCGGGGAGCCGCTGCGGGGTCGCCTGCTGCTGCTGGACGCCTTGCGCATGGAATGGCACAGCATGAAGTTGAAACCCGATCGGAAATGCCCGGTATGCGGCACCCGCGAAGCTACCTGAGGCTGTCCGCAGCCCTCCACGCCGAGCTCATCGAGCACGCCGTCGCCACGCCAGTGGTGGAAGTCTGTGGTCTGCTCGGCGGACACGAAGAGCAGGCCTTGAGCCTCTATCGGGTGCGCAACATCGACGAAAACCCCGCAGTGGCCTTCCTCATGGCGCCCGGCGAACAGCTGGCAGCGTGGCGCTTGATGGGCGCACGTGGCGAGACCCTGGTCGGCATCTACCATTCGCACCCGACAAGCCCCGCCGAGCCCTCGGCCCGCGATCTGGCCGAGGCGGCATACCCCGAGGCCGCCTTCCTGGTGGTTTCGCTCGTCGACGCGACTGACCCCGCCCTCGCCGCCTTTGCCTTCAACGGTGCGGTGTTCACTCCGCTGCCGCTGGTGCTGGGTCAAGACCCGACGCCCGAAGTCGATACGCGGAATGTTCGTTCATTCCCAACCGGAGGACCTGCCGCATGAGCGTCACCGTGATCGTGAGTCTTGCCGTGGCCGGCGTGGTGCTGCTGTACGCCGTGATGATCTACAACGGCCTGGTAAACCTGAAACATGCCGTGGCCAAGGCCTGGTCCAACATCGACGTGCTGCTGAAGCAGCGCCACGACGAGCTGCCCAAGCTGGTGGAAGTGTGCCGGCAGTACATGGGTTTCGAGAAAGACACGCTGGAGCGGGTCGTGGCCGCACGTTCAGCGGTCTTCGGTGCACGGGAGCGTTCCGACGTCGCCCAACTCGGGGTGGCGGAAGGCGCGCTCCGGGCCGGGCTCGGCAATTTGTTTGCCCTGGCCGAGAACTACCCACTGCTCACCAGCGACCAGCATTTCCGCCACCTGCGGGATCGCATCAGCCAGCTGGAAAACACCATTGCCGACCGCCGCGAGCTCTACAACGAGTCGGTCAACCTCAACAACGTGCGCATCGAGGAATTCCCGGACGTGCTGGTGGCCCGGCTGTGCGGCTTCGGCCCGCGCACGCTACTCGAGTTCAGCCTCGAGGAAATGAAGGACGTCGACCTCCGCCAACTCTTTGGCTGAGGCGATTCCGCGCGTGTTCGAGGGCCTGTCGACCTTCGCCTGGACGGCCAGTCCCGGGGCGTTCTGGACAACCGCCGCCGTGGCCGCGGCTCTCTGTGCCTGCGCCGCGCGCCACGCCTACCGGGCGCTCGCCCACCAACGACTGCTGGAAGACACCCCCACCTCGCGGCTGCGTTCGGTGACCCAGGGTTTCGTGGAACTTGCGGGTACTGCCCGGGTGTTCGACGGCGATCCAATCATCTCGCCGCTCAGCATGCGGCACTGCTGCTGGTACCGGTACCACGTGGAGGAACGTGAACGCGACCATCGCGGCAGAAGCGACTGGCGCACGGTGGAGCGTGATACCAGCACTGCGATATTCATGCTGGACGACGGCGAGGGCGTCTGCGGGATCGATCCCGACGGCGCGAAAATCACCCCTTCCCTGCGTCGGATCTGGTACGGCAACGAACGCATGCCCTGGCGCGAGCCGGGCACGGACGGCTTCCTGGCCTGGCTGGCGGGCGGGCGCTATCGCTACACGGAAGAGCGCATCGACGTGGGCGTCGAACTGCTGGCCATGGGCCATCTGGTCACCCACGGTGGGGCTGCGCCGTCCGTTGCCGAGGTGGACGTCGCCCAAATCCTCCGCAGCTGGAAAGCCGACCGCTCCTCCTTGCTCGCCCGCTATGATCGCGACGGCGACGGCGATCTCTCGCCCGAAGAATGGGAACAGGCGCGCACCGATGCGCGGGCTGAGGCCCATGCGAACTCAGCCGCCTCATCGGTAGCTCCCAACGTCGACCTGCTGTCATGCCCGCCCGGGGGCGACCGGCCTTTCATCCTGGCCGCCACCACTGAAGAAGCCCTGGTCAGGCGCAAGCTGCTTGAAGGCCTCGGGACCAGCCTCCTCGCCTTCGGGCTCGCGATCTGCATCGGCTGGGCGCTGACGCTGCGCCTGTACTAGCGACGGCCCGTGCTACAGTCCCCGGGGTCTTCGCCCTGACGAGTTTCCTGCATGCACTCCCCTGCGCAACTGGCGGCGGCACGCGCCTCGCTTCCCACGTTCTCCGCCGTAGAACCTGCCTCGATCAAGGTCCAGATCGAAACCCTCCTGCAGGGAAACGAGGCCACGCTCGACAGCCTCCTGCAGCAAGGGACTCCGCCCGAGTGGGCGACGCTCTGCGCACCGCTCGAAGCGCTGAATGACGGCCTCGGCCGCGCGTGGGCGCCCATCCGCCACCTGCACAGCGTGGCCGATACCGATGAACTCCGTGCCGCCTATAACGTGGTGCTGCCGGAGGTTGTCCGCTACGGCTCGGCACAGCTCCAGAACGATGCCCTGCACGCGGCCTTCAGGCACCTGCACGACAGCGCGGCCTTCGCCACCCTTTCGCCTGCCCGACAACAGGCGGTGGAGCACGCCTTGCGCGACTTCCGCCTGGGCGGCATCGCGCTCGATGGCGCGCAGCGCGCCCGCTTCCTCGAAGTCCAGCAACGCCTGAACAAGCTCGGTACCACGTTTGAAGAGCACGTCCTGGACGCGACCCGCGCCTGGACCTGGCACACCGACGATGCCACCCGCCTGCGGGGCCTGCCCCCGCACCTCGTCCAGCTTGCCGCCCAGAATGCGGCGGAAAAGCAGCAGGCCGGCTGGCTGCTCACGCTGGATCTGCCCTGCTACCAGGCGGCGATGCTGTCTGCGGAAGATCGCGATCTGCGCGCCGAGCTTTACGCCGCCTACACCACCCGCGCCTCCGAACTCGGCCCCAACGGCGGGCAGTTCGACAACGGGCCGGTGATCCGCGAAATCCTCGAACTGCGGACCGAGCTTGCGGCGTTGCTGGGCTATCCGAACTACGCAGCCTGCTCGCTGGCCACCAAGATGGCGCCGTCTACCGACGCCGTGGCGGGATTCCTGCGCGAACTTGCCGCCCGCTCCAAGCCGCAGGCCGGGCAGGAGATGGCGACCCTGCGCGAATTCGCCCGCGAGCACCTCGGCCTGTCGGATCTGGCCGCCTGGGACGTCGGCTTTGCCTCCGAACGCCTGCGCCAGCAGGCCTTCGATATCTCCCAGGAAACCGTGCGTCCCTACTTTCCCGTGCGGCGCGTGCTGGAAGGACTGTTCGGCATCGTGCAACGGCTCTTCGGCTTGCGCATCGAGCCCCTGGCCGACGTCGACCGCTGGCACCCGGACGTTGCATGCCACGCCATGTTCGACGCGGCGGGCGAACTCCGCGGGCTTTTCTACCTCGATCTCTTCGCGCGGCCCGGCAAACGCGGCGGCGCCTGGATGGACGAATGCCTGGTACGGCGCCAGACCGACACGGGCCTGCAGCGACCCGTGGCCTTCCTCACCTGCAACTTCACGCCGGCGGTCGTTGGCGCGCCCTCGCTGCTGACCCACGACGAAGTCATCACGCTGTTCCACGAATTTGGCCACGGCCTGCACCATATGCTGACTCTGGTGGACGAAGCCGCCGTTTCTGGCATTAACGGCGTGCCCTGGGACGCCGTCGAGCTGCCCAGCCAGTTCATGGAGAACTGGTGCTGGGAGGAAGAAGCGCTCGCCCTGCTGTCCGCTCATCACGAAACGGGCGAGCCCCTGCCCCACGGATTGTTCGAACGCATGCTGGCGGCGAAGAACTTCCAGTCGGGGATGAAAATGCTGCGGCAGGTTGAACTCGCGTTGTTTGATTTCCTCCTCCACCTCCGCGCCCCGGCGGGCCTGGACGTCCAAAGCCTGCTGGACGAGGTCCGTACGGAGGTCGCGGTGGTAACGCCCCCGGCCTGGAACCGCTTCCAGCACAGCTTCACCCACATCTTCGGAGGCGGTTACGCGGCCGGTTATTACAGCTACAAGTGGGCCGAAGTCCTGGCGGCGGACGCCTATTCGCGCTTCGAGGAAGAAGGCGTGTTCAATGCGACTACGGGCGCCGATTTCCTGCATGGCATCCTGGAAGCGGGCGGGGCGACGGACGCGATGGTGCTGTTCCGGAAATTCAGGGGGCGCGATCCAGCACCTGCAGCACTGCTGCGGCGTTCTGGACTAAGCGCCTGATTCGGTTTAAATACCTGCCCATGAGCCGGTTCAAAGCCATACTCCTGTGCTGCTGCTTCCTGTCGACGCAGGCGGTGGGCGCGGAGTCGGTGTTCGTCATCGACAAGCTGCTGGTGGGCATCCACAAGGAAAGCGACCTCAACAGCGCCATCATCAAAGTGCTACCCACGGGCAGCCAACTCCAGGTGCTCGAACGCAAGGCGCAGACTGCCCGGATCAGGGACGCCGAAGGGACTGAAGGCTGGGTCGATGCGGCCTACCTCATGAAGGACGTGCCCGCCGCCTTCCAGGTGAGCGAGCTCCGCCAGGAGCGCATGATGTTGCTTGAGCGGGTCAAGCAGATGGAAGCGAAACTCGCGGCCGGCGAGGGCGCCAATGGCCAGGATGATGCCGTCCGGGTCGACAAGCTCACTAACGAGAACACCGAACTGAAAAGCCAGCTCTCCTCGCTCAAGCTGAAAGGCAGCGAGCTCGAACAGCAGGCTAAATCCCGTCCCGAGGGGGCCTCGGACGGCACGGTCGCCGGCGAACTGCGCAAGGCGAACCGCGAGTTCACCAAGACAGTCGAGCAGCTCCGCCAGCGCAATGCCGAACTCGAAAGCCGCGGCCCCGGAATCCCGGGCGAAAGTGGCGGCTTTGCCCGGCACGTCTCGGTTTGGTCCGTGCTCGGCGGCCTCCTGCTGGCCGGGCTGTGTTTCGGCGGTGGCCTTTACTTCGCCGACTACCAGGGCCGCCGCCGCCATGGCGGCTTCCGGATTTGAACCCTGGTGCTGACCGTCGCCACGTGGAACGTCAATTCAATCAAGGCCCGGCTGGAGCACCTGGTGCGCTGGTGCGAATCGGCCCAGCCCGACGTGCTGGCGCTACAGGAAACCAAGACCGTGGACGCGGGCTTTCCTTTCGACGCTCTGTCGATGCTGGGGTATCACGCCGAAATCAGCGGCCAGCCGTCCTATAACGGCGTTGCGGTACTGAGCCGGGACGCGCCACGGGAAGTGGTGACCGCGATCCCTGGCTTCGCCGACGAACAGAAGCGCGTACTTGGTGTACAGCTTCCCCAGCTTTTCCTCCTCAACCTCTACGTGCCCAACGGCTCGGCCGTGGGCAGCGAGAAATACGCCTACAAGCTCGCCTGGCTCGATGCCCTGCTGGCGTGGCTGCCGACCTTGGTGGCGAGTCATGAGCGACTCATCGTGGTGGGTGACTTCAACATTGCTCCCGACGACCGTGACGTCCACGACCCCACGGCCTGGCGCGACCAGATCTTGTGCAGCGAACCCGAACGCGAGCGCCTGCGCCAGTTGCAGGCACTGGGCCTTGCCGACACCTTCAGGCAATTCGAACCGGCGGGCGGCTGCTTCACGTGGTGGGACTACCGCGCGGCCGGCTTCCGCCGCAACCTGGGCCTGCGCATCGATCTCACCCTGGCCAGTGCCGCGCTTGCGACCCACTGCCGCGAAACTGTCATCGATCGCGAGCCGCGCGCCTGGGAGAAGCCTTCCGACCATGCCCCTGTCGTTGCGAAGTTCGATCTGTAGGCTAAAACGTGAACTCCCGGGTTGTCCGGGCCGCGTAAAATTGTTGATGATGGAAGTCCCTTGCCAGGCAGCGCTCATGATGGCCACGAACGATCAAGATTTCCCCAGCTTCGAGTTTGAAACCTGGTCCCGTTTGGCGAGCGAAGACCCCACGTCCTTCGAAGAGGCGCGGCGACTGATGCTCGACAGCCTCATTGCCGCTGCGCCCGAGCCCATCCAGCCGCGCCTGCGCGGCCTGCAGTGGCAGGTGGACCGCCTTCGCGAACTCAATCCACCCTTGGGCGCCTGCTTGAAGATCACGAACCTGATGTGGGAAACGGTTCTGGGCGAGAACGGTCTCGTCGATAACATGGAGCGCCTTACCAAGCTTCCGCCTGACAAAGAGCGGCCCCGATCCAGCGGCACGGTGATTAATTTCACGCCGCGGACGTGAAGCATCGCGGAAAATTGATCAAGACTTTGCTTGAATAAGCGCGTGCCGGCTTTTAGACTGCCGACCCCCTAAGCCCAAGCACCGAGCGACGGAAGCCGCAATGAAAGCAGACATTCATCCCGCCTATCGAGATATCACCGTCACCTGCAGTTGCGGGAACTCCTTCCAGACGCGCTCAACGACCCGGGTCGCAGCGCTGTCCGTGGACGTTTGTTCCGGTTGCCACCCGTTTTACACGGGCCAGCAGAAAACCGTAGACACCGCAGGTCGCGTAGACAAATTCCGCCGCAAATACGGCGGTTAAGCTGAAAGCATCGAGCCGGGGAACTTCATCCCCGCCCTCGCGGTCTCCCTCTCCAGCGTTTGATAAAACGCCTCCGATCTCCTCCCGGTCGGAGATTGGGCTGGCCCGGATCCGATGGGCCAGCACCACGACCCCGGCTCGCGCCCCCCAAGCCCTCTCGCGACCGGGGTCTTTTTTTATCCCCGTCCGCTAGCTCAATCCCGTTTGACGTCCGCTTCAGCCATTGACCTCCGAATCCGCGCCCCCCGCCATAGCGGCTTCGAGCCAGGCGTCCACTGTCGCCCGTAATCCCGGCACCCCGTCTTTTTTCACGGCCGAAAACGGCCGCACGGCAATCGGATCCGCACCGCGCTCCGCGAGGCGCGCCTGTGCTTCACGCACGGCCCGCGTAATCGCCTGCTTGTTCAGCTTGTCTGCCTTGTTGAGCAGCAAGGTCTGCGGTACGCAGGCTGCCGCAGTCCATTCGATGAGCGAGAGTTCTTCCGCCTTGAGGGGGTGACGCGCATCAGCGATGAGGACAAGGCCGGCCAGCGAATTGCGTTGCTCGAGGTACAGTGGAATCGTTTCGTCCCAATGCGCCCGCATGGCTTTGTTCACCACCGCATAGCCAAAGCCCGGCAAGTCCACGAGCCGGCGGGAAGGAGCAAGGTCGAACACCACGAGGTGCTGGGTGCGCCCCGGGGTGCGGCTGGTCCGCGCCAGGCCCTGGTGGTCGCAGAGCGCGTTCAGGACGCTCGACTTGCCCACGTTGGACCGCCCGATGAAGGCCACTTCGGCGCCCTCGTCTGGCGGCAGGTCCTTGATCTGCTCGACGCTCTTCTGGAACGTCGCGCGGCGGAAGTATTCAAAGGCAGAGGGGGGCTGGATAGTCACTATTACGGGTGTTCCGCGGCTTGCCGCAGGCAGTCTCGATGAAAGAAGTTCGATGCTATAGTTAGACTCGTTCGCGCGCACCCGTTGTGTGCTGCCCGCGGCTACAAGTCGGCTTGATTTACCGGAGTTCAGAAGGCGATGTTTGGAACCACCGTTCGCGCGATACTCATTTTAACCCTCTCCCTGGCAAGCGCCGTAAGCGTACAGGCCCAGGACGCCAAATCCAAAGCCGCGACGTGCGCAGCCTGCCACGGCCCGGATGGCAACAGCGTCAACCCCGACTGGCCGAACCTTGCTGGCCAGCACGGCGATTACACTGTTGCCCAGCTCAAGCTCTTCAAGAGCGGCGCCCGCAAGAACGCGAACATGAACGCCATGGCTGCTCCGCTGTCCGAGCAGGACATGTCCGATGTCGCCGCCTATTTTTCCTCCCAGTCACTCAAGGTGCCATCGGTTGATGCCGCCGCCGCTGCCCCGGGAGGCCTGTTGTACCAAGCTGGCAACAAGGTCACTGGCGTGCCAGCCTGCATGGCCTGCCACGGACCCAATGGCGCAGGCAACCCGGCCGCCAGGTATCCGTCCCTGCGTGGCCAGCACGCCAAATACACCATCACGCAGCTCCTCGCGTACAAAAACAATGAACGCGCTGCGGGCCAGGCGTCGGTGATGACGGCGATTGCTGCCCGCCTCACCAAACAGGAAATCGACCAGGTTGCCACCTACCTCGAAGGCCTCCACTAACCCGCCATGCCGTTACGCACGATGAGAGACCCGATGAAACGCTTGCTACTGGCTGTTTTCGCCCTGTTGCTCTCACCCATGGTCACGACCGCCGAGCCCTTGCTTTACCAGGAAGGCGTCCACTACCAGCTCATTACGCCGCCGGTTCCGACAGCCGACGCGTCGACCGTCGAAGTGGTGGAATTGTTCTGGTACGGCTGCCCACATTGCTTCCATTTCGAACCCCTGCTGTCCGAGTGGATGAAGAGCAAACCGGCCGGCGTGAGCTTCCGCCGAATCCCGGCCATCTTCGCGAAGCAGTGGGAAATCCACGCCAGCGCGATGTATGCAGCCGAAGCTCTGGGCTCGCTGGAAAAGCTCCATCGGCCCTTGTTCGACGCCATCCACACCGACAACCGCCGAATTTTCGACGAAGAATCACTGGTCCAGTTCGCCAGCGAAGTGGGCATTGACGCCACCCAGTTCCGGCAAGCGCTCAACAGCCCGACCGTGCTCGCCAAAGTCAAACTTGCCTCGAACGCCACGCGGGACTACGGAATTGACGGGGTGCCGTCGATAGTTGTCAACGGCAAGTATCGAATCACCGCTTCCATGGCCGGAAGCCAGGAAGACATCATCAAGGTGGTGAATTTCCTGATTGCCAAGGAGAAGGCGCACTGAGGGTCGCTGGCAGCGCTTTTCAGGCGCAATGAAATCACTTCGCGGGGCACGCATTGCGGTGACTGCGAGTAAAGCCAAACGAACGCGCCTCGCTTGCAGGGCGCCGAACCGGACCCAAAAAAGGCATGGCCCCGATCAACAGAACGCCTGAGAACCACGCAGAAGCGACCGAGCCGGGCAACGGCCTATCAACCGATCGGTTGATGCGGACGCTGCTCAAGCTGATCGTGACCGCTGGTGGCCACCACCCTGACCTCGCACGGCGCATCCGCAACGTAGCCCTGCTTGCCCGCCGTAACCCGAACGATGACTCCCTGCCCGGGCTGCTCGATCAGGTCGTCGAACTCATCATCGCGCGCGGGCGTACCCCCGCCGCCGGGGACACGACGAGTGCGAAGCTTGCCGAACTGCTGGGCAAGCAGCCGCCGGTCGGCGAATACGTTGAACAAATCCGTTTCCTGCGCAGTCGACTGCGGGACGCCAGCACCCCGGATGAAATTGATCGCGCGCTGCACGAGCTGGTCTCGCTCATCAACAACCTCACGCAACGGGCTCCGAAGCGGGAAGAAAACCCGGGCGAGTCCAGCGAAATGGCCATCCTCAGCGTGTTCCTGGACGAACTCCGGATGCCGGACGACGCGCAGCCTGCCTTGAACAGCGTCAGGGAGCGGTTTGATCGCACTCTCACGAGGTCTGCACAGATCGAAGTCGCCAGGCTCCTTGCCCGCACCATCTCAACGTTCGTGTCACCCCCAGCCGACAGCGATAGCGCACCCCGCGAAGACCCGCTGGTGCTCGCACGCGACCAGATCCACCATCTCATTGAGACCCTGACCCTGCCACCCTCCTTCTCGGAGGACAAGCAGCTGCTCAGCCAGCAGCTGGATGCGGCGATGAAGTCGGATGAAATCCGCCAGGTCGTCCAACGGCTCGTCGACCTGCTGAACAAAGCCCGGAGCAGCTCGCAGCGAGAAATCAACGAGCTCAGTGGATTCCTCAAGCTCATGACGCGCCGGATGGAGGAGTTCAAGGGACAGATTGCCAAAAGCGGCGAGATCCACGATGAGACCCTGGCTTCCGCGAACAGCCTCCAGCAGGAGATGGCCGAGAAGGTCGCCGACATCCGGGAACTGGTGGACGAAGAATCCGATTTGCTGACCCTGAAGCCGGCAATGATGGACCAGCTGGTCGGCCTGGAAAGCAGCCTCGACATCTTCGTGCGCGCCGAACAGGTTCGCCACGGCGACGCCAGCACCCAGATGGAACTCGTGGTCGCGCGGCTGCGGGAGCTTGAGAGCGAAACCCAGCGCTTGCGCAGCGACCTCGAAGAGCAGCACGTCTTGACCTTGCTGGACCCCCTGACCGGGGTGCTGAATCGCCTTGGCTACACAGAGAGCATCGGCCGCGAATTCGAGCGTTGGCGCCGCCATGGCGGGCACCTGTCGCTCGCCATGTGCGACCTTGACCACTTCAAGTCGATTAACGACAACTACGGCCATGCGGCCGGCGACAAGGTGCTCGCATCGGTGGCCGCGCTCCTTCGCCAGCAGATCAGGAACTGCGACGTCCTGTGCCGCATGGGCGGCGAAGAATTTGCGGTGATCCTGACCGAGACCTCCGTCGAAGGCGCCCAGATTGCCGGTGAAAAGCTCCGTGCCAGCGTCGCCGGCAGCAAGTTCCGCTTCAAGAATTCCCCAGTGCCGGTGTCGATTTCGGTGGGGGTAGCAGAGTTCGGGCCGGAAGACACCATCGAGGACGTCTACGAGCGTTCCGACCGTGCGCTCTATCTCGCCAAGCACCAGGGCCGCAACCGCTGCTGCTCGGAGCGGGAACTCGATCCTCCCTGAGGCGCGACCGGCCCCGGCTCAGGGGTTTTCGCAAAGCGCGGGGGCCCGATCACCACGCTTGCCGCAGGGGCTTTGCGCACCGGGTTTGCGCTGCGGGCTACCCTCCTCGTCCATCCACGCCACGCTGGTCTGCCAGCGCACCAGTCCCTGGTGTCCGAGCTCGAGGTTCAAGACCCAGCCGGTGCGCGTCGGGACACTCTTGAAGCTGTCGAACACGAAATTCCCAAGGCTGTAGACAATGAGCTTGCCCCGGTAGTACTCGGCCCCTTGCGTCACATGCGGATGCGCGCCAACCACCAGTTCGGCGCCGGCGTCGATCATCTTGCGGGCCAGCGCACGCTGCCGCGCAGTGGGTTCGAGCTCCCGCTCCCAACCCCAATGCATCATGGGAATCACGAAATCCGCGCCGGCGGCCTTGGCCGCCTTGATGTCCGCCACCACCTGGGCGTCTTCGCTCCAGGCCACCCCCGCCCAGTCAGGCCCTGCCTCGAAGCGGCGTGGCTTGAACTCGTCATAGCCGAGGACGGCAATGCGCAGGCCGTCGCGCTCGATCCAGTAGGGCGCATGGGCGGTCGCGAGATCACGGCCGCCCCCAAAATGGCGGATGCCGGCACGGTCCAGGTGCTCGATCGTTTCGAGTAACGCATCCGGGCCGTAATCACCCGAATGGTTGTTGGCGAGCGACACGGCGTGCACGCGCCCCTTCAGGACTTCGAGTGCCTCAGGCCGGGCGCGGAAGGTAAAGATTTTCCCGGCCTTGGCCGCGCCTACGGTCGCCACCGGGCATTCCAGGTTGGCGATGACGACGTCCGAACGGGACAGCAAGCCGACGAAATCGGCCAGGGGATCGCGCCCGCTGGCGATGGTTCGTCCCGGTCCGTCGTCGAGCATCACGTCGCCAACGAAGCTCAAGGTCAGACCGTTCGCAAGCTGGCCAAAGAGCAGTCCCGCGAGACCTAGCCAGGGCGCCAACCACTGAGTGTCGTTCATCGGCGGCGCCGGACGTCGTGCTCGCACCAGTACTCGATTTCGCTGTCCCTCACGGGTTCGTAAACCCGCTGCAAACCGGTGAAGCCCTGGCTGCCCACGTTGGCGGCCGCCTCCGCCCAGGTGCCCTGGTGGAGGATACCCGGCCCGTCCGGACTGTCACCGTAGGTGTAGACGTGCAAGGTGGGCGGCTCACGTAGGCGTACTGCACGCAACAGGAAGTAAGAACCGACGTGCACTGCCGGTACCCGATAGGGGTCGTCGGTCACTGCCACGGGTAGCGCAAACACCTGCCCACCATAGGTGTAGTGGCAGGTTACCCCGGCCGCGGCCGCCCACAGTGGCAGGGTTGCCAGGGCGAGGAGCGCCAGCCGGCCCAATGCCTGGCCTCTCAATGTTCGGGGGCCGCGCGATAGCGCCGCCACCCGAGGACCGCCACGAGTCCCAGCGACAGCAACAGCGAACCGAGGGTGATCAGGTTTGCGGCGTGCTGCGAAGCCGGCATCGCGAAGGGATAGGGCCGGTAAGCCAGCAGGGCCTTCAGGGCGTCGAGTTGGTCCGAACGGAAGTGGTCACCGGGCGCGCACTGGTTGGCTTCCGGGAAGGCGTAACACGCCGGATTCTTGAAGTTGAGTACGCCGTCCCGGGCTTCCGTGGCCGGTCCGTCGTGCAGGGTCTTGACCGGAAAATGCTCCAGCCGGTAACCGAAGATTGGGTTGTAGCAGGCGAGCGGTGAATAACCCGCCACCAGTTGGTCGTTGGGAAAGCCTGAGACGCCACGGAGTTTGCGGGTAGCGGGGTCCACCAGATCCCCCAGCACGGCGGTGATTGGCGGGACGCCGTTGCCTTCGGCGAGTGCCGCGGCGGCAATCCGGGTGGGTTCGTCGCGATAGTTTTCCGCGTGGTAGGCCTGGTCGTCGCTGGCGACGTTGCCAATCAAAACCGCCGCCACCACCACGACTGCGAGACGGCCCTGCTGGTCGGGCGCGATGCGATTGAAAACAAGGCCGCAGGCTACCGTAACGACCGGAATGAGGAGCGCAAACCAGCGCACCAGGTTGCTGCTCGACTGGATGAGTGGCAACTGCTTCAGGAACGCATTCCATTCCGGGGTGTAGTAGTTGAGTGCGAACGGCACCACCAGCAAGGCGGCCACGGCCAGGCTGAGGAGCCAGAATTCGCGCGATGAACGCTGCTGGACGCGAGCCGCCCGGGCCACGTCGCTGAAGAGCCTTGGCGCCACGGCCACCAACCACCACAACAGGAGCGCCAGCGCCGCCGCGCCCACGCCGTATTCGAACTCATGCCGTCCCAGCGCCCACTGCAGGTTGGCAAGCCGGGGCGCCGTTTCAAGATCGATATTGGGCTGCGGGAAGAACAGCACCTTGAGGCCGAGCAGCAGGAGTTGCCCGCAGTCCTTCATGCCCGGCAGCAGGTAATCCGTCCGGGGAAATGCGGCGAGGTACAACGAACCCGAGACGAGTCGTGCCGACGACACCAGCAGCGTGACCGTTGTCGCAATCCCCGCCCGGAACGCGATCTCGCCCAGCGATAGCGGAAGCCGCTGCAAGCGATAGATCGCCCCCAGGCAAAGAAAGGTCACACAGCCGGGCAGGAGCCCATGGATCATGCCCGAGTAGACCCAGTAGCTGGCGGCAAGTCCGGCCGCGGTGCCCATCAGGAAGTGCTGCTCCAGGCGGCGTGAACCCCGCAGCGGCAGCAGGATAAGCGCCGCCATGGCCGGGGTGAGCATGAACCCCAGGTAAGTGAAATGGCCGATGACCATCCGGTAGGCAAAGAATCCGTTGAAGAGGAAGAGCGTCGCGCCCACCACTGCGGCCGGTCGGCTGGTGGCAAAGGCATGACGCAGCAGCCAATAGCTGCCCCAGTAACCTGCAGCTGCAAACAGCAGTACCGAGAGATACACCGCCTTCAGCGGTTCCAGCGCGAACGCCAGGAACTGGGGCAGTGAGTAGAAGAAGGTCTGGGGATCAGAAAAAAACGGCTGGCCACCACAGAAAGCCGGCGTGAACCACGGCACCTCAGCGAGGCCGTTGGTGGCAAACCAGTAACGTCCGGCCAGCAGCCACGGCAGGATGCCCGAGTAGTCGTGGCCCAGCCCACCCTGCAGGTTGGGGAAGAACTTGCCGTATAGAACATGGAAAGCAGCCAGGAGCCCGACGAAGGGCAGGCAGGGCGCGAGGCGCGCCCAGCGTTGGGCGGACGCGTTGGCGGGCGCTGCAGCCGGACGCGGCTGCGCGGGCTCGGGCGTGCTTGGGGTCATCGGCTCTCCAGTCGGGATGTCGGCAGGTCGACCAGCAAAAACCTGGCGCCAATATGGCAGTGGGAACTCCTCTGCGATGGCGGGGTGGGCCGGATTATGCCTCGCGGATATTGCATTTACTGCCTTGAAGCGGGCTGGAATGCCCCGAAATTGCTGCGTTGCGCTTGATTCCAAAACGCGTGGGTGGCGTTGTAGAGTTCGGCACTAGCCAAATTCCAGCCAAGGAAGTTCCAATGTCCGCCAATCCGTCTTCTTTCGAAAACACTTTCGTTCGTCCCACGATGGAAGAACTCGGGTTCGACCCTGACGCGCTGAAGGCGCGCTACCTTGAGGAACGTAACAAGCGCCTGCGCCAGGATCGCAACGACCAGTACCGGGAGGTGACCGGCGATCTGCAACGCTTCGTCGACGATCCGTACGTGGAATCGCGCATCCTCCGCGAGCCGATCGTCGAGGATATTGATACCGCGATCATCGGCGGCGGCTTCGGCGGAATGCTGGCCGCCGTGCGCCTGGAGCAGGCCGGGGTGGGCAACTTCCGCATTTTCGAAAAGGGCGGCGACTTCGGGGGCACCTGGTACTGGAACCGCTATCCAGGCGCCCAATGCGACATCGATGCCTACATCTACCTGCCTTTGCTGGAGGAAACCGGCTACCTGCCGAAGCTCAAGTACGCCTATGCACCGGAAATCTTCGAGCACGCGCAGCGCATCGGAAAGCAATTCAAGCTCTACGAACGCACTTGCTTCCAGACCCAGATTGCGGCGGCCACCTGGGACGAGGCCTCCGGACGCTGGCAGGTGCTGACCGACCGCGGCGACCACTTCAAGGCGCGCTTCCTCGTCATGTGCAGCGGCCCGCTGAGCCGCCCGAAGCTGCCGGGCATTCCCGGGATCGAGACCTTCAAGGGCCATACCTTCCATACCAGCCGCTGGGATTACGGCTACACGGGCGGGGATTCCACCGGCAACATGACCAAGCTCGCCGACAAGCGGGTTGGCATCATCGGCACCGGCGCCACCGGCATCCAGAGCATTCCCTACGTGGCCAAGGATGCCCAGCAACTGTATGTCTTCCAGCGCACGCCGTCGGCAGTGGATGAACGCCGCAACAAGCCCACCGATTCCGCCTGGGCCGCCACCCTGACCCCTGGTTGGCAGGCGCGTCGCAACCACAACTTCGCCGGCATCCTGAGCGGGATCCCACAAAAGGAAGATCTGGTGGCTGATGGCTGGACGGACCTTTTCAAGGCGCTCGGCGAACTCCTGAGCGTACCAGAGGAGGCGGGCATGTCGGCCGAGGACATCATGGTCATGTCCGAGATCGCCGACTACCGGAAGATGAATGGAATCCGCGCCCGCGTGGACGTCGTCGTCGAGCACGAGGCAACCGCCGAAGCGCTCAAGCCCTGGTACAAGCAGTGGTGCAAGCGCCCTACGTTCAACGACGAATTCCTGCCGGCCTTCAACCGGCCGAACGTCACGCTCGTCGATACCCATGGTCTCGGTGTCGAACGCGTCACCGCACACGGCGCGGTGGTGGACGGGGTCGAATACCCGCTCGACTGCCTCATCTTCGCCACCGGTTTCGAAGTAGGGACCTCGTACACGCGACGTGCCGAGTTCGACGTGGTCGGGCGCGATGGGCTTGCGCTATCCAGGTACTGGGCTGGCGGCATGCGCACCTACCACGGCTTCATGAGCCATGGCTTCCCCAACCTGTTCCACATGGGCCTCACCCAGACCGGCCTCGCGCCCAACCTCACCTACATGCTGAACGGCCAATCGACCCACCTCAGTTACATCGTTCGCGAGGTCATCAACCGTGGACTGAAGGCCGCCGAACCGACGCCGGAGGCCGAAGCCAACTGGGTCAGCCATGTCAGCCAGCCGGGCTTCATGTCGAACTACCAGGCCGAGTGCACGCCGGGCTATTACAACGGTGAAGGCGAGTCAGGCAAGGGCAAAGGCTTCCTCGAAGGCCAGTACCCCGAGGGGCCGGTGCAGTTCTACGACCTGCTGGCCGCATGGCGGGCGCAGGGCGACATGCAAGGCCTGGTGCTGCGTTAAGCGGGTTTGTCGATGACTGCCGCGGACGCGAGGCCACGGCTTCGCGTCCTGCTGCTGACCCAAGCCACCTTCTGGCGTGAGGGTGCTGGCCGCTGGGCACGCCTGCGCGCACTGCTTCCAATGCTGGGCGCAGAGTGCCAACTCACGGTAGTCCTTGCGCGCACTGTGCAGCATTTGCCCGACACGCAAACCCTTGCAGCCCTCGGCGCACCCCTTGAATTCATTGTCATACCGGTGGCATTGGCAGGCGACAGGCTGGCCATGGCCCGGTGGCTCCGGCAATTCTTTGCGACCCGAACCTTCGACCTCTGCTGGATCGAAAAAACCGAGCTGTCATTCCTGCTTCCCCTGGTGCCAGCCGGCGTGCGGACCATCGTCGACACCCACGATCTCCTGAGCCAGCGTTGCCAGAGCTATGCCGCCCGCGGGCTCCCGGACCACACGCCCCTGTCAGAGGACGAGGAGCGCGAAGTGCTGGCGCTCTACGACCGCGTCATCTGCATCCAGGGTGAGGATCGAGCGCTCGTCGAGCGTTGGCTTGGCCCCGGTCGCGCCCTGCTCACGCCGCATCCCGCCACACTCACCCGCCAGATCCAGCGCGAGGTCGTTCGCTCCATAGCCTTCATCGCAAGCCGCTGGAACACCAACGAAGACGGGATCCGCTGGTTCATCGCCGAGGTCTGGCCGGCTGTCCACCAAGCGGGGATAACGCTCGATGTCTACGGCTGGATCTGCGACGCGCTGGAGGATTGCGCCACGGTGCCGGGGCTGCGACGACACGGCCACCAATTGAGCCTCGACGCGGCCTACGCGCGCGCCGACGTCGTCATCAACCCGGTGCGCGCGGGCGCGGGGCTCAAGATCAAATCGGTGGAGGCGCTTGCCAACGGCCTGCCCCTGCTCACCACCAGCGAGGGCGCGCGGGGCCTGCGCGAACTGCATGGCAAGGCGCTGTGGATAGCGGATACCCCGAGTGACTTCTCGGCGGCGCTCAAGCGGCTCCTGGCAGAGCCCGCACTCCGCGCCAGGCTTGCTGCCGGCGCGTTCGACCATGCCAGCACACACTTCACGCCAGCGGCCTGCTTCGGCGCTATCCGCGCATGGTTGCGCGCCGGCGCGCCGGCCGCCGTTAGCGCCTCGTGAGGGTCGGCGACGGGGGATTCACGGGATTGGGCAGCCGCTCGGTCAGGTCGAACGGTGGCTTGTCCCAGCCGTCGGAGCCGGCGGCGGACAGACGTCGGCTCGCGATGCGCCAGCCGCGCGGGGTCAGCACCAGCCGGTCCTCGTAGCGCCCCCAGAGATCGATGCGTCGACCGTCCTCCACGGTGAGGTGCCACGCATACACATAGGCCGAGGACTCGGCGGTGGTCGCGCTGGTCAGGGTGATGCTCACATTGGACAGGTGGTGGCTGGTGGCGCTGAAAGGCGCCAGCGTCCTGGCGAACATTTTCTGCAGTTCCGCCGCCCCGACTACCGCATACCGCGCCCCCAGCTCGAAGGCGCCATCCTCGGCGAAGACCAGATCGGTCACTGCTACTGGGTCGTTGCGGTCCACCCCCACGCAGTAATTGATCAGGGTCTGGGTGATCGCTTCGCGCTGCTGCAGTTCCCACACTGCGCGTTCAAGGGCAGACTGGTTCATGGTCGACATGGCTCTCTCCAGGTGGGGCTTCGGCGCCCAGAGTATGCCGCACCCCCAACCCCACGAGGCACCCCATGCCAAGGTCGCTTACCGGCAAACGCATCCTGGTCACCCAGTGCAAGGCATTCATGGGCCCGACGCTGTGCCAATGGCTGCCCACCCACGGCGCCACCGTGATCGCAAGCGACGAGCCACTGGTGGACGCCGACGCTGCGGCGCGCGTCGTGGCGCAAGCCGGCGAAATTGACATCCTCATTGCCAACCTCGCCTTTCCCGCCCCCACCACACCCGCCACCGAGGTGGGCGAACCCGAATGGCGCGAAGCCTTTGCCACCCTGGTCGACCCGCTGCCCCGTCTCGCCAGGGCTGTGCTACCCCAGATGCTGGCGCGGGGCGCCGGCAAGATCATCGTGATGGGCAGCGCTTCGGCCTTGCGCGGCATGCAACGCTGCTCCACCTACAGTGCCGCCCGCGGGGCCCAGTTGGCCTGGGTGCAGGCAGTGGGCGTGGAGTTGGCGCCGAGCAAGGTGCAGGTGAATGCCATCGCCCAGAACTTCGTCGAGAACCCCACGTACTACCCGCCCTCGCTGCAAGCCAATCCCAAGTTCCAGGAGCGCCTTGCCCGCGAAGTCCCGCTCGGGCGGCTGGTGGGTGCGGAGGAGGATGCCCAATTTGTCGCCTACCTGTGCGGTGACGCGGCCAATTGCTTCGTCGGTCAGGTATTCCCGGTTTGCGGGGGTTGGGTGACGCGCTAGCACGCTGCTGGATAACGTCGCTAGCGAAGGCCGCTTGCCGGGCCACCCGGTTTGCGCGATCGCGAGGCCTGGATCCCGCGCACAACTCACCCGGGAATCGAAGCACCCATGAAACGACTGCCCGTCTTGTCCCTGCTGCCCAGCCTCGCCGCCCCACTGGCAGAGGCCGACTGGAACGCTGCATTCGAGGCCCGCGACGCTGCAGGGCGGGAGGCCATCACCCGCTACAAAGCCGCCGAAATGATGGAGTGAACCTTTCCGCAGAACAGGGGGCAGCCCTGAAGAAGGAACTGGAAAGCCGGTAAGGCCGCAGGCAGGCCTTGAGGCCGGCAGGATTCACCCCCGGCCAATCTCACGCCCTGGTGTCGTGCCCCTGGTGTGGAGGGTCACGGCGAGTCTTCCGCAGCAGGCCTGGCATTGCGCGCAACACCTGCGTGAAACGCCCACTACCCCGCTGCCACTCGTGGAGCGCCCGGAGCACTGTCCGCTGGCCGGCGGTGACCTGGGCTCGCTTCCAGGCACCGGCGGCGTACTTGTTGGCCTCGTTCAGGGTGGGGTAGATGTGGATCGTGCCCAGCAGTTTGTTCAAGCCAAGCCGGTGCTTCATCGCCAGCACGAACTCGGCGATGAGTTCACCCGCCTGGGCGCCCACGAGGGTCACCCCGAGGATGCGGTCGCTGCCGGGCGGCGTCAGGACTTTCACGAAGCCTTCGCGCGTGCCGTCGGTAATGGCGCGGTCCAGATCGTCCAGCGCGTAGCGGGTCACCTCATGGGGGACGCCCTGCGCCCTGGCCTCGGTCTCGGACAAGCCCACCCGCGCGACTTCGGGTTCGGTGAACGTGCACCACGGGATCACGCGGTAATCCGCCTGGAAGCGCCGGAAACGCCCGAACAGCGCGTTCACCGCCGCGTACCAGGCCTGGTGCGCAGCCGCATGGGTGAGCTGGAAGGGTCCGGCCACGTCACCACACACGTGGATGTTCGGCAGCGAGGTCGCGAGAAATTCGTCGGCAGCAATGGTGCCGTCGGCATTCAGGCCGATGCCGAGTTCCTCCAGCCCGAATCCTTGCGCGCTTGCAGTACGCCCGACGGCCACCAGCAGGGCGTCGAAGGGTACGCGCAGATCGGTGCCCTCGTGGGAGACCAGCAGGGTCTTTTCCCCCACCGCGACTTCGCAGGCAAGCGGCGTGGCCGCGCCCAGCACCACGATGCCTTCGCGTGCAAAGCGCTTCACCAGCAGTGCGGAGACTTCGGGATCTTCGCGTGGCAGCAGGCGCTCGGCGCGCTGCACCACCACCACCTGGGATCCAAGGCGCGCAAACGCCTGGGCAAGTTCGCAACCAATGGGACCGCCACCCAGCACGAGCAGGCGTGGCGGCAGTTCGCGTAACGACCATACGGTTTCCGAGGTGAGGTAACCGACCTCCTCGAGCCCCGGCAATTCCGGCACAGTCGGGCGGGCACCCGTGGCGACGATGGTCTGGGCTGCGGAAATGCGCTGGATCCCCGCGGCCGTCTGGATTTCAATCGTCCACGGCGAAAGCAGGCGTGCGCGGCCTTCGATGCATTCGACGCCAAGCGCGCTGTAGCGGGCGATGGAGTCATGCGGCGCGATCTCGCGCACCACGCCGGCCACCCGCTCCATCACGGCGGGGAAGTCACAACTCGCCTGTGCATCGCGCAGGCCGTAGGCCCCGGCCTCGCGAATCTCGTGCAGCAGCCGGGCCGAACGCAGCAGTGCCTTGCTGGGCACGCAACCGGTATTGAGGCAGTCACCGCCAAACGCGCCCGCTTCGATGAGCGCCACCTTGGCCTGGGTCGCCGCGCCAATGTAGGCGCTGACCAGCCCGCCGCTGCCAGCGCCGATCACGGCCAGATTGAAGTCGAAACGCGTGGGACGTGGCCACGGCGCGTAGCGTTTGCGCAGCCGCAGCCATTGCAGTCCCCGGCGCGCGACCAGCGGAAACACGCCCAGCAGCGCGAAGGATCCCAGCAGCCCCGGTGACACCAGCCCCTGCAGCGTGTCGACGCTGGCAAGCTGGGTGCCGAGGTTCACGAACACCACGGTGCCCGGCAGCATGCCCAGCTGGCTCACCCAGTAGAACCGGCGTGCCGGCATGTGGGTCAATCCAAGGGCAAGGTTGACGAGGAAGAAGGGAAACAGCGGAACGAGCCGGAGTGCAAAGAGATGGAAGGCACCATCGCGCGCCACGTCGGCATCGATGGCGGCCACCCGCGCACCGAAGCGCGCTGCGATCCAATCCCTGAGCAGGAAGCGTGCGACCAGCATCGCCAAGGTGGCTCCCACGCTGGACGCAAACGACACGACGAGGAAGCCCTGCCAGAGTCCGAACACCGCCCCGCCCGCGAGCGACATCACCGCCGCGCCGGGCAGGGACAGCGCGGTGACCGCGACGTAGACGATGAAGTACGCCCCCAATGAAACCAGGGGATGCAGCGCCCGGTAGTCGAGGAGCGCGGCGTGGCTTTCCTGCAGGAAGCCCAGACTGAGATAGCGCTGCAGGCCGAGCGCATGGAATCCCGCAAGAACGAGCAGCATCAGCCCGAAGGCAAGGCCTTTTCCGACTCGCAAAGCGCTGCTCCTGCGCCGGACCGGCGTCACTGGGTTTGCCAAGTATCACCCATTTGGGGTCGCGTGCGGCTTTTGCAGGCCGGCATCATCCAGCGCATCCAGGGACTGAACCCGCGAGGCCCGATGCACCGGGTCGACGGGATGGAACGCGAGTAATGCAAAGCGACCACACCGTGCTGAAAATGATCGAAAGCGTCTTCGGCGGTCTTGAGCGACCGGCGCATTTCACCGACACCCAGCACTGCACCGAGTGTGCCGAACACGACGATCGTTTGCAGCTCTGCGAACCCCACGCCATGCACCTCGAAGACGTGGGCTACGCCGCGTTTGATCCTTTCTGCGTAGCCACGCCACACGCGATGGCCTACTTCTTCCCTTCGCTGGCCCGGCTTGCACTCAACCCGCCAAGCCCCGAGCACGGGTGGTATGCCTCCCAACTCCTGTTCCACCTGGAGGTGGAGGAGATCGACAATCGTTTCTACCGTTACTGTGATGAAACCCAGCGCCGCGCCGTCGCCCACCTGTTGGCACACATCATGGACACCCGCCCCGGCCTCGCCCTGGACGACCGCAGCAACGAGCGGTTCATGCAGTGCCACCAGCTGTGGTCGGCACCTCGCGTCGACGGCCACCTGCTGAACTGAGCCCGCTTGACGCCCGCCGGAGGGATAGCGTGCACTCCCCTGAATCGTCCCATTGGAGCACGGCATGGCCGCCATTGAATTCGGCATCTTCGACTGGATTGACCGCAACAGTGCCCCGCTGGGCGAACTTTACCGGCAACGCCTGAACCTCCTCGAACGCGCCGAACGGGCGGGCTACCACCGCTACCATCTCGCTGAACACCACGCGACGCCGCTTGGCATGGCGCCGTCGCCGTCAGTCTTCCTGGCCGCCGCCGCGCGGCACACCAGCAGGATCAGGTTGGGGCCGCTGGTCTACCTGCTACCCCTTTACGAGCCGCTGCGCCTCATCGAGGAAATCTGCATGCTCGACCACCTCTGCGACGGGCGACTGGAGCTTGGCGTGGGACGCGGAGTGTCCCCCTATGAACTCAGCGCCTTTGGACTTCGCCCGGAAGAGACGCAAAGCCGCTTCGACGAAGCGCTACAGGTGATCGTTCAGGGGCTGACCTCGTCGCACCTCGATTTCCACGGCGAGCACTACCACTACCACCAGGTGCCGATGGCATTGCAGCCGGCCCAGCTGCCGTATCCACCGCTCTGGTACCCCACGCACAACCCCGCGAAAATTGCCTACGCCGCCCGGAACGGTTACCACTACGTGGGACTCGGTCCGGCCCACGTGCTCAAGGCTTCCGTCGACGAATACCGCCGCCAGTGGGCCGCACATCGCAGCGACGCAAACCGGCTCAACGCCCACGTGCCGGATCCCCTGCTGGGCGCCATGCGCCAGATCCTGGTGGCCGACACCGATGCCAAGGCCGAAACCCTCGCCCGCGCCGCGCACGCCGACTGGTATCGCTCGATCACCAAGCTCTGGCACGACAACGACGACCACAGCGTCGACCCACTCTTTTCCTGGGATTTAGGCGTCGCTGGCGAAACCCTGCTCTTTGGCTCGCCGGATACCGTGCGCGGCAAGGTGGAACGTCTGCTGGAGGAAAGCGGCTGCAATTACTTCATCGGCAGCTTCGCCTGGGGCTCATTGCCCCTGGCGGCAGCGGCGCGTTCGCTGGACCTCTTCGCCGAGCACGTCATGGCGCGCTACGCGTGAGGCTTAGCAGGCTGGTGAAAAACGTAGCGAGGGGGCTGGCTGCAAGGCGCGTGTCCGCCGAGGAGCGCAGTTTACAAGCGGGTAAATGAGCACCGCAGGCGGATATGCAACGCCGCAGACGGCCGCCGCAGTAGTTTTTCACCAGCCTGTTTGAAACTAGCGTCCGTTCCAGCGCAGGAAGTTGGCGAGCAGACGCAGCCCTGCGGCCGCGCTTTTCTCGGGATGGAACTGGGTGGCAAAGGCCGTGCCTTTGGCAATTGCGGAAACGAAGGTGTCGATGTGGTCGGTCCGCCCCAGGACGATCGAAGCGTCGTCCGGTGCCACGTAGTAGCTGTGCACGAAGTAGAACCGCGTGCCGGATGGCACGCCTTCGCACACCGGATGCGAACGCGTCCAGTGCACTTCGTTCCAGCCCATGTGCGGGATCTTGCGGGGCGTGCCATCGGCTTCGGGGCCAGCGTCGGTGCGGAAGTGCTTCACACCGCCAGCGTATAGCCCCAGGCAGTCGGTACCGCCATCTTCGTCGCTGGTCGCCATGAGCGACTGCAGTCCAAGGCAGATGCCAAAGAATGGCCGGCTGCGCGCGCACTCCTGGAGGGCCGACACCAGGTTGCGTTCCTGGAGGTGGCGCATGCAGTCGCCTATCGCACCCTGACCCGGGAACACCACGCGATCGGACGCGAGCAGGGCCTCCGGCGTTTCCACCACCAGGACTTCCACGTTGCCGTCTGCCACATGCTCGATGGCCTTCACCACCGAACGCAGGTTACTGCTGCCGTAATCGACTACCGCCACCCGTTCCACGACTGCGCTCCCCCGTGCCTTACAGCGAACCCTTGGTCGAGGGCATCACCTCGCCCATGCGCGGATCGCGCTCGACCGCCACGCGCAGCGCGCGGCCGAAAGCCTTGAAGATTGTTTCGATGATGTGGTGTGCGTTGCGTCCGCGCAGGTTGTCGATATGCAGCGTCACGTGTGCGTGGTTGACCACGCCCTGGAAGAATTCGCGAAAGAGATCAACGTCGAAATCCCCGATGCGCGCCCGCGGGAAGCTCACGTCGTATTCGAGGCCCGGACGACCGGAGAGGTCGATGACCACCCGCGAGAGCGCCTCGTCCAGCGGCACGTAGGCGTGGCCGTAGCGGCGCAATCCGCGCTTGTCGCCCCAGGCTTTCACGAGCGCCTGGCCAAAGGTGATGCCGATGTCCTCCACGGTGTGGTGGGCGTCGATTTCCAGATCGCCGTTGGCCACGACCTTGATGTCGATCAGGCCGTGCCGAGCGACTTGATCCAGCATGTGATCCAGGAAGGGCAGGCCCGTGCTGAAGTGCCCTTCGCCAGTGCCATCGAGGTTGATGGCGACCGAGATCTGCGTTTCTTTGGTGTTACGCTCGAGGCTTGCAGTGCGTGCGTTCATGGGCTCAAGGGCCATTCGGGCCGGGTTGCGTGAAGGGCGGCCACGATAGCACGCTCGGCCGCCACGCTCGCAGCCCACCCCTGAGGATTTGCAATGCTGGATGGAATGGCGGTGCTGGTCGCAGTCAAGGATTACCTGCTGGGCCTGCAGGATCGCATTTGCGGAGCGCTCAATACGCTCGACACCACGCCTTTCCTCGAAGAGCGTTGGGAGCGGGCCGAAGGCGGCGGAGGCCGCACCCGCGTGCTCGCCGATGGCGCCGTTTTCGAGCAGGCCGGCGTCAATTTTTCCGACGTCACCGGCACCCACCTGCCCCCTGCGGCTACCGCCAAGCGACCCGAACTCGCAGGCTGCGCTTTCCGCGCGATGGGCGTGTCGCTGGTGGTCCATCCGCGCAACCCCTACGCGCCCACCTCGCACGCCAACGTGCGCTTCTTCCTCGCCAGCCGGCCGGACTTAGCACCTGTCTGGTGGTTCGGCGGTGGTTTTGATCTCACGCCCTATTACGGTTTCGACGAAGACGCCCGGCACTTCCACCAGGTGGCGGCCGATGCCTGTGCGCCGTTCGGCCCGGAGGTGTATCCCACCTACAAGCAATGGTGCGACGAATATTTCTACCTCAAGCACCGCAACGAGCAGCGCGGCGTGGGCGGGCTCTTCTTCGACGACCTCAACGCATGGGGCTTCGAGAAGTGCTTTGCCTTCACGCAGAGCGTGGGTGATCACTTTGTCCCGGCCTACGTACCCATCGTCGAGCGCCGCTGGCAGAGGCCCTACGGTGAACGCGAGCGCGATTTCCAGCTGTACCGGCGCGGCCGCTACGTGGAGTTCAACCTGGTCTACGACCGCGGCACGATCTTCGGCCTGCAGACCGGTGGGCGCACGGAATCAATCCTGATGTCGCTGCCGCCCAACGTACGCTGGCGCTACAACTGGCAACCGCAGCCCGGCACCCCGGAAGCCGACCTCTACGCGCGCTTCATCAAGCCGCGTGACTGGCTGGGTGAAACGGCCTGATCTGGTCCAGAAACGACAGAAGGCGCACGCAGCACCTTCAAGGGAAATCCCGACGCCGGCCCTGGGGCCGGCATCGGTCGTTTGGCCGGGCTTACGCGGCGGTCTTGCGACGACGCCCCGACACGAGACCCGCAACGCCCGAGCCCAGCAGCCACACGGCGGCCGGTACCGGCACGGGCGCCGGAGGATTGGTGTTCACGAACACCACGCGCTCCCAGTCAGTTGCGCTCTGCAGGTTCACGTTGTCGCCGCTGCGCCAACCGGCGGTGACCTCGTTCAGGTCAGAGGTCGCCCAGCTCAGGCGATCACGTTCGTCCACCTGGTCCGGCTGGAAGCAGCTCTGCGTGAGCGTGCATCCGGGCGCGTTGAAAAAACTCGTGCCATAGGTGTCGGCGCTGTTCTGGTTGATGGCCTTGCCGAGACCGGCGAAGCCCAGCGAAGAGTCGTTGCTGTACCACTCCGCGCCATTCGCGGTGTGGGTCTGGTTGTAGTCGGTGATCGTGAGCACCTCGGCCTTGGACGCCGACGCCAGGACGTCGAACACCTCACTCTCGACGTAGTGGCCCGCAAGGATGACCTGCGCCGCGTCGCCATACGGGGCCAGCACGTCGCCCAGGGAGAACTCCTCGCTGTAGGTGCCGCGGTAGATTTCCACATAGCCCCAGCCCGTGACAGTCCCAACCGCGACGTCGTTCTGCACGCCGACCGGGACGAACGAAGCTTCCGCCTGTGCCACGGCACCTATGGCAAGGCTGGTAAAGAGCAGGGCGTGGACGATCTTCTTGAATTTCATTTTTCGAATTCCTTCTTCCGATACGTTTTGCGAGCGCCGGAAAGGGACGGTCTGAATGCCCCAACGACCACGAACACCCGCCGCGCGTGCAGTGCGCTGGCCAGGTTTCGCTGCCGCCTGCCTTTCCCGGATCCTCTGGTAGGCATCAGGAAACTCCTGTTACCTCGTGGGATCCGAGCCTTGCATGCGGCCGCGGGGGATGTCTTGCCGCGATGCCGAAACGGCGACGTGGCTCACGCTTTCCCCGTGGCTAAGTGCGCTCTTTTGAGCGCTTTTGTGACGGATCACACAGTTCCGCGCGGCCCGGCGACGGGCCGCGCCTTTACCCGGGCAGGTAGGCGTTGACCTGGATTTCCACGAGTTGCCCAGGGAAGCTCAGGGCCACCACGCCAAGTCCGGTCCACGCCGGCGGCGGATTCTCGCGCAACACGTAGCGGTCCTTGATCCGGATGAAGGTTTCAAGCTGCGCGTGGATACCGACGTGGTAGGTCGTCATGGCGTAGATGTGCTCGAGCCCGGCGCCGGCTTCTGCAAGCACAGTCTTCACGTTTTCCCAGGCCAGCTCAATCTGGGCTTCCAGGCCCTCGGCGATGCGCATCTGCGCGTCACGGCCCACCTGGCCAGCGCAGGTGATCCAGGGACCGATGCGCACGGCCGGCGCGTAGTGGAAGCGCTCGACGAGGTGCTGCATCGTGGGCGGGACGACGGTGGTGCGATCCATGGACTACTCCTTGCCTTGCGGTGACGAGCCTCCAGCCTAGCTGATCCGGCGTTGCTCGCCGCGCGCGGGGCAACGGGACTGGGACTTCTGCTGCAGTCGTTCCTTCGGGCATTATCCCCGCATGAGCACCCCACCAGATTTCGACTACGCCGCCGCCGTCAATCGCCTTCGGGCCATTGACACCACCCACCTGGCCGACGCCGACAAAGCCATCGCTGCCTGCGGGCCCGAACTCCGCCCCGTGCGCACGGGACAAAAACTCGTCGGCCGCGCCCACACGGTTCGCTGCAACGAAGACTTCCTGACCGTCATCCAGGGCCTGGTCGAAGCCCAGCCCGGCGACGTGCTGGTCATCGATACGCAGGGCAGCCGGCGGGCGGTGGTGGGCGAGCTGTTTTCGCTGGAGGCCGCGCGCAAGGGCCTTGCCGGCCTCGTGGTGGACGGCCTCATCCGCGACACCGCCACCTTGCGCACACTCGATTTGCCCGTCTTTTCGCGCGGCACGTGTCCACAGGCCGGCACCCTCAACCGGCTCTTCGAAACGCAGGGCACCGTGGCCTGCGCTGGCGTCCTGATCCGGCCGGGCGACCTCCTTTTTGGGGACGACGACGGCCTGCTGGTGGCCTCGCCCGCAGCCGTTCTCGCCGCCCTGCCCGCCGCAGAAGCCATAGCGGCCCTTGAACGGGAAATCATCCGGCGCCTCCTGGCCGGTGACGCCCTGGCTACCATGGCCAACGCCGCGGAACACCTCGCAAGAGTCCGCGCCGGCGAAGCCAGCGCGCTCCGCTTCGAACTTTGAATAACGCCCTCGCAGGAACCTTTCGATGAGCAATCCCTTCACCGGCACCTGGCGCCTGCGCGATGCCTACGCGCTGACCGATGACGGCAAGCGCGTGCCTTCTCCGTTAGGTGAGAAAGTCCTCGGCCAGATCATGTACGACGACGCCGGCAACATGTCCGCGCAGTTGATGGCTGAAGGCCGGCCTCGCTTCTCGGCGCGCGCGGCCGAAGACACCCCGGAGGCGGAGTTCAAGCACGCCTTCCTCAGCTTCACCAGCTACTGGGGCACTTATCGCATCGATGAATCAGCGCAGACGGTGACCCACACCGTGATCGGGTCCAACGCCCCGAGCTGGCCGGGCAGCGAGCAGCTGCGCTACTTCGAGCTCATGGGCAACACGCTGACCCTCAAGACACCCCCCATTCGCGGCCGCGATGGCATCAAGCAAATCCAGCAACTGGTCTGGGAACGCGCCTGATCAAAGCAGCGGCCCCGGGATCCGGGGCGCAAGCCGCCTGATGCGCTGGAGCGCACGGACATTCCTCTGGAAATCGCCGTGGCGGTCACGCCGGGGTCACCCCCGGTTCAGCACCACCAGCCGGTCCAAAAAATGCACCGCCACGTCCAGAGCCTGCTTGTAAATGGGCAAATGCTCATAGCGCGCCATCCCGGCAACTCCAGCTGGGGAGCATGCAGGGGGAAGCC